>JAKUOU010000078.1 GCA_022451065.1 Pedosphaera sp. | reverse complement strand
CGCGGATCTCCTCGAGCATCTCGCGGCCATTCGTGTGGCGGTGGGAGTTCCAGCAGGTGGAGAAGGAATACATGGCGCAGCAAAAAAATAGCCGGAAGCTGCCTCAACCGACAACTTCCGGCGAAAAAATTCCGTGTAATCAGGCGTCTGCGTGGCGCGTCTTCAACATTTGCGTGAACTTGGCCACCTTCATCTTGCGGCGTTTGCGAACGCTTGGCTTTTCGTAGTAACGATTGTTTCGTGCGTCCTTGATCACGTTTTCACGGTCGAGCCGCTTCTTCAGGCGGCGCAACGCCCTGTCCAATGGCTCACCTTTTCTGATGCGTATTTCAGTCAAAAGAGATTTATTTCCTTTCCAACCACCGAGAGTAGGAATGTTCCCGCCTCCAACAGCGGGGCGGAGGCTAGTGTCAGTTTTGGCGCCTGTCAACTTGGAATATAGGGACAATATGTCACTATTATGGGACGCTTTGAGAAAATTGTGAAGAACTGGTGAAAAACTCTCCAACACATCCTTAAAAAACCCTTTTTTTCATTACAAAAAACCGGTTTTCGGGCTTTTCAAATCGGTGCATAAACAAGCAATAATCAGCTTAAATGATTCGCATTGCTCAAGTTACGGTCGTTAGAGAGGCTTTTGGCGACTGAGGCTGGTTCTTTTAGCGGCCGAGGAATTGATCGCGGCCGGCAACCAAGGCCGCCATTTTTCGGTCAGCCACGCTTCGGGGCAACATCCAGAAGCCGCAATCGGGGTGCACCCACTTGACCCGTTCGATGCCCAGCACGTTAACCGCGTTTTCGATTCGGCCCGCGATCACGTCGGCTGACTCGACTTCGTTGTCCTTAATGTCCACCACGCCGACGCCGAGTCTGGTCTCCGGTTTCAGTCCCTTGAACGCCGCCAGTTCGTCGTAGCCGCGCCGAGCGAACTCGAGCACGAGGTGATCGACATCCAACTTGTTGAGGAACGGCATTAAATCCTGCCAGTAGCCTTTTTGGATCGATTGCCCGCCGTAGTTGCCAAAGCAGAGGTGCAATGATTTTTCGCCTTGGATGCCGCCCAGCGCGAGGTTGAACGGCTCGTGCGCCCACTCGGCGTCTTCGGCGTGGCCGGTCAGGTGGGCCTCGTCCATTTGGATTACCGGCGCATCGATTGAATGGACCTGTTTGCGGAGCAGCTCGGCTAGTGCCATCGTTATCGCTCGAATGTCACCGTATTGCCGGTCGACCAATGTACGTGCCAGCATGTACGGCGCAGTGAAGGTGAACATCGTGTCCACGCTGGACAGTTTCCGGAAGAACTGCCAGTCACGCGGCAGGTTGAGTGTACCCTCGGTGAGTGGCCCGACGACCACGCCGGCCGGTTGCGTGCGAAAGTCCATCCGCTGCTCGGCGGCAAACCGGGTCAGTTCCTCCCGCGTTAGGGCGGTCGAAATGCCGCCCATCGGACGGATGAAGTAGTCGATCATGCCGTTGGTCTCGGGGTGGCTGACGTCGAAGCGGGAGAGCTCGCCGTCGGAGATCAGGTCGATCCCGGCCAACTCCTGCGTCTTGAGCACAACCATAATCGCGTCGCGCAGGGCAGGCTTGGAGGGGTTGGCGGCGAGCCACGCCGGAACCGGGTAGCTCCCCACGACCTTGGTTTTGATTTCCGGCTGGGCCATTGATTTCGATGTAAAAAGGGCGGGAATGATGCAAGGTAGGCGTTTGGCTGTCGAGTTCTCGCTTGCCAGGAGCTTCAAACGATGCAGGTCAGTTTCTCCCGAAGCCTGGTCAGGGGGGCCGCTCTAGTCGCCAAGCTTGTTTCCGCCATCGGCACGGGTGGGAGCGCCAAGTTAGAGGGAAAAGAACATTGTACGTTCCTGCTAGGGCAGCGGCGGAAGTTGCGCGAATGTTACACTCCGGGGGTCGGGACTCTGGCTGTCGGAGCCGTACCGTATTAGCCCGATGCGGAATAAGCCCGTTGCGGCTGGCAACTTGATGCTGTCCAGACTCGGTGACGTGGTCGCTTCGGGGGCTGATTTCCTCGCCGCTTGGCCAATGGGTCGGTACTCTCCGGGCATGGCAGCAAGGGTCAAGGTGGCCGTGCTGGGCGTGGGATCGCTTGGCCGCCAGCATGCGCGCATTTACGGTGAAATGCACCGGCACGGTACCGTGGAGCTGGTCGGCGTGTACGACTCCGACGCCGCCCAGGCCGGGTCGGTCGCCGAAAAAAATTCCACCGTCGCGCTTGACTCGATCGAGGCTGCTACCGAGGCGGCAGATGCCCTGAGCGTTGTTACGCCCACGGTTACGCACCACACCTTGGCCAAGCCGCTGCTCGAGCAGGGCAAACATCTGCTCGTCGAGAAGCCGATGACCGATAACGCCGAGCAGGCTGCCGAGCTGGTGCTCCTGGCTAAGCGGCACGATTGCGTGCTGCAGGTCGGCCACATTGAACGCTTCAACCCGGTCTTCAACTACCTACGCGAGGCCGCCTGCGAGCCACGCTTTATCGAGTCGCATCGACTTTCGCCCTACCCGGCGCGCAGCACGGACATCGGCGTGGTGCTCGATCTAATGATTCACGACCTTGACATTGTGCTGGCCTTTGTGGGCTCGCCGGTCGAGCACGTTGATGCCGCCGGTGTGCGGGTGCTAAGCGCGTCGGAGGACATCGCCAACGCACGGCTGCGCTTCGCCAATGGCTGCGTCGCCAACCTCACCGTCAGTCGTGTCAGCCCGGAGAGCCTTCGCAAGATTCGAGTCTTCAGCGGCGGCGACACCCCCAGCTACGTGTCACTCGATTATCGCGAACAGAAGGGTTACCACTATCGGCTAGCCCGGGAGGACGAGCAGGAATCGTCGATACTAAAGAAGCTGATTGCCGGCAAAGACAGCGCCATCGTCAGCCAGTTTGGCGGGAGGCGTGTCGTACGCGAGCCGGTGCCGATCCAACGGGAGGAACCGTTAAAGGTGGAGCTGGAAAGTTTCGTCCGGTGCGTCACCGGGAAACAGGCCCCGCTCGTCAGTGGCGAGTCGGCCCGCCAGGCCATCGAGCTGGCCCTCGAAATCGCAGGCCAGATTCAGGCCCAGAACGACTGATTTTTCTTCCCGCCGCGAGTCGGCGCTCGCAGACTTTTGCCATGAGGAAACGGCAATCGCTCAAGATTGGCCTGGTGGCGCTGGTAGTGCTCGCCCTGTTCCTCATCGTGGCCCAGCGAGACCGTGGGCCGGTGGTGGACGGCCGGCCACTTGAGGAGTGGGTGCAGGACCTGCTCGTCACTGCCGACCCCGAACGCCGCGTCGCCGCGCAGACCGCCGTGGCGCAGCTGGGCACCAACGCCATCCCTTGGCTGCGGATCTCGGTGCGTCACTCCGATCCGATTTGGAAACAGCCCCTGCTCAGCACCGTCAAAAAAATTCCGGGCATCAATCGGCAGGATCTCCTGCGCTGGGTGAATCTTTACGAGCGCTCGGAAATTCGCGCCGGCGGTGCGGCCGGCCTGGCGGTGCTTGGCCAAGCGGCGGCGCCTGCCATCCCCGACCTGGTCGAGTCGCTCGGTGACAGGGAGCATCTTGTCTGGAACAATTCTCTCGCCACGCTGCGCGGGCTTGGTTCGCTGCCGCTGCGCGAGATCACTAACCGGCTTGGCAAAACGGAAGGCAGACACCGTACGCGGATGTTGCACGTGCTGCGCAACATGAAGTCGGACGCCGCCGCCGCCGCGCCGGCGCTGGTCGACATCATTGAGGCCAAGCCAGGCAGTGACGAGGCCGCCGCCGCCGCCGCCGCACTGGCGGTGATGGGCCACCGGGCCGCCCCGGCGGTGATGCGGCTTGTGGCTAGCCAACGGTACGAGTTGCGCGTGGTGGGCTTCGATACGCTTGCGCGGCTCATGCCTGCCGAGCACGGTTTGTGGGACGCACTGCGAGGCACATTTCAACTCGGCGGCGAACGGGAGGTGCGGATACTTGCCGCGTTGAAAAATGTCTGGGGCGAGCCGGGAACCGATTATCCGACGCTCTCGGCGGCGGTGCTGCGGGGAACCGCAAAACCCCGTGAGGCAGGCATTTTCCTGATGGGCGAAGCGGCCCGTCCGGGGAACGCCTACGCCCGCAAGCTGCGAAAGTTGCGCGACCGAAAGCTTGAGTCCGGCCAGGCGGCACTCGAGGCCGCGCTACGAAAACTCGAGGCGGCGCAAGTCAGCGCTTCAGGGTCGGCGGGCGCGGCGAAAAAATCTTCAGACTGATGCCTCGTTCGACGGTCTCGGCACCGTAAACCGTGACATCAAAATACTTCGCGATTTTCTCGCCCGCGGGCAGTAGTGAAAAATCAAGCCAGTCGTTCAGGCTGACCTCGTCCAGTCCCTCCATTGGGATCATGCTGAATATCATTTCGAATTGATCGGCGTTGGCGCGGAGGGTGTCCATCATGCTAAGCACCATGACGCGGTCGTTCTGGTAGCCAAAAAACCCGGAATTCATCCCACCCACCGCCGCTGCCGCCGGGGCGAGCCTGTCGAGCTTTGCCAGAGGCGACTGCGGCTTGCCGTCCAGCAGGCCCTGCAACAGGTCGGCATCGGTGGACACCGCCATGTAGTTGTCCTTGACGGCAAACAAAATCTCACTCGCAACCAGTTCGCCGGTGCTCGGGTCGGGCAGTTCCATCAACCCGAAGCTGTGCGCGGTGTGCTTCCCTAGTTTACGCGGCTCGAGCATGGCTTCGTTGAGTGGCGGTGGCAGGATGCCGGGCACGGCACCGATGCCCTTGATCAGCTCCGCCGGGTTGGGTGACATGACGAGCGCCGCCATCGCGCCAGTGCCGAGCTCGTTGAGTGATTTGCCGCTCGGCGGCATCTGGAAGAGGATCAGGTCATCGCCAAAATTGTTGAGGAAACTTTTCTTGAAATCGAAATTCGAGTCCTTGTCCTTGCCAAGCAGTCCGACGGTGAACTCGACCATGTTGGCCACATCCGGCGACAACTCGAGCAGCAGCTTCTCGAGGTTTTTCCATGCGGCGCCCATGTCGACCCGCCACCGCGAGAAAGCGCTCACGTTGGCCGGGACGAATGGCGGCGGCGAGGCATCCGCGCGCCTGGTTTCCAGTAGGCTGAACAACCCCTTGCGTTTGGCCTCGGGCAAACCGATAAATAATTCGGCGTGTGCCCCGTCGGGCCGCTCGCTGTATGTCACGGCGAATGTGCTCAAGCCGTCAAGACCAAGCGAACCGAACACTTCACCGAAGTCGATGCCGAGTTCGGCCCCGTCAGGAGCGNTGTCGAGCAACTGCGGAATCACTTTGCCAAAGTTAGCCCACGTGTAAAAATCGGCTCCCTTGAGCAGCGCGCTGTGATCCGCCGCGAACGCCGGGTTGGCAGCTAGTGTTCCGCCCCCCTTCCCGTTCAGCCGCGCCAGAACGCCCTCGATCTGTCCCGTTGCTGTGCCAACAATCAGTTTGGCATCGACGCGGCCGATATGCACCTGCCCCTGGCCTCCTGGTTCGCTTACCGTGGTAAAATCGATTCCGCCAATTTCCGTCTCGCTGACGTTGCGATCCGCCTTTTTCCAGTCGCGCTTCATTTGCGACAAGGTTCTGCGAAGGGTAAAACTTTTCCGCCCGGCATCGAGCAGCAGTAGGAGCGCCGGTTCCTCGCCGGCTGCCAGTCCGGGCACCACGGCAAGGGCGACCGGGCCGCTGGCCATCTCCTCGAACGCCTCGAAGTCGACCGCCAATTGCTCCTCGATCTTGTCCAGTATGTTTGCCTCGAAGCCGTCGGTCAGTTTTTTGCGGAACGGCTTGAACTCGGCGCTGTCCCAAAACTGTCCCGATGCGCCGGCCTTGAAATGCTTCTTCGCGGTGGCGTAGTCCGGCGTGGCCATCACCAGCACGGTTTCAGCCGGCAGCAATGACTCCAGCGACGTGGTGGCCTCGGCAGCTTTTGCAGATGAAACGAGCGCGAGGCCGGCCATGAAGGGAACGATGATATTTTTCATAACGATAGGAATGTTGGTAGGGAAACGCTCCCCGGCAATTGTGCTACACGTCGAGTCTGGCAAAAGTTACTCCCCCTGTCAGCCCAAAAGTCCACTTGGGAGGGGGTTGCGATGACATCCTGCACGGCATAATCTGGCGACCGGGGCAACCAACCCGCCCGCGCTGCTTGGCCAAGCGCCGACTCCTATCCATGAAGCAACTGAAGAAATACATAGACACCAACCGGCAGCGGTTCATCGCCGAGCTGATCGAGTACCTGCGCTTCCCCAGCGTGTCGGCGCAGAGTGCCCATAATAAAGACATGGCGGCCTGCGCCCGTTGGCTCGCCAATCACGCCAGGTCTTTTGGCCTCAAGCCGCGCGTGTACAAGACCGACGGCCACCCGATCGTCACCATCGCCACGCCGCGAAAGCGCAACAGCACCAAACCTCACTTTCTCGTTTACGGCCACTACGATGTGCAGCCGCCCGAGCCGCTGGAGCTTTGGGACAGCCCGCCGTTCGAACCGACGATTCGTGGCCGCAACCTCTTCGCGCGCGGTGCAAGCGACAACAAGGGCCAACACTTCGCCCACCTCAAGGCGGTCGAGGCGTATCTCAAAACCGATACCGAGTTGCCGTGCGACTTGACGTTTGTCGTCGAGGGCGAGGAGGAGGTCGGTGGCGAGGCACTGGTTGGGTTCCTCAAGCAAAACAAACGCGAACTCAAGTGTGATGGCATCGTAGTGTCCGATACTGGCATGCCGGACCTCAAGCACCCCGCGCTGACTTACGCGCTGCGCGGGGTTGCCGCGCTCGAGGTCAAACTCACCGGTCCCGACCGTGATTTGCACTCCGGCATTTACGGTGGATCAGTCGAGAATCCTGCGATGGCGCTAAGCAAACTTCTAGGCAGAATGATCAACAAAAACGGCAGCATCAACTTACCCGGTTTTTATGACGACGTCGTCAAGCTCACTGCCTACGAGCGCAGGCAACTTGCCCGCGTCCCTTACAGCGAGGCCAAGTACAAAAAGCTGCTAGGCGTGAAGGCCCTCTTTGGCGAAAAAGGTTTCACGCCAAACGAGCAACGCTCCGCGCGCCCGACGTTCGAGATTAACGGCCTCACCAGCGGCTACCAGGGCGAGGGCAGCAAAACCATCGTGCCAAGCTCGGCCAGTGCGAAGATCACCATGCGTCTCGTGCCAAACCAGAATCCCCAAAAAATCCTTCGCCTGGTTGCCAGTCAACTTAAGGCTCTCTGCCCGCCAACGATGCGCATTCAGGTCGAGTTGGGTCACGCAGCCGACCCGTACATTGTCTCGCCGACCGGCCCCTTGGCCAAGGCTTCGCTCAAGTCGCTCAAGACCGCGTTTGGCCACGAGCCAGTACTGCTGCGTGAAGGCGGCTCGATTCCGATTGTCGAGCATTTCGCCAGGATACTGAAGGTGAACACCTATCTGCTTGGTCTTGCGCTGCCCGACGATAACCTCCATTCCCCCAACGAAAAAATGGACCTCGAGGTGTTCATGCGTGGGATCTGGATGAGCGCCAATCTCTGGACAAATCTCGCTGAGGCGTAACCATGTCCGACTCGCTGCTGGTTCACGAAATCTACCTTAGCATCCAGGGCGAAAGCACCTTTGCAGGACTACCGTGTGCTTTTGTCCGGCTGACCGGCTGCGATCTGCGCTGCTCCTATTGCGACACCGCCTATGCCTTCAGCGGTGGAAAATCGATGACCGTCGACGAAGTTGTCTTGGCACTCGAGGCGCAGTGCGATTTCACCGGCGAGCCTGGCGACAAACTGCCACTTGTCGAGATCACCGGCGGCGAGCCGTTGCTGCAAAAAAACGTCCACCCGCTGATGAGTTGTCTCTGCGACATTGGCCTCACCGTGCTCGTAGAGACCAGCGGAGCGCACGACATTAGTGCGAGCGATCTGCGTGTGCGGCACATCATGGATTTGAAATGCCCGAGCAGCGGCGAGTCGGCTCGGATGCTTGCGGAAAACATTGCGCACCTCAAGGCGACCGACGAGGTGAAGTTCGTGATCGGCACCGGGGAGGATTACGATTGGGCCAAGGCGCAACTTGCCGAGCATAGACTGGACGAACGCTGTCCCGTGCTGTTCTCGTGGGTAGCACCGCTCGAGCCGCACCAACAGGACGAGTCACTCAAGCCGGTGCCGGCTGGTCACACGCCGATCAGCCGCCGCGAACTTGTCGAGCGAATCAACCTTGACAGGCTGCGCGTACGTTTCCAGTTGCAGATGCACAAGTTCATTTGGCCACCCGACAAAAAGGGCGTCTGACCGGCATGAAACAACAAGGCAAAAAAACCATCGACCTACTGCGCCAATTCGAGTCGCGCAATGTCACTTTTGTCGAGCCGGACGGCAGTTGGCCGATTGTCTGGGAGCGCGCCAAGGGCATGCATGTCTGGGACGACGCCGGGCGTGAGTATCTCGACTTCACCGCCGCGTTCGCCGTGGCGGCCACCGGCCATGCTAACCCTCGAATCGTTGCCGCGGGTCAGCGCCAAATGGAAAAACTGCTGCACGCGATGGGCGACGTCCACCCCCACGCCCTCAAGGCGAAACTAGCCTGCAAACTCAGCCAGATCACCTTCGAGCGCCTAACCAGGGGTACTGGTAAAACGATCTTTTGCAACTCCGGTTTTGAGGCAGTCGAGGCCGCGCTCAAGACGGCGCATCTGGCTACCGGTCGAGCCCGCATTGTTGCGTTCGAAGACGCCTATCATGGTCTTGGATACGGAGCGCTCAACGCCACGTGGCGCAGCGAGTTCCGCTCGCCCTTTCGCCGACAAATTGGCAGGTTTGCCAGCTTCGTCCCGTTCCCCCGTTCTAGGGCTGACTTGGCCAGGCTCGAGCAGCGCTTGGCCACTGCATTTCGCAGACACAAAGTCGGCGCGATTCTGGTTGAGCCGGTCCAGGGCCGGGGCGGCACGAACATCCCCCCGGCCGGCTTCCTCAAGCTGCTGCGCAATGTCTGCAACAAGCACGGTGCGCTCCTGATTTGTGACGAGGTGTACACAGGCTTTGGCCGCACCGGCCGCTGGTTGGCCAGCGAACATTTCGGCGTCGTGCCGGACATCCTCTGCCTCGGTAAGGCGCTCACGGGTGGCTTTCCGTTGTCGGCCTGCGTTGGTAGTGCGTCGGTGATGGATCGTGCCTGGCCGGAGTCCACCGGCGAGGCAATCCACACCAGCACGTTCCTAGGCCACCCGGTTGGCTGTGCGATGGCACTCGCATCCCTCAAAGAGCTTGAGTCGCGCAACCTACCCAAGCGCAGCGCTGAGATCGGCAGACTGTTCCTCGACGAACTCAAACGCTTGGCCAGGCGCATCGGCCGTGCCCGCTGCCACGCCCGTGGCCTTGGCCTGATGGTTGCGCTCGAGTTGTTCCACGACGACGGCACGCCTGCCGCTGACATCGCTCTGTCCGTGACCAAGCGACTGCTGGACGACGGTTTTATCCTGCTGCCGGAAGGCGCTCCGGCGAACATCCTGTCGTTCACGCCGCCGCTAACCGTCGGCAAGTCGCACATCACGAAGCTAATCCGCGCGCTTGGCCGTGCGCTGGAGGAGGCCTACGCATGAACCTCACCGAGATCCGCAATATCCTCAACGACGAGGACATCATGTTAACCAAGTCGCTTGGCCAAACTTTCATGCATGACCAAAACCAACTTCGCAAAATCGTCGGCTTGGCCAAGCTCACCCCCGACGATCAAGTGATTGAGATTGGCCCCGGGCTTGGTCCGCTGACTGGGTTGATGCTGCAAAGTGCCGGCCACGTTACCGCCATCGAGACCGACCGGCGACTGGTCAAGCTGCTAGAGGAGCGGTTTGGCGAACAAGGTAACTTCAATCTGCAACATGCCGATGCGCTGAAGGTCATCCGAATGACGGAGTTCGACTGGTCTGTCCACAAGCTCGTTGCCAACCTGCCGTACTCGATCGCCTCGCCGCTGCTCATCGATCTCGCCGCCTCGGCGGGCCGGCCGCACACCATGATAGTCACGCTGCAACTCGAGGTCGTACGGCGGATGTTGGCCGGGCCGGATAGCAGGGAGTACGGCGTGCTCGCGCTGTTGATTGGGCTGCACTACGTGACGGGTGAGTGGTTCACCATCCCGCGCGGCTCATTTTATCCCGAGCCTAACGTGGACTCCGGATGCATCGAGTTGCTGCGCCGCGAGACGGAGCTGCTACCCCCAGGGTTGTGCCCAGTGTTTAAAAAAATCACCAAGCGTGTTTTCTCCGAGCGCCGAAAAAAAATGATGAAACTCCTCAAACGCGATTGGCCCGAAGCCGCCGTGGCGGAGATTTTTAAAACGCTCGGGCTCGACGAACAAATCCGTGCCGAACGGGTGACGCTCGAGCAGTTCGTAGAGATTACGCAACACTTGAGCCGGGCCGAACCAGCATGAGTGAGGAAATCTTCGATGTTGTCGATGCGAATGACCAGGTCATCGGCCGGCGGCCTCGCAGCGAGGTGCACCGGCTAGGGCTGCGTCACCGCGCGATTCACCTGCTGGTCTTCAACGCCGTCGGTGAGTTGTTTTTGCAAAAGCGGTCGATGAAAAAAGACTGCTTCCCTGGCACGTGGGATTCGTCCGCCTCGGGCCATCTTGACTCCGGCGAGGAGTACGACGCCTGCGTATTGCGCGAGCCGCGCGAGGAGCTTGGTCTTGAGCTTGCGGCTGTGCCGGAGCGGTTGTTCAAGATTGATGCCTGCGAGGCTACCGGTCAGGAATTCGCATGGGTTTATCGCCTCGAACACGAGGGCCCGTTCCGGCTCGATCCCGACGAACTTTCCGACGGCGGCTGGTTCAAGTCGGAAACAATCAACGATTGGATCGCCACGGCACCCAAAGAGTTCGCGCCCGCCTTCGTATTGATTTGGCAACTACTCAACAAAAAATAACCTCCCTGTTTTTGCTTGCGAGCGTGACGGTGGCGTGAGTGACTTCGGCCGAATTTTTCACGAGTCTGATGAGAGTGATGCAGAAGAGCGCAATGTTTTTTAAATGCAAAGGACACCGAGACACTGGAAACTATCTGGCCAAGAGCTTTGCTTTGGTCGGGTTGCTTCTTGCTGCAACGATATCCGGCTTGGCTGATTGGTCGCAGTTTCGTGGGCCACATGGCACGGGCCACATTCCAGGTGGCCAAGCCTTGCCGGCTGAGTGGGGTGAGACGAAAAACGTCGACTGGAAAGTGGTGTTGCCCGGCCGGGCCTGGTCGTCGCCTGTGGTTTGGGGGGACAAGGTTTGGCTCACGACGGCAGACGAGAAAGGTCACAAGCTCTCCGGTCTTTGCGTCGATGCGAACAGTGGTAAAATTATTTTTGAGCAGCAACTATTCCGTGTCGCTGAGCCTCAGTACGCGCACAAGTTTAACAGCTATGCTTCACCGACGCCGGTTGTCGAAAAGGATCGGGTGTACCTGACGTGGGGTTCGCCGGGCACGGCCTGTCTCGACACCAAAACCAACAAGGTGCTGTGGACACGGGACGATTTTGTGTGCGACCATTTTCGTGGGGCCGGTTCGTCGCCGGTCATACACAAAAACCTGCTCATCCTCACGTTCGACGGGGCCGATCATCAGTTCATTGCCGCGCTGGACAAGCACACCGGCAAAACCGTCTGGCGCACCAAGCGCAGCGTTGACTTTCAGGATCTCAACACGAACGGCGAGCCGTTCCGCGATGGTGATCTGCGTAAGGGCTACTCCACGCCGCACGTCATCCAGCACAACGGAGTCACGCAACTGATCAGTGTCGGCGCGATGGCTTGCTACGCGTACGACCCGATGACAGGCAGGGAACTTTGGCGTATCACCGAGCGGGCGCAACACTCGGCGAGCACCCGGCCTGTGTATGGGCACGGCATGGTGTTTTATCCAACCGGTTTTGCGAAAGGCCAATTGCTTGCGGTCGACCCTGGAGGCAGTGGCGATTCGACTGAAAACAACATTAAATGGCGAACCAAACGCAGCGTATCCAACAAGCCGTCTGTACTGTTGATCGGCGAACACATTTTCATGATTGATGACGGCGGCATCGCGACATGTGTCGAGGCCAAGTCCGGCGAAATCACTTGGAGCGAGCGTGTGGGCGGGAACTACTCGGGATCGCCGGTGACGGATGGCAAACGGATTTTTTTCTTCAGCGAGGAGGGCAAGACCACCGTGGTCGCGGCCAAGCGCAAATTTGAGATTCTTGCCGAGAGCCAACTCGAGGGCGGTTTCATGGCCTCTCCCGCTGTACATGGCGCTGCGTGGATTCTCCGTACCAAGACCCACCTCTACCGAATTGAGAAACAGTAGGGTGGAAAAGCCACACGTAAACGCGTGTGCCCTCCAAGTTTAACGGTTAGTTCGCCACTTGAACACTGGAGCGGTTTTTCCGGCTATAATTTGGCCAAGCGCTTGGTCAATCGACTCCATGCCGGCGGAGTGGTGGCCATCACTCCGCAACTTTCTGGGGCCAAGGCCAATCGCCCTTGGCAAAGTCGATTGACTCGCCTCCAATGAAAAACTCACCATTATCATCTGTTCCGTTGTAACCGGTTGAGTACAAAGTGAAGGAATTATCTTCATTGATTCGGTAAACCAAACCTTGATCGTGAAACAAATCACCCGGAATCTTTGCAATGAATTTTGGCATTAATGCTGCCAATTTTTCGGGATAACTACCTTCAGCCAAGCGATACCTTTCCAGTGCGGCAACAATGGCAGACTGATCCAATGCCGCTTGAGTTTGGCTTACCTTCAAGGCGTATTTGTCCAAGCCGGGTAGCATCATGAGGGCTATCGCATGACGAAAAGGGAGAAAGCTACTCTTTAAATCCAGCATTTCCTCTTCCATTTTCTTAAATTGATGGACATTCAATCTGTGATTTGACACATCAATTCCTGGAAGAATTATTTCAGTCAAAATCCGATTAATTTGATATTGGTTGCCATAAAAAAAGAAGGCGGGGAAAAAACCCAGAGATGAATTTAATTCATCAACCAAGCCTTGAGTTTGGATTCCCTCCTGAGCAACGCTTGTGAACCAATGATTGATCATGTTCCTTTCCGCTCTGATTGCCGATTCCATGCCGGCAAGAAGATCAATGGACTGAAATGTTTCCTGAAAGGCTGTTAACTGCTCCGCCGACCACTGGCGATTGACCTGCCCTTCCCAATATGTTTGAAAGTTGATTTCAAGAATAGCAATCCTCACAAGTTGGGAAATCAAAAATGGTTCCGTTCGAAGTTGTTCCCCCAAGCGGATTCCGTTGAGTGTATCCTGCCATGCTCCAGTGGTATCCCCTTTTGACAGCCGTTGTGCCGAACTGAGCGCAAACAAAGTGGCTGCGTTCTTCATGGTGCTCAAATGAGGTAAAACTGCCGCGAAGCCATCCTCGTATCGAATATTGAAACGGCAGTGTGGCCGTTTCAGATCGTCAGCCAACTTGGCCAAGTCCGATTCATAAAAAGCACTTTCCCACACAACAAAATCGCGGTGCTTTCCCTTCCTCCAAGCATATCGCAACGAAGAAGCCGTCTTTATATCAAAACGATCCCTTGCCTCATTGAACGTTGGGCTATCTACATCATGATCAAAAAGAGGAGCAAAAAATTGGGACTTTGCGAAGTTCTGATGGTCCGGGACTTTCGGGGGAATCACACTGGCAATGTCAAACTTCTCACCTTTGACTTCCCATTTCGCCTTCCAATTTTCCCACCCGCTCCGTCCGGCCCATTTCAGCGATTGCGCCACCAGTGCAGCCAATAAAATGAAAATTCCAATGGAAACCCAAATGCGCTTCTGAATTCGGCCGCTAATTAGCCATTTGAAGAATCGTGTAAACATCGTCTTTATTTAATTCTGAAAGTTTAACTGTTATTTCGCCGGCTCAGCCAGCTGAAATACTAGCTTCGAATCCCTTAGTTGACGATTTCTTCTGCCAGGTCGTCGGCCGGGTAGGTCCAGATCTCGGCGAGTG
>JAKUOU010000077.1 GCA_022451065.1 Pedosphaera sp. | reverse complement strand
CAGGTCCGCGCCGGCTCCGAGCGAGGCCGCCTCTATCGCGTTTATCCAAGTAACAAGACGCCGCGACCCATACCAAGCTTAGCCGGGAAAACTGTTTCCGGACTGGTTGCAGCCCTCGACAGCCCAAGCGGCTGGCAACGGGATACAGCGCAACGGCTGCTAGTCGACCGAGGCGATTCTTCCGCAGCCCCGTACTTGGCCAAACTACTAAAGAACAGTAAAAAGCCAAAGACACGTTTGCATTCACTTTCCACTCTTGAGGGACTGAAACAGATCAAACTGGAACACATCCAGCTGGGCTTGGCCGATACGCACCCCGGCATTCGGGAGCACGCCATACGGGTTGCAGAACCGTTATTCCACACCAACCAAACGGATGCGCTTGGCCTGGCGCTTGGCCAAGCGGTTTCCGACCCCGCTCCACGTGTCCGCGCTCAACTCGCTTTCTCTCTCGGCGAATGGAGATCCCCCATTGCAGGTAGGCTGCTTGGTCTCTTGGCCAAACGCTCATCCAATGAGCCTGACCTGCAAATAGCAATTACCTCATCTGCGACAGGTCACTCCGTAAGCATCCTCAAAGAGCTAATCAGCGATGACGATATCGGCTCGCACGGCCATCTTATAGGGAATCTACTGGCCTTGGCCGGTGCCGAAGCTTCAGCCGGTGAAATTAAAAAACTGCTGCTCAACCTCACAGCGAAGGTCGACAAACTCGAAACATGGCGTCTGAGCGCACTTTCCGCCCTAGTCGAGAACGCTCATAAGAGAAAGCTCTCAAAATCGGAGCTTGGTCTCGACGACGAACTGCTAGCCTCGCTGAATCTCATTGTCGAAAACAATAGCGGCAAAACCGGCGACAGGGTTGCAGCGCTCAGGCTCCTGTCGAATATCGCCGACGACGCAAAACAAGTCAGGATGATTCTGCATAAGCAACTTGGCGCACTTTCCCCCACACCGCTGTTCGACCTTGCGCTCGACGAACTAAACAAACGTGACCCTTCCACCGCTCCCCTTTTGACCCACTGGAAGAGTTACTCTCCAAATCGAAAAAACCGTGTGCTGCAACACATCTTAAATGATGAAAAAAAGACACTTGGCTTACTGCTTGCGATCGACAACAAACTGGTTCTTCCCGGCGAAATCGGAGCCGCATTTCGCCAGCTACTTAAGCAGCACCCCAACGAGACGGTCCGCGAACAAGCGGCGGCACATTTCGGTCGGCAAAACACGCAGCGCGACCAGTTGGTGGCCGAGCGGTTGGCGGGAGTGAACCCCATGAAGGGTGACGCCGCATCCGGCGAACTGCTTTTCACCACGCACTGCGCGACGTGCCACAAGCTTGGCAACACTGGCAATGCCGCGGGACCCGATTTGGCCGCGATCGCCGACAAGACACCGCGCGCTTTGCTGACCGCCATCCTGAACCCCAACCAAGCGGTCGAAGACCGCTTCAGCGTGTATGCCCTTGCCACAAATAACGACACCCAGCTCGCAGGCATGATTGCCAGCGAGGGAGCCAACAGTGTCACCTTGATGGACTTGAACGGACAGCAACGCCAGATCTTGCGAACCGACATCCAGTCACTGACCAGTTTGGGCCGTTCACTTATGCCGGAGGGATTTGAGCAGGTGTTAAGCAACCAGAATTTGGCTGACTTGATTGCCTATATCAACGTCTCCGCTCACCCGCCGAAATCGTTCGTCGGAAACAAGCCGACCCCCGTCACCGAAGATAAAGACGGCGCCCTTTCACTCACCGCAGCAACAGCGGAGATTTACGGTGACTCGCTAATGTTTGAGGAAAAGTATGCCAACCTCGGTTTCTGGCGGACCGCCAACGACCGGGCCTCTTGGTCGATTAAAATCAGGAGTGCCGGCGTTTACGATGTCCACTTGAACTGGGCGCTCGACGGCAAGGGAAAGACGAACCGACTCCAGTTGCGTATCGGCCAGAACGAAATCGTGCACGAAGTTGACAGCACCGGCACTTGGGATCGTTATGAGTCAGCGCACATCGGCACCATAGAAATCGACGAGGGTGAGCAACGTGCCATCATGCAAGCCGTTCAACCCGTCACAGGATTCGTTATCGATTTAAAATCAATCCAATTAGTACAGAGAAGGAACTAGTCACCACTTATCTTTTTTAAGATAAGTGAAAAACCTCCACCCACCCGATGATCATGTGACGCAACCGTCCCATAATAAGGGAGAATGGAGCGCATTGGTTAAAATATCCAAATAACCAAGCACTTGGCCAAGTGGGCGATCAACTCCCCTTTTCAAGGCCTTTAAACCGCACCGTGCGCGTGTCCAACTCCCGGCCGGTCGGCTTGGACAAGCTACCGTACAAGTCCGGCCGACGCGTCTGAATCCAACGCATGCCGATATTCATCGTCAACTGCTCCGCCTTGAGGTCGGCGACGATCATTTTGTCATCGGCCGCCCACGTTTCTGCGAGAATTTCGCCGTAGGGATTGAAAATCATCGCGTTACCGGTTCGCACCTCATCGCCATCGATGCCGACTCCGTTACTGAAGATGAGAAACATCCCGTTATCATGCGCACGCGACGGCATCCAGCGCAGCAACCACTCGCGCCCTTTTGAACCTCGAAACTCGGCCTCGATGGCCTCCGGGTTTTTGCGGCGTGCGTGCCAAAGTGCTTGGTCGATCACGCCCATGCAGCGCGGACTCGGCGTCCGGCAGCCGCCGGTCTGGTGTGGCGCAATCAATATCTCCGCCCCTTTCAGTGCCACAATGCGAGTGTTCTCAAAAAGATTGTTGTCGTAGCAGATCAGAATTGCCGCACGGTTTCCGTTGGGCAGATCGAACACCGTGAATTCGCTACCACTCGCGATGTGCTCGTTGACAAATGCGTGCAGCTTTCGGTGACAGACCGTCCGCCCGTCCGGCATCGCCACGACGTAACTGTTAAACATCTCACCCTCATCGCTAATTTCAAGTAAGCCGGCCCCGACGCTCAAGTTGTGCCGCTTGGCCAAGTCCTGTAATTCCTCCGTTGTCGGCCCACTAGGCACCGGCTCGGCGAGAGCCAAGAGTTTTTCGCGACTCAGATCACGCAAAAACCAATAGCCGGTGATGCACATCTCAGGGAATACCACTAGTTCGACATCCTGCTCCGTTGCCTCGGCAGTGAAACGGCGTACCTTTTCAAGGTTCGCCCGCTTGTCCCCGGGCACGTGCTCAAATTGTACAGAGGCAACCTTGGTGTCCTTCATTAAAACTTAGCCAACTTCATTCAAGCCAAACGACCGCTATCAACCTGGATTGCTTTCACCTTTGTTTCCATAAAACAATTCATCACCAGTGTTTTCGGCCACTAGGATTACCAGCCGGTAGCACTGCCGTACAGTACCGATTCAACACCAAAATGTTCAATAAGTTGACCGAAAACCGGGATCAAATGCGCGTGACGCAACTGTCAAAAGTATTCAACCGTTGCCTACGGATGGCGGTAGTGCTTCAATACCGCCGATGTCAATCATGATTAGAATCAGTCGAGTATTCCTGTTGTGCAGCACCGTGGCCGCGCTTGGCTATGCCCAGGCGCGAGCGGATCAGACGCTGCCCAACATCCTCTGGATCACCAGCGAGGACAACGGCCCGCACCTTGGCTGCTACGGCGACACGTACGCCGTCACACCCAACCTCGATCGCTTTGCCAAGCGCAGCCTGCGCTACACCAAAGCCAGCTCGACCGCGCCGGTCTGCGCACCCGCCCGCACGACAATCATCTCAGGCATCTATCCACCGGCCACCGGCGCAGAGCATATGCGCAGCATGACCCGCCTACCGGACAACTTCAAAATGTACCCCGCCTACCTCCGCCAACTCGGCTACTACTGCACAAACAATTCCAAGGAGGATTACAACCTAGAAAAGGTAGGTGAAGTTTGGAATGACGGCGGCAGAAAGGCGCATTGGAAAAACCGGCCCGATGGCAAACCGTTCTTCGCCATCTTCAACCATACGATCAGCCACGAGAGCCAGATACGGAACAAGATCGACCCGGCTAAGCGCATCCACGACCCGTCCAAGGTACGCATCCCGGCGTACCACCCTGACACACCTGAGGTGCGAAAGGACTGGGCGCAGTATTACGACCGCATCACGATGATGGACAAGCTCGTCGGCGAAAACCTGCGGGAGATTGAGGAAGCCGGCCTGACGAACGACACTATTGTTTTTTACTACGGCGACCACGGCTCCGGCATGCCGCGCAGTAAACGCTGGCCCTATTTCTCCGGGCTGAACGTCCCACTCATCGTTCACGTACCAGAAAAATTCAAGCATCTCGCCCCGCCGGAATACAAAACTGGCGTCACCAGCGACCGGCTCGTTGGCTTCATCGACCTCGCCCCAACCCTGCTCAGCATCGCCGGTGAAAAAGCCCCGGCGCATATGCAGGGCCATGCGTTCATGGGACAACACACGGCGCCCGCGCAAAAGTTCAGCTTTGGCTTTCGTGGTCGCATGGACGAGCGTTACGACATGGTGCGCACGGTGTTTGACGGACGCCACGTTTACATCCGTAACTACATGCCCCACAAACCGTACGGACAATACCTCGATTATATGTTCCAAACACCCACGACACGTGTTTGGCACGACCTCTACCATGCCGGTAAACTCAACGCTTCGCAGTCAATCTTTTGGCAGACAAAACCGGCGGAGGAACTATACGACCTCGAGGCCGACCCGGACGAAGTCAACAATCTCGCCACGTCAAAAGATCACTCGAATATGTTGAAGCAAATGCGTAGGGCCCACCGCAACTGGGCTGCCAAGGTCCGCGACGTTGGCTTTCTGCCCGAAGCCGAAATTCATTCTCGCGCTGGAAGTGATTCACCATACGAAATGGGCCACGACAACAGCCGCTACGATTTTAACGCCATTTTTCAGGCCGCCAATGTCGCCACGCGCAAAGGCAAAAAAACCACCGAACAACTACCGGGACTCATAAAAAGCGACGACAGCGCCGTGCGTTACTGGGCCGCTATGGGCTATCTTATCCGTGGCAAAAACGGCGTACGCAAGGGCCGCGAAGTTTTGGTCGCCGCGCTCGAGGACAAGTCGCCCAGCGTCCAGATCATCGCCGCCGAAGCACTGGGTCGTTATGGCAGAAATAGCGAGGCCAAGCGCGCGGCCAAGGTGCTGATGCAATACGCCGACCCGGCGAAAAACGGTATCTGCCTTTCAATGTACGCGCTAAATGCGTTGGATGTCATCGGCGAACACGCCAATCCGCACAGGGACGCCATAGCCAAGATGGCGCGCATCGATCCGAAGGCCAATTCCCGAATGCGTAACTACGCCAACCGCTTGATTGGCCGCATCCTCAGCGACTCGAAGTAGCCAAACTCTTGGCCAAGAAGACATCGCCATGCCGTTCACCGCACGGGTTTTCCGAAGCGTCACTCCGCTTGAGAAGCCGGCAAGGGGATAAGCGACCTGTCGACAAAGCCGATACCCCAAATCCTCTTTACTCTGCCGAATGGGTATTTAGCTGTCTCAATCACCAAGACAGAAGAACGTACCCTGTGACCCTCATTGTGCGCCATGGCGACAAGCCACTCATGCGCCGCCATCGAGTTGACTAGCTCTCCACCTTTGAGGCACGTCCAAATCTCAGTACCAGCCACGGGATACCAAACAATAGAAACGCAGCCAACTTGAACGCACCCATGAGGAAGTAATTCAGCATCTTCGCGTCATAGGTGAACTGTTCCATCCTGGCCTCCTCGACCCCAAACATCGCACCGTGGATAATGGCCATCTCATCCCAAGCAATAACAATTCCGAATAGCCAAAGTAACAGGATACCAATGGAGATCAGTAACGCCCGTAGGCAAAACTTCTCAACCGCCCGACAACACTCATTTGATGAATCAGACATGAGCAAACGCTACTCCTTGGCTAAGCGCTTTCAAGAGAAATCAGGATTAGGCAAATCCCATGTTGGCAAGTCACACCGCTTCGGTTATCAACCGGGCATGCAATCTGCACTACGAAACCTTTCCGTATTCCTATGTGCGCTTGGCTGTTTCATTGGCCAAGCGGAAGTACGAGCAAAAGCCCCCAATATCATCCTCGTTATCACAGACGACCAGGGCTACGGGCCGGTCGGTCGGCATGGGCACCCATGGATCAAGACGCCCAACCTCAATAAGCTGTACGACACGAGCACACGATTCACGCGGTTTCTCGTGAGTCCCACTTGCGCGCCGACTCGTAGCGCGCTGATGACCGGTCGCCACCCGATGAAAAACGGCGTAACCCACACTATCCTCGAGCGCGAACGTATGACGCTCAAGGCCATTACACTGCCACAGGTACTCAAGCAAGCCGACTACACCAGCGGTATTTTCGGCAAGTGGCACCTCGGCGACGAGGAGCCGTATCAGCCGCACAAACGCGGGTTTGACGAGGCGTTTATCCACGGCGCCGGCGGGATTGGCCAAGCCTATAATTGCAGCTGCGCCGATGCGCCGGGCAACAAGTATTTTGACCCGATCATTCGCCACAACGGATCGTTTGTGAAAACCAAGGGCTTTTGCACTGATTTGTTTTTCACCGCAGCACTTGGTTGGATAAAGGCAAAGAAGGATAACGAGACGCCGTTCTTCGCATACATCACCACCAACGCGCCGCATGGCCCCTTTATTGCACCACCCAAGAATACCAAACGATTTACCGACCTCGGCTTCGCCGACAAGCAGGCGGGCTTTTATGGGATGATCGAAAACATCGATGAAAACATGGGCCGCCTGATGGGCAAACTCAAGGACTGGGATCTGTATAAGGACACGATTTTGATTTTCATGAGCGACAATGGCATGACCGGTGGCGGCTCAGGCAGGCTCGGTCAAGCGGTGGCCAAGGGATACCCCTTCTTCAACGCCGGCATGAAGGGCCTCAAAGGCAGTGCCGATGAAGGTGGTGTTCGTGTCCCTTTCTTTATTCGGTGGGACGACCACTGGAAGGCCGGGCGCAATATTGCTACCGTTAGTGCGCACATTGATCTGCTGCCGACTCTTGCGGCCATTGCCGGGATCAAGAAACTGCCTGAGGAACAGGTGGAAGGACGAAGCATGCTGCCGCTGCTTACTGGCGAAAAGAAAACACTCTCCGATTCTCGCTATCTCTTCACTCACAAGGGTCGTTGGAAAACCGGTGCTGAGCCCAATGATTTTCAGTGGATCAACTACGCTGTCCGCAATCAGCGTTATCGCTTTGTTGGAGGTGGTACTGCAATAAGTGTTTCAGAACGGCAACGAAAAAAAGGTGTCTCGCCCAAGGGTGCGCTATTCGACATGCTTAAAGACCCTGGCCAGCGGACGAACATCATCGACGAGAACCCCGGTGTGGCCGCGAAAATGCGAGCCGCTTACAAAAAATTCTGGACGGAAGCCCGCCCATTGATGGTCAACGAAAGCGTCCCGATGTCCCCCACCCGTCCGTTTCACGTGTGGTACAAACAACAAACCCAATCCACCGGCATCCCCCATTGGAAAGCCCCTGAGCTCTAAATTAACCCTACGTATCTGCAACAGAGTTCAACAATGAAAAAAACAGCACTCTTTTCCTCCCTGCGACTCTGCGCCCTCTCTATTTTCATTACAGCCGTACCGACGCTCATCGACGCTAAGCAGACCAACTTCCTGTTTTTTCTCGTGGACGACATGGGCTGGGCGGACATCGGGGCCAATGGCAGCAAGTTTCACGAGACCCCCAATATCGATCGCTTGGCCAAGAGCGGTATGCGCTTTACGCAGGGATACGCCGCCGGCTCCGTCTGCAGCCCGACGCGCGCCAGCATCATGACCGGCCGCCATCCAGTCCGGGTCGATATCACCGACTGGATTCCCGGACAATCCAACCGTAAGACTAATCCACTACTGCACCCCGACGACCTCAGCCATCTGCCACTAGCGGAGGTCACTATTGCCGAGGCGCTCAAGGAGCACGGTTACCAGACCTTCTTTGCTGGTAAATGGCACTTGGGCAACAAGGGCCAATGGCCGACCGATCAGGGTTTCGATATCAATATTGGCGGCCATCACCGTGGCTCACCTCCCGGCGGCTACTACTCACCGTGGAGCAATCCGGCGCTCAAAGCCAAGCAACCCGGCGAATACCTCACAGAGCGCCTCACCGATGAGTCTGTCAAATTCCTTGAAGAGCGCGACAAGACTAGCCCGTTTCTTCTCTACCTCTCCTACTACAATATCCACACACCGATTCAGGCTTACAAGAAGCACATCGACCATTATAAGGCCAAGGCAGCCAAGGCGTTCCAAGATGTAACGCCAACTGAGCCGGAGCATGACGGCATCAACCGCACGCGGCAGGACAATCCCGCCTTGGCCTCGATGGTAGCCGCCGTAGATGACAGCGTTGGCGTGCTCTTGGACAAGCTAACGGAACTCAAGCTCGACAAGAACACGGTCGTCATCTTTTTCAGCGACAACGGAGGCCTCAGCACGCTGGGCAGACCAGGCCCCGGCTGTAATCTCCCGCTTCGCGCCGGCAAGGGCTGGCTGTACGAGGGTGGCGTCCGCGAACCAACCATCATCCGCGCTCCCGACGTTACGCAGCCCAACAGCGTATCGCACAAGCCGATGGTCAGCATGGACTTTTTCCCCACAATGCTTGACCTCGCCGGCTTGCCGCTGCAACCAAAGCTGCACGTCGACGGCCAAAGCCTCCTGCCTCATCTCAAAGGTGACGACTCCGGGCAACGCACGTTTTACTGGCATTACCCGCACTACCACGGCTCCACATGGAAACCGGGCGCATCCATACGCGACGGCGACTGGAAACTCATCGAGTTTTATCACTACAAAAACTTCGAGTTATACAACCTCGCCGATGACCCCGGTGAACGACAAAACTTGGCCAAAGCCAAGCCAACCAAGGCAAAGCTCATGCGAGCAAAGCTCCTCGCATGGCAAAAGCAAATGCAGGCCAAGATGCCGGTTCCCAATCCCGACTACGATCCCAACGCCAAACCAGACAAGCGCAAGCCCAAGAAAAACCAGTGAGCGAGTTTAATAAAATCGCTTTCCTCGGCACCGGACTGATGGGTGCGCCGATGTGCAAAAACCTCCTGTCATTCGGACTGCCGCTGACCGTGTGGAACCGGAGTCAGGCTAAGACTGAGCCCTTGGCCAAGCTCGGAGCCAGCGTCGCCGACTCACCAAGGAGCGCCATGGCCGATGCCGACGTACTCATCACCATGCTCTCCGATGGGCCAGCGGTGTCAAATGTGATATTTTCCCAAGACGCAGCCGAGGCCATGCGCGAAGGCGCCACCCACATCGACATGAGCTCCATCGGTGCCGACGAAGCGATAGAACACGCCAAGCGTCACGGAGAGCGGAGCGTACGCTATCTCGACGCCCCGGTGTCAGGTGGCACCAAGGGCGCAAGCGCCGGTGAACTGGCCATCATGGCCGGCGGCGACGCGGCGACCTTCGCAGCGATGCAACCGATCTTTGCGACGCTTGGCCGAGCGACGCACGTAGGACCTAACGGCTCCGGCCAATTGGCCAAGCTCGCGAACCAAATCATCGTCGCCATCACCATCGGCGCGGTAGGCGAGGCGTTGATCCTGGCCAGTGGCGGTGGAGCAGACCGAGCGAAAGTTCGCGAAGCGTTGCAAGGCGGCTTCGCCTCAAGCCGCATTCTTACCGAGCACGGCCAACGGATGGTTGATCGCGCCTTCGATCCAGGCGGACCAGCCAGATTTCAGCTGAAGGACCTACACAACGCCCTCAGTGCAGCCGATCGACTTGGCCTCGACCTGCCGATCACCAGGCTACTTCATGGCCTGTTCGACGACATGGTACAAAGCGGAAAAGGAGACATGGATCACAGCGGCCTGCTTACCCACTTG
The DNA here is from genome assembly GCA_022451065.1 of Pedosphaera sp. Taxonomy (GTDB): domain Bacteria; phylum Verrucomicrobiota; class Verrucomicrobiia; order Limisphaerales; family UBA1096; genus UBA1096. Next base: position 4,484 of record JAKUOU010000077.1, on the reverse strand, counting down.
GAGGCGCTGAACAATATCACCGGAAACTGACATGAAAATACTCATCACCGGCGGAGGCGGTTTCCTGGGTTCAGAACTTGCAACGACACTGCTCAATCGCGGTAAACTCAACGGGCCCTCCGGCAACCAAGAGCCAATCGAGGAAATGGTTCTGATCGATGCTCGCTTCGCTATGCCACAGAACGATCCGCGTGTGCAGCAAATCGTTGGCGACATCAGCGAACGCAACGTAATTGAAGAGGCTATTGGCAGTTCACAAAACATTTCCATTTTCCACCTCGCCTCAATGGTGAGCGGCGAATGCGAGGAACATTACGACGATGCCTTGCGGGTGAATCTCGATGGCGGTCGGAATGTTTTCGAAGCTGCCCGAGTCGCTGCGGGTCGATCACGGGTGGTATTCGCCAGCAGTATCGCCAGTTTCGGAGGTGCAGCGATGCCCTCTCCTGTGAGCGACATGGCAAAGCAGACACCTCAAACTACCTACGGCATAACCAAGGCCATTTGCGAATTGCTCATCAACGATCATACACGTAAAGGCCACTTCGACGGCCGCTCGACACGCCTGCCGACAGTGATCATTCGCCCCGGTAAACCAAACGCCGCCGCCTCCAGTTGGGCTAGCGGTATGTTTCGAGAACCACTCAACGGCGAGACCTGCGAGCTGCCGGTGAGCCGTGATCAACCGCACCCCATGACTGGCTTCCGTACCGTCGTCGACTCGTTTGTCGCGTTGCACGAAGCACCTGAGGATCGCTTGAGCGATGACCGTGCCTACGGGCTGCCCGCGCACCAAGTCACGCCGGCCATAGCCGAAAAGGCCTTAAACGAATTAGCAGAGGAGAAAAACCTGGCGCTTGGCCAAATTGAAGATGCCTTCGACCCTCGCATCCAGGCAATCGTCGACACTTGGCCTACGGCCGTGAACGGCAACCGGGCCGTGGCGCTTGGCCTGCCCGAGCCCCCTCCGCTAAAAAAGATTGTTGAGCAGTACCTCGAAGCCTTTGGGCAGGCGGAATAAATCAAAAACCATTGCTGATTTGCGACCTTTCACGCAGTCTGTCGCCGCCGATAGCAATGCGACACAAGCCAATCAACAATAAACTCTTCGTACAGAACCGCCAACGACTCGCCGAGTTGATGGCGCCTAAATCCCTAGCTGTCCTGAACGCCAACGATGTGTTGCCTACCAACGCCGATGGGACGTTACCGATGCAACCCAATGCCGACCTGTTTTACCAGAGCGGCATCGAGCAGGAGGAGAGCATTTTGCTTCTATTTCCCGACGCGGCGGATAACCAGCACCGCGAAATTCTTTTCCTGCGTCAACCCAATGAACACCTTCAAATCTGGGAGGGCTACAAGCACACGAAGGCGGACGCACGAAAAATATCCGGTATCAAAAACATCCATTGGATGTCGGAATTCCCGGTTATGTTTCGCTCGTTAATGTGCGAAGCAGAATCAGCCTACTTGAACAGCAACGAATACAAACGGGCCAAAGTCGAAGTAGAGACACGCGATGGGCGGTTCATCCGCCAATGCCGGGATGATTTCCCACTACACACCTATCGCCGACTCGCCCCGTTGTTGCACCAGTTGCGCGCGGTGAAGATGGATCTGGAAATTGAGATGTTGAAAGAGGCAATCGATATTACCGCCAAAGGCTTTCAACGGGTGCTACGCATTTTGAAACCGGGTGTGGCCGAATATGAAATCGAAGCTGAGCTGGCACGCGAATATATCAAACGCCGGGGCAAGTTTGCCTATCCACCAATCGTCGCCACCGGAAAAAACAACTGCGTGCTGCACTACCTGCAGAACGATCAGGTTTGCCGGAGGGGCCAACTGCTACTAATGGACGTGGCTTCCAGTTATGCAAACTACAATGCCGACCTCACTCGGACTATCCCGGTGAATGGCAAATTCAACCGCCGGCAAAAACAGATTTACAACGCCGTCTTGCGCGTGCTGCGCGCGGGCGTCGAAAACGCCACGGTTGGCAAACTCCACCGAGAATGGACCAAGGAAGCCCAGGCCCACATGAACGACGAACTACTCAAACTTGGCTTACTCAAGCCCAGCCAAGTGAAAAAACAGGATCCCGACAACCCCGCCTGCCGCAAATACTTCATGCACGGCCTGGGCCATCCTCTGGGACTCGATGTTCACGACGTCGGCGACACCAACAGCCCCTTCGCCCCCGGCACCGTGCTTACCGTCGAACCTGGAATCTATCTGCCGGACGAGGGCTTTGGCATCCGCCTTGAGGATGACATCGTCGTGACCGAGGATGGCCCGGTTAACCTAATGTCCAAAATCCCAATCGAAACCGACGAAATCGAATCGATCATGAACCGTTAATCCATGCGCGATGATTATGTTGCATCCAGATTTTCAGGAGTGCAAATCACCGAAGTACGCACCTGGCGACGTAGTTTGTCATGTGCGCTATCGTTATCGCGGTGTAGTGGTGGCATGTGATTCCAGGTGCATGGCAGATGAAAATTGGTACCAGTCCAACAACACACAACCCGACAAGGAACAGCCATGGTATCATGTGCTTGTACACGAATCTGAGTCCATCACATATCCGGCTCAAAGCAGCCTTCAGCTCGATGAGAGTGGTCAGCAGATAACTCATCCGCTGCTCGACCATTTTTTTAACGGCTTTGAAAAAGGGAGGCATACACGGAATGATGTTCCATGGCCGAACACAAATCCCTAAAACCGGCATGATGCATCGCTTTGTTTTTACCGCCTGCTTGAGCTTGCTCCTTTTTAGCAAAAACCCATCCGCTTCTGAGCACTCCGTCGTGCCCTTTGCCAAAAACGGCACGCTAAAAATGTTGTACGATAACCGCATGTACCCACAGGCGGTTAACCTTGGCCAAAATGTTTACTTTGTATGGCGCGGTGAAAATGGATATCCGTTTGTCAACAGCTTCAACCCCACCACTCGATTGCTTGGCCAAGCGCACATGCTTCTCTCCGGCAGGGAGGATACGATAAACAAAAAGCGCTACCGCAATGATCATCATTACGCACCTGTTATCTGGGCAGATGCGCGCGGCCACCTGCATACCCTCTTTGGCTGCCACAGAACCCCTGGTCTTCACCTGGTTTCAGTAAAAACAAAAGATCACATTCAGTGGAGGATTGGAACCCGGATTGCCCCCTCTATCTCCTACCCAAAAGTTCATCAAATATACGGTGGCAAAACTCTGATATACTACCGGGACGACGGCCATTTGGGTTACTGGCAATTCCACATCAGCGAGGATCACGGTGAAACCTGGAAAGCTCGAGATCAGCCGCTGGTTGACATGAACGCTCCACCGCACGATGCCACCCATGCCAGTCACGCAGGTTCCTATCATACCACCCGTGTCAGCGCTGATGGCAAAACTTTGCACGTCGCTTTCATTTGGAAAATGGAAAACGAACTACCGAACACCCGCTACGGTCAGACACTTCACGACCACACCCGACGCCACAATCTCTATTACCTCAAATTGGATTTACCATCGAGTAAAGCTTACAATTTTGAAGGCCGTGAATTGATGCTACCGGTGAACAAAGGTGAGGCAGATCATCATTGTATGATTTGGGACACACAGGAAAGAGTCGCTTCTGTTGGCCCCTCCATCAGTCTTGATCAAAAGGGTAATCCCGTCATGCTGCTGCCTGTTTCCGAGCACACGCCCTATGCCTGTAAATTCTATTTGGTCCGCCGTGAAAACAGCAAATGGACAAAAACACCCATCACAAAAACATCTCATCCCTTTAACTCAAACCATCTGCGCCACAACGCAGACGGCTCAATGCAGGCCTGGCTAATCTCAGGCAATGGCGAAAGCATCGCCGAGGACAACATGAATCGCTACGGTTGGGGAGACAGGATTGAAGAATGGAAAAGCGATATCACCGGCAAAAACTGGGCCCAAGCAAACAATATTACTCCCAAACCAAATCACCGTTACCAAAACATCCAGTTCGTTTCTACAGCTAATGGGAATATCGCCTCTGACATCCTGATGTTCTATGGCTGGAAACCAACCTCCAATAAAGGAGTTGGTTATTTTTGGCAGGACAACACGGCAAACAATCTTGCCAAAGAGCAACTCATCGCATGGTGTATTGTACCATTCGACGCCAAGAAACGCGGGCCAGTTGAAAGGGTGAAAATGCTTAAACGGCTTGGATTAAGTCGCGTGGCGTATGACTGGCGCGCACAGCATGTGAACGAATTTGAGGAGGAGATACTTGAGTACAAGAAACATGGCATCGAATTCTTCGCGTTCTGGAGCGTGCACGAGGAAGCCTTTCGGTTATTCAAGAAGTACAAAATCCACCCGCAGATTTGGCAAACTTTACCCAATCCAAAGGCAGACGTACAGGAGGCACAGGTTGCTGCCGCGGCCAAAGCGATACTGCCCTTGGTTGAGCGCACCAAAAGACTCGGCTGCAAACTCGGCCTCTAC
>JAKUOU010000076.1 GCA_022451065.1 Pedosphaera sp. | reverse complement strand
AGCGGCGCATGGTCCGGCACCACCCGGTCGAACTCCGGGTCCTGCGCGTAAAACGTGAACTTGGGCGGGATCGACTTGAGGCATTCCTCAATCACCGCGGGCGGAAAAGTCACCCGCTCGGTCGCGTCGTCCACCCGGCAGCCGTGTTCGCGGAACCGCTCCCGCGCCTTGGGGTTGTTCACCTCGAGGCCGACTTGGTCAAGAATCTCCAGCGACGCCTCGTGGATGCGCTGCACCTCTTCCGGGGTCAATAGCTGGGTCAATTGGGGAATCATCGTTTCAGCGCGACAAACGCCTTGGAAACGGTCGCACGGCACGGCCGCACACCGAATAACCAATTTTGGGGGGAATCCACCGCCATTTCACTTCTGCAAATACTCCATGACTGCCTCGGTCCGGTTTTGAACTCCCAGTTTTTCGTAGATATTCTTGAGGTGATTATGCACCGTCCAGACGCTGATTCGGAGCAACTCGGCGATCTCCTTGTCCAGCGCGCCCCGGCTAAGATGGGTCATCACCTGGTGCTCGCGTGGCGTCAGGTGCGGCAGGGTGTCGCCGCCCGGCTCAGTGGCCAGGAACTCAACCTGATTCTTGAAGTACTGCCGTACCAGGCGCGACAGATTGGCGGCAATTGGCCGAGGCTTGCCCTTGGTCCCCGCACCGGCGGTCTCCTCCAGCAAATCCAGCACCCGGCCCGGCGGCGTGCGGTGCAGGAAATAGCCGTGCAGACTGCCGCCGGTGGAGTTGAACAACTGTTCGCTGTCTTCGAAGGTGGCGAACGGCACCACCGGGCAGTCCGGAAACCGCTGCTTGAAACGGGCGTCCAGTTCCTCGCCGGAGAACCCCGGCAGGCCGCGGTTTACCAGCAGCAGCCCCGGCTCGTCGGCTTGGCCAAGAGAGTGCAGCGAGCCGATATCCTCATACACGCCTCGACAGTCGAAGCCCGGCGTCCGGCCGACCAACTCCCGCAGGGTCGCACCCACCGTCGCGTCCGGTTCCACCACGAAAACATTCACCGGGACGGTCTCCGCCGCCTCCGGCTTGGCCAAGCGCCTGGCCCCGGCGGGGTGGGTGAGAATCGTCGTGTAGGTGCTGCAAAACGGGCTACCAGACCAGAACAATGCCAGCGTCAGTTCGCGCCGATACCGTGCCGCCGCTTCCTCCCAGCCTACCTCGACCACACAGTGGAAAATCTCCAGCGCCCGCTCCGCGGCCTGCGCCTCGTTGAGCGTGCCGAGCGGGAAATAACCGCCCGTGCCGTCGTGCTCAACTCGGCAGGAATACTCCGCCATGGCATCCGGCTCGGACCGATATTTTCGCTGTACCAGGCGCAGCCGCCAGTAATCGACCGACTCGCGGGCATCGCCCCCTTCCGGCAACGTGACCACACTTGGCCGGCTGCCTTGGCCAAGTGCCGGCCAGCCTCGCTGCTGAATCTGCACAAACAGGCTGGCCGCCTTTTCCGCCGCGACATCCTGATCCACCGCGCCCAGCGAAATCGTCCGGCGCACCCCTTGATACTGGATCTTGGCCGACCAACCACGCACCCGGTGCAGTTTGCCGTCGCGGACGTAGCTGTTTCGAAAAACACGCGTACGCCAATAAACAGGTTCCAGCCGCTGATCAGCGGCTGCCTCGCCGGTTCCGACCCAGTCTGCCGCCCCCTGCTTGGACATGCTTGGACAGATCTACCGGGACGCCGACTCTTTGGCAAGTGTGAAATCCGCTTGGACAGGCATTGGCTATGGGCTTTCCCAATGGGATAGTTTTTTACTGCTAAAAAAGGCCATTCCTGCTTTCATAGTGTCTCCTGACAATACCCGGCCGACGCGACGATGGGTTTCCTTGTCGGTTTGCTCAAAAAAAACCAACCAAAAAATGAAACAAATGTTGAAAACTCAATGGCTCCTTGTGGCCGGCCTCGTGACAGCGCCGGGCTGGACCGCCCTTGGGCAGGAAGTCAGCACCGATTACAACACCTACGATTCGGGCGAAGAGATCATCGTCACGTTCAGCGAGGGCCCCGGCAACCCGAAGGACTGGGTGGGACTTTACAAGAGGGACATGGTCGCAGGCGAGGTCGGCTCGCTCGCGTGGTTCTATGTCAACGGCTCCAAAACCGGCGGCGACGGTCTCGCTGAAGGCGAGTTGACCTTCCCCGACGGGATGACGGACGAGGGATATTACGAGGCGCGATTCTTCGAGAACGACGGCTACACGCTGCTAGCCAAGACGACGTTTGCCGTTGGCGACCTTGGTCCCGGCGTCAAAACGGACAAGTCCTCCTACACGCCGGGAGAACCGATCACGGTTGATTTCCTGCTTGGCCCCGCCAACCCCAAGGACTGGGTGGGATTGTACAAGGTGGATATGGTGCCCGGCTCGGTCGGCAGCCTCGCCTGGTTTTATGTAGATGGAACGAAGGCCGGAAACGAGGAGATCGAGACCGGCACGATCGCGTTCGACGGCGGCATGATAGACGAGGGCGACTACAAGGCTGTGTTTTTCGAGAACGACGGTTACACGATCTTCGCGGAGACCCCATTCAAGGTTCAACAAGCCGCGCCTGACACGCCGCAATTGGTATCGAGTTCTCCGCAAGACGGCAGCAAAAACGCCGATCCGGCGATTGCCTTTAAGGCGGTTATCCGCAATGGCAGCACTTCATTGAATCTAGAAAGTGTAAAACTGTCCCTCAACAACCAGGATGTGAAGGTGGACATCATCACCAGCGATGACGGGTTCAACACTGTTTCCTTTACTGGTGAAGGGCTGTTTGAAGCCGGTTCAAGTCACAAGTTCAAGATGGAATTCTCCGACGACGGCGATCCGGTGACCAGCGAGACAGTCACGGTGGATTTTGATGTTGCCAGCTATCCTGAGCTCGAGATGCCGGAGCCGATCTATTTTGAAAACTTTGACGGCGTTGAGGAATTCGAGCTGCCGGACGGCTGGGAAGGCGTCAACCTGTCGCAGGAACTCAACATCGAACTTGAGCCTGATGACTTCACCTCGGCCTATTACGAGGGCTGGGTGAATGTCGCAATGAGCCGCTGGAGCCAAAGCGGCAGCGCGGCGGAGAAAGCGACTCAGCCTGCCCCGCCGATTTTCGTGAACGGTGCCCGACAAGCGCTCGTGGGCAACGCGCTCGTCGCCGACTCAGCCTCGCGCAACGGCCAATTTATCACGTTCCTTTACACGAACGATTACGACCTGAGCCAACACAAGGATGTGCATCTCGGCTTCTACAGCCACTACGCCCAAAACCAGGACAGCTCAGGCTCACTCGAATACTCCATCGACGAGGGCGAAACATGGCTGCCGGTGCTTTACATGATCGACCGCGATGACATCGTCCGGGACGTTGACGGGAACGTGGACGCGATCACCACACTCGAGAATGAGCACGGCGACATCGCGATCGGCTATCACCCAGACACGTTTGAGGAGGTCGGCGGCTATTACGGCGCCTACATCGGCGCGGAGATTACCGAGGAACTGGCCCCGTACATCAGTGGCCGGATTGACGACAACCAGACCGAGTCGAAGCGCTACGAGCTGTTCCGTCTGCCCGAGGCGGACGGGCAAAAGACGGTCCGTTTCCGCCTGGCAAAGAGCGGCACCTACAGCTGGTATTGGGGGATCGACAATTTCGGCATTTACAGCATCGCACCCAGCTCGATGCCGGAAGTGGTCGAGGCCAGCCCGGCGGCCGGAAGCCAGGGAGCCAACCCAATGCCGCTAATGACGTTCGTCATCAAGGATGGCGAGGCCAAGCTGGACCCAGACTCGGTCAAGCTGGAATTCAACGGCGCGGCGGCGGATGCAATCACCGTGTCGGAAACCAAGATCGGCGCGGAAGAAGGTCACCAGGTTACCTATCAAGTCACTGAACTCTTGGCGCCGCTCTCTCAGAACAGCTTTAAGCTCACCTACACGGAGGACTCCGGTGACAAACGGGAGGGCGTCTACGAGGGAAGCTTCACCGTGGGCGACTTCACCAGCCACAGTCTGCCCGAGCCGATCGCCTTTGAGTCATTTGACGACCTTGACGAGTTCAATTTACCGGAGGGCTGGGCCGTGAAAAGTTATGTCAGTGAAGCTGAAGTGACTAACTGGGACGAGAATCCGGACGACTGGACCTCGATGACCTACGCCGGCTGGACATCCGTATCACTGGACCGCTGGAAGAGTAGCCCCTACTGGCTTGAAAAATCAGAGGCGCCAAGTCCCCCGGTATTCGTCGATGGCAAAGCCCAGTTCCCCGATGGCAATTTCTTAATCGCCGACTCCTCGCTGCGCAACGCCAATTTCGTGTCGGTGCTCGAAACAAAAGACTTCGACCTTGCTCAACACAGCAATGTGCACCTTGGGTTTTACAGTCATTACTGCCAAAACCAGGACAACTCTGCCAACGTCGAGTACTCGATTGACGGCGGCGAAACCTGGCTACCGATCATCTATATGCTCGAACAGGCCGACATCGTCGCCGGTGACGGCGGCACAGCGGATGCGGTGGCAACCTTTGAAAATGCGCAGGGTGATGTCGCCCTGGTCGACAGCCTCCTTTATCAGGATGAGGACGACTACTGGGACATAGAACTACTCGACGAGCCGATCGGAGGCAGCTACGGGGTATTCATCGGGGCAGCCATCGACGAGTCGCTTGCTCCATACATCAGTGGGCGAGTCAACGACAGCCAGACAGAGTCCAAGCGCTACGAACTGCACCGCCTGCCTCAGGCCGACAATCAGGCCAAGGTGCGCATTCGATTTGCCATGAACGGCACTTGGAGCTGGTACTGGGCCGTTGACAACTTTGGCCTGTATAGCATTGAGGAAGAGCCCAACACCATCCCGGCAATCGACAGCATTGCTATGGACGGCGGCATCGCCACCATCAGTTGGCAGGGTGCGGCAGGTGTACGACTGCAGAAAGCCTCCAACCTGGCCAACCCAAACTGGTCCGATATCGCCAATACTCAGGGGGAATCCTCCGCCAATGAGGTTGCCGACCAGTCGGAAGCGTACTATCGTCTGATCCGCGACTAGCATGGCCCGCTTGGCCAAAGGCATCATGAAAACAAAACAACCAGCCGGGCATCGGCGTCGAATGGGGTTTACCCTGATCGAGTTGCTGGTAGTCATCGCCATTATAGCGATTCTCGCCTCCCTTCTGCTGCCGGCCCTGTCCAAGGCCAAGGGCATGGCCCACAAGATCAGTTGCCTCAACAACCACAAGCAGCTCGGACTCGCCGTACAGCTTTACTCAAGCGACAACGAAGACTGGCTCAACCCCATCCAGGAACGGCTCGCCTCCGGCATCGAGTCGAGCTGGCGTCCCTACCTCATGAAGTATCTTGGCGCACGCTGGGATCGCAGCAAACAAATGTACCTCGGCGGGAGCAAGCCGATCTATGACTGCCCCACCGAGAATGCCAGGGGCAAAAAGGGGGACGTGTACCACCAGGGCAACCCGGCGGTCGTTGGCCAGTTTCGCGTCGGTGAGATCAGCATCGCCAGCGGCATTGGCGCGGTGAACGTCCATTGGACCAGGGGTGGCGCCCAGCCGCCCTTTGGCCGGCCAGTTGGCTACGAGAACAACCTCTGCAACTGGGGCATGGTCGAGTCGGCCTCTGAGATGATCCTGCTCGGCGACGGCCACAGCAATATCGGTGGCTGGCCCAACGACGAGTGGTGGATCTGGAAAGAGCTCGGAAACGCCAACTCCGCAGGCTACAACCGCTTCATCCAAAACGACCCCGGCGCGATGCGGCACGCCGGCAGTTCCAACTACGTTTTCGGGGATGGTCGTGCCGCAACTCTTGATCCCAATCTCATCCCTTGCGACGAGTCAGCCTGCTGGTGGTCCGCCCCTCAGAGCCCTCACTGATCGACCGCGCCCTCGTCCACCTTGTCGATGCAAGCCAATGAAAAAAAACAGCTTACACTCGCGGGCGTATTGTTCGGTCTGGCGATCCTGTTTTTTGTCCTCTTCAGTTCACCTGAGCGGGAGGCGTTGGAATATTTTTACGACGAGAGCGAGCAGAAACTGTTCACAACATCGACCGGTTCCATCCCACCCATAAAGGGCATCAACGACGACCAGTTCGATGGTGTGCGCGCCATTGTCATCGCGCCCAAGGGCCGGTGCGGCGACGAATCCGTCCGCCGCATAGCCTATCTTGAAAAGTGGTCGCCCCAGTTGAAGCAGCAAATGGAGGCCGCCGAACGGGCCAAAGCCGCCGGTCATGCCGTGCCCAATCTCGTGGGTCGTTCCCAGCGGAAATTTCACCAGTTCGTTCGGCGAACAGAATCCACCCAATGGTACCACATGAACACCGATGAAGCCGCGAAGATCATGGCAACACTGCGAACCAAGGATGCCGAAGGGAAAATTCCCGAAGTTTGCACGCCGAACCGCTGAACGATTCAGATGAAACTGTATTCACCAATCCTACTGACGGCCCTGCTGGTTACACCGGTTTTCAGCATAGCCGAGGCGCAAGAGACCACTCTCGAGGCACCTGGACCAAACTCGCCGGACGAACCCTTGGCTAGGCAGATGTCCGTAGCCAAGGCAGTGGACTTCATAGACCGTGCCTCGCTTCACTGGCAGCGCTCCCGCGAATGCGTCACCTGCCACACCAACGGCGCTTACCTAATGGCACGCGGTCAACTTCAAGCCGACACCGCGCCTCACATTTCCGTCCGAAAATTCTTCGAGCAATATGTTGATGGCTGGGCAAAGAAGAAACCGGAATCACAGGGTATTGTGGTCACCGCTGCCGCGCTCGCCATGGACGATGCGACCAGTGGTAAACTCACCGACACCACCCGGGCCGCCTTCGATGAGGCCTGGAAAATCCAGCGCGACGACGGCTCATGGGACTGGCTAAAGTGCGGCTGGGGGCCGTTTGAATCAGATGATCATTACGGCGTGACGCTCGCTGCTATTGCCGCTTCCAAGGCACCGGGCAATTACGCACAAACCGGTCAAGCCGCCGCCGGTTTGGCCAAGCTCCGCAGCTATCTCAAAAATAATCCTGCTGAGATACCGCACCAAAAGGCCATGATGCTTTGGCTCGAAGGCGTGTTACCAAAATGGGTGAATCATGATGACCGACAGCGTTGGCAAGAGGAACTGCTTGGCCTACAGCTGCCCGATGGTGGCTGGGCCACCGCCGGGTTGGGTGATTGGAAGCGCAACGACGGTTCCGCGCAAACTCTCGACAAGGCCGACGGCTACGGAACCGGCTTTGTCGTTTTTGCGCTGCGCAAGTCAGGCCTGGCGTCGAGTCACTCGGCGATTCGCCGCGGCATCAACTGGCTGAAAACGCATCAACGCGAAAGCGGCCGTTGGTTTACCCGATCGCCCTACAAGGATGGCAGACACTACATCAGCCACGCCGGGACAGTCTTCGCCCTGCTTGCGCTGGCCGAGTGCGGCGAACTGAAATAATCTGAATGGAGACGTCTTCATTTAACTTCCCGACAGACACCCGGGTCGGTCCGGGCGTCATCGCGCAACTCAACGAGACACTGCTCGCGCTTGGCATTCACCGGCCGCTGGTTGTGACTGATGCCGGACTGCTGGCCACCGATGCCTACAAAAAACTTGTGGGCGCTCTGCTCCCCGGCAAGCCGGATCGCGACTGGTTTTTATTTTCCGAAGTGCAACCCAACCCCACCGAGGCCAATACCCGCGGTGCCGCCGGACTGGCCTTGGACAAGCGTTGCGACGGCATCGTCGGCCTCGGCGGTGGCAGCGCGCTCGATGCTGCCAAGGTTTGCCGCATCCTCATCAAACAGCCGAAGCTCAAACTCGCCGACTACGACTGGGAGGTCGACTGGAGCGGGTTGCTTCCCTTTATCGCCATCCCCACCACCGCCGGAACCGGCAGCGAGGTCGGACGCAGCGGCGTGGTCACGCCCGACGGCGGCGACAGCAAGGGCATGTACTTTCACCCGGAACTCCTGGCAAAGTGTGTCTTTCTTGACCCCGAACTAACCACCGGCCTGCCACCTGGGCTGACTGCCGCCACCGGGCTCGACGCCCTCACCCACTGCATCGAGTCGTACACTTCGCCGATGTTCCAGCCGCTGTGCGATGGCATCGCGCTTGAGGGGATCGCGCTCATCATCCACGCGCTGCCGACCGCCATCGCCGACGGCCAGGACATCGACGCCCGCGGCCACATGCTCGTCGCCGCTGCGATGGGCGGTGTGGCGTTCCAAAAGGATTTGGGTGCAACACACTCGCTGGCGCATCCGCTCTCAGCGATATGCGGCGTGCATCACGGCACGGCCAACGCCATCTGCCTGCCGCATGTGATGCGCTTCAATGCCCGGCACAAACCGGGTGTCTATCGGCGCATTGGCATCGCCTGCGGCCTCGACATCATCTCGTGCAGCGACGCCGAGGCTGACGAGCAGACGATTCATTTCATCGACGACTTCATCCGGCGCTGCGGCATGCCGCCATCACTCGAGGAAGTCGGCGTAAAGGAGGAGCACATCGAGACACTGGCCAACAAGGCGTGGCTCGATCCCTGCCACCAAACCAACCCCGTGCCGGTGAAGCACGAGGATTTGAAGGAACTTTTTTTGAAAGCACTGTGAGTGAGTTTCCGACCCAACTGTTAATCAATGGCAAGTGGATTGACGGTTCCGGCGACGGCCTGGACATCACCAACCCGGCGACGGAGCAATCGTTCGCCGAGATCAGCGCCGCGACGGCGGGTGAAATTAACCAAGCGGTTGAGGCAGGCCAGGCCGCGTTTGAATCCGGATGGCGCGACATGCCGCCAGGCCAGCGCTCCGAATTACTGCACCACTTGGCCAGACGCATTCGCGACAACGTCGAGTCCATCGCCCAACTCGAGACGCGCAACGTTGGCAAGCCAATCAGCGACGCCCGCTGGGAGGCCGATGCCGGGGCAAAGGTGTTCGAGTATTACGCCGGGGCCATCGGTCATTTGTGCGGCCAGACAATCCCGGTGGCGAGGGGCGGATTCGATTTCACGCTGCGCCAGCCAATGGGCGTCATCGCCGCCATCACGCCATGGAATTTCCCGTTCCTCATCGCCTGCTGGAAGGTCGCCCCAGCGCTCGCCGCTGGTAACCCGGTTGTGCTCAAGCCAGCGTCGCTCACGCCGTTGACCGCGCTGCTGCTCGGCCAGCTGGCGCAGGAAGCCGGCCTGCCGGACGGCGTGCTACAGGTCGTGCCCGGCGCCGGCTCGGAAGCCGGCAACGCATTGGCCACCCACCCACTCGTCCGCAAAATTGGCTTCACAGGCTCGACCGAGATCGGCGCAAAAATCATGAAGCTCGCCGCGAACGACATCAAGCGCGTGTCGCTCGAGCTCGGTGGCAAGTCGCCAAACATCGTCTTCGCTGATGCCAACTGGCAGCGCGCCGCAGATGAGTCGCCGATGAGCGTGTTCGCCAACACGGGACAGGACTGCTGCGCCCGCAGCCGGATGTTTGTCGAGCAATCGATCTTCGACGATTTTGTGAACCAGTTCGTCGCCGCCACCGAGGCGCTCAAGATTGGCGACCCGACCCTCGACGAAACGCAGGTTGGCCCGATGGTCTGCGCCTCCCAGCGTGAACTCTCCGAGACATTTATCGCCGAGGCCAGGGATGCGAACCGCGACATCCGCACCGGCGGCGACCGGCCAGGTGATAGCGGTTTTTATCTGAACCCCGCCGTGATTACCGGCGTCGAGACCGTCGACCGCGCGTGGCGCGAGGAAATTTTTGGGCCGGTTGTTTGTATGCGTCCGTTTACCGACGAAGCCGAAATGTTACGCGAAGTCAACGACACTAATTTCGGCCTGAGCGGCTCTGTTTGGTCGAGTGACTTGAACCGGGCGTTGCGAGTGGCGCGTCAGGTAGAGAGCGGTGTCATCAGCATCAACACTCACTCAAGCGTGCACACCGAGGCACCGTTCGGCGGCTTCAAGCGCAGCGGCCTTGGTCGCGATCTCGGAATGTCCGCGATGGAAGCCTGCACTGAGGTGAAAAATATTTATGTAGGCGAATAAAACGGGATGAACGCAGTGCGATATTATTCCCTTCACTTGGCCAAACGCTTGGCTGCATGGTGGCTGCTGCTCATTATATTGGAGCTTGGCCAGGTGGCATGGGCAGGCCTGGTTACCTACAACGACTTTGGAACACCGGGCCGACGTGATCCTTCTGTCTCGAAGATTGGCGCCACCCCGGCCGAGTTGAAAGCCGGCAATGGCACGGTCGAAAAAACCGGCAAACTCATCGACTTTGCCGACGGCCAGGCGTCCGGTGTTCAGCTGAAATTCACCTTGACCGGGTCACCGCTTGGCCAAGCGGAAATTGGAGATGATGCCCGCGTCGGCACCGACGCGGGAGGCGTGTTCAATGATCGGGTCAACTGTTCAGGCGGCACACCGCTCCCTGTCGGCAAGGTTCATTTCATCGACCTGTTCGGGCTTGACCCCTCCTCGTACTACGAGTTGATCTTGTTCTCAAGCAGCTCGGGTGATGGCGATGCCATGCCGGTTTTGTTTACGCTTTGGGATGTCTCATCGTTTGAAAATCGCAGCACCGTCGCGGCGGGCCGTGTCACGATCAGCGGCCAGTTTGGTCGTACAACAAAAATTGAAACCTCCGGCAACTCCGGAGTGGGGCGCGGTGATATCTGCCGATTCGGGTTTATCCGCAGTGGCGGCGACGGCGACCTGCGGGTGATTCTCCAGTCTCCGGGCGGCGGCCAGCTGAACGCTCTCATGCTACGCGAACAAACGCCGCCGGTGCTCGCCGGCAAGCCAATCGTCACGCTTGGAGAAGATAATGCCGTGATTCGAGGCACAATCACCGATCCGGCCAAGGGTGCGGTCGAGCTACGCTGGCGCAAAGCCCGCAGCCAGGCCACATGGCAGTCGATGAAATTGACACCGGACGAAAGCGGCGCGGTCGAGGCGCAGCTCGATTCACTGCCGGTGTTCGTCGAGCAGAAGTTCGTTTTTGTGCAGCAGACCGGCAACGGCGAAATCGCCTCAGAGACACAAACCATACGACCGCAAAAACTGGGCGTGATTTACTCGACCGGCTTTGAGCCAACCGAGCCGGTGGCGTTCCTGCCGGGAGCAATCACAACGCAGACCGGCCCATGGCGAGTGGCCAAAGGCAACGCCGAGATACAGGCCGACCGCGTCGCGCACGGTGGACAGGCGGTGCGCACCGGCGACTGCGTCATCGAGATGAACCTCGACAACCCTGAAGTGGTGCTGTGGGCCGATGCGTTCATCCAAGACCCGGGCATCAGCCAGACGCGACAAATACCCGACGGCACCGCAAGCAGCGTGCTGCTGTTTCAAGATGGCAAACTCCTCGCGCTTGACGGCGATGGCAACGGCGACGGCACCTTTGTCACCGCGACGGAACTGCCGATCGGCCGTTTCACGAGACTCACCATCCGCACCGACTACGGGGCCAAGCAGTTCGACATCTGGGTGGACGGCAAACCGGCCCTAAAGAAACTCGGCTTCAAGGACAACTCGGTGACACGCTTTCGAGGAGCCAAACGTCTGGCCGGTGCGAACAGCTACCTCGATGACTTCAGTCTCTCCACATGGGGGCTCGACCGCGACAGCGACGGCGACGGCCTGAACGATCTCGACGAGGCAAAATTTTACGGCTCATACCCGCTGCTCGCCGACAGCGATCGCGACGGCGCGAGTGATGCACACGAGATCGCCGCTGGGACGCACCCAGCCGATCCCGGATCAATTTTTGCCGTGAAAATTGATGCTGCTGACGCTGGTAAAACCAAGCTCTCGATTCCGACTCTCACCGGACTCGACTACACGCTTCAACGCCGCGCCGCGCTCGACCACGGGCGCTGGGAAACCATCCCCGGCTTTGAGAACATACCCGGCGACGGCAGAGTGCAGTCGTTCCTCGAGACGCCGGACGGACGCAACTATTTTTACCGAGGCGTCATCGTGAACCGCCTCAACGCCTTGAATCCCTGACATGACCCGACACAAAACAACCTGGCCAGGTGCATCCGTTTCTTGGGCTGCGCTGTTACTGGCCGGTTGTGCTTCCGGATTCGCGCAAAGCCCGGTCAACCAATGGGTGCTCTCGCCGGAAAACATAGAGATCACGACCGTGAAAGACCTGTCCGGAAAGGAGGACGGCCTGCTGCACGGGCGGATGGTACCGACGCAAAATCCGCCGGCGCTATACTTCGACGGGACGGACACGTACGTCGAGTTGGCAGCGAAGGACGAGGCCAAGTCGCTACCCAAGTCCGCGCTTACCGCCGAGGCTTGGATCGCCGTAAACTCCCCCGCCCAATGGGGCGGCATTGTCGGCTGCTTGCAGGACAACGGCAGTTTCGAGAAAGGCTGGTTACTGGGATACAACAACAATAAGTTCAACTTTGTGCTGTCCACCGGCGGCGATCTCACTTACCTGAACGCCTCAACCTCGTTCGAGACCGGACGTTGGTATCATGTGGTCGGTACCTACAACGGCTCTCGAATGCGCATTTACGTCAATGGCACCGAACGCGGCAGCAATACCAGCCGCCGCGGATCGATCGACTACTCGCCAGCCACATTCGTCATCGGCTGCTACCTCGATGACAACGAGTTTTATCCGCTGGAAGGATTCATATCCGAGGTGCGCCTATACAACCGTGCGCTCTCGAGCCAGCAGGTTCGCAACCGCTACAACCGCACCAGGGGCCGCCACACCACCCGACCCAAGCCGCCGGTCGTCGTCACCAACCGTGAGTTGAGCGCCGGGCCGTACCTCGCGTTTACCTCACCGAGCGAGGCACTCGTCAGGTGGGAAACCGCCAAGCCAATGCCGACACGTCTGGCATACGGAATGACGCCAACACTGCAAAACCGCATCAACCAGCAGGAACGCAAACGCTCGCACGAAGTCATCCTCCCCGGCATTGAGCCTGGCGCAATATATCATTACTCGGTCGGCATCGAGAAGGACGGACAAACCCAGTGGCTCGAGCCGGCGACCGGCGAATCGGATTTCAACTACTCGCGGCCGGATATCAGCGCCATCGAGTCGCCTTACGCGCAGGACGAGCGGATGCGCAAAAGCAGCGCCGCCGCCGAGGCGATCCTCGCGGCCACCGGCATCCGCAAGGGCTACGCGCTCGACTACGGCTGTGGTGAAGGACGGCTGGCGTTCGCGCTGGCCAGCCGCACGGAACTGACCGTGATCGGCGTGACCGACGACGCCGGCGAGGCAACGCGCGCCCGGGCGGCGCTGCGACGGGCCGGCATTTATGGCACACGGGTGACCATTCAGCACCGGCCGTTGGCCAAGCTTGGGCACACGGACAACCTGTACAACCTCGCCGTTTCGAGCGAACTGCTACATAACGGCGAGCTACCCGGCGATCGGGTGGAGCTGTTGCGCGTCCTCCGGCCAAGCGGCGGTGTATTGGCCCTCGACGGTCTGCCTCAAAGCGGCTTGGCCAAACTCATCACCGGCTCGCCCCTTGTACGGGGAACCACCACTGAAGTCAGTGGTGAACTGCTCTTGGCCAAGCGTAAGCCGCTCGATGGCGCGGGCGAATGGACCCACACTTACGGAACCGCCGCGCAGACCGCCAACAGCGGCGACAAGATCGTCAACGGCAACAAAATGGCGTTGCAGTGGTTCGGCAAACCAGGCGCACGCGGCATGATCGACCGGCAGGGACGCAATCCGCCGCCGCTCACCAGCAACGGCTTCCTTTATGTGCAGGGCGACAACCGAATCTGGGGACAGGATGCCTTCAACGGAACAATCCTCTGGAACTATGAGTTTCCAAGTGAATTGCGCCGCGTCAACACGCCGCGCGACGGTAGCAACATGTGCGCCGACGACTCGTCGCTGTTCGTCGCGATGCGCGACCGCGCCTACCGGTTTGACGGTAAAACCGGGCGACTGCTCCGTAGTTTCCCGGTGATCAGCAACGATGCGGCCAACTGGGGCTACATTGCCAACGACGACGGCCTACTATTCGGCGGGAGTGTCAAGCCCGGCTCGGAGTACACGAAGTTCAAGGGCACGCCGTACTGGTACGACTCGACCGGAACACAGGACACGGCCAAGGTTTGCAGCGACAACTTATTTGCGATCGACAGGCAGACCGGCCGCAAACAATGGGAGTACCGCGGCGGCAAGATCATCAACACCACCATCGCCATCGGCGATGGGCGGGTGTACTTCGTCGAGTCAAACTCATCGAGCCTCCGGAACGAGCCGACCAGCCGCATCGACTCGAGCAGCTTGTGGTCAAGCCTGCGCCTCGTCGCGCTAAGCCAGCAGACCGGAGCAAAGGCCTGGAGCAAATCGATTACCGTCAACAAGTCGCCCTACCCGGTCGTGTTCTTCCTCGCGCAAGCCAAGAATCGGCTGATCCTCAGCTACACCACCAGCCGTTATTACGTGGACGCCTTTTCCACAGGCAACGGCAGCAAGGTCTGGTCGAAGAACCACTCGTGGAACCGCAACCATCACGGCGGGCACATGTACCACCCGGTGATCGTGGATGACGCAGTGATCGTCGAGCCGTACGGCTACAGCCTGTCCAACGGTAGCACCGTTCATCGCGGCCTTCCACAACGGGGCGGATGCAGCACGATGTCTGCCTCGCACAACACGGTGCATTACATCAACTGGGATTACGACAAGGGCTCGATGTATTTTTGGGA
>JAKUOU010000075.1:13360-14801 GCA_022451065.1 Pedosphaera sp. | reverse complement strand
CCGCGACGAGGGACCGTTCGGCGACCACACCGGCTACTACACGTTGCCCGAGCCGTACCCGGTGTTTCACATCACCGCCATCACCCATCGCATACAGGCCGTTTATCCGGCGACGATCGTCGGCATCCCGCCGATGGAGGATTTCTACATTGGAAGCGCAAGCGTGAAATTATTCCTGCCGATTTTCCGGATGACCTTCCCGGAGATTGTGGACATCGCGCTACCGGCCGAGGGGGTGTTTCACAACCTTGTCTTCGTGAGCATCAAAAAAACCTACCCGATGCAGGCATTCAAAATCATGAACGGCTTGTGGGGCATGGGCCAGATGATGTTCACCAAGTACATCATCGTCGTTGATGATGGCGTGGACGTTCACAATACCAGTGAAGTACTCTTCCACCTCTGCGCCAATACCGATCCCGAGCGCGATAGTCTTTTTAGCAGGGGCCCGGCTGACGTCCTCGACCACGCTACCCCAGACATAGCTATAGGCAGTAAACTCGGCATCGACGCCACGAAAAAACTTCACGGCGAAGGCTATCATCGCACCTGGCCCCCTCTCATCAAAATGGATGAATCCACCCAACAGAAGATTGACGATTATTTAGCCAAACAAAAGTAACTCCAAATGTGTTGTCGGGTGGCACAGGGTTCCGGCAGGGACAAGGTCAAAAAGAAGATGAAGGCTAGGGGCGATACGCCGCCGGTCACACCCCGGTTGAACCTTGCTCCAACACAGAACGCACTCGTGGCTGTTCACGAGCCGAGGGGCATCCGGCTGCAGTCGATGCGGTGGGGGTTGATTCCGCCTTGGGCCAAGGACAAGTCGATCGGGGCCAAGCTAGCCAACGCGCGGGCGGAGACGATCGATGAGAAGCCAAGCTTCCGACAGCCGTTTCAGTGGCGGCGTTGCCTTCTGCCGGTGGACGGCTATTACGAGTGGGAATCGCGATCAAGCGGCAAGCAGCCGGTATACTACTCGATGCGTGACGGCGACCTGTTTTGCCTCGCTGGACTTTGGGAGACTTGGACGCCTCCGAAGCAAACCGACGAGCCAGAGTTGCCAGGGCTCGGTCTTGACCAGGCGGAGGCTGGGACACTGTGCACATTCACCGTTGTCACCACGACACCCAATCGTTTGGCCAAGCGCGTGCATGACCGCATGCCAGTGATCGTCCATTCTGCCGACTACGACAACTGGCTTTCGCCCGAAAGCAAAGTGGCCGATCTCAAGCGGTTGCTGCGGCCCTTTGACGACGAGCCGATACAGGAGCATTATGTCACGCCGCTGATGAACAACCCCCGCTTCGAGGCACCTGAGTGCATCGAGCCGATTATCAATTGATTTTAGTTGTAACTTTATCTCGAAAATAGGCATCTATTTTCCGCAGTTTTTTATGAAACGACTTATCCTATTCAAAACAGTTGGCGTGGTGTTTGC
>JAKUOU010000075.1:0-13261 GCA_022451065.1 Pedosphaera sp. | reverse complement strand
TGCGCCAGATCGGAATCCAGCGTGGTGACGGCTCAATGCGTGGCGTGCTTGTTTATCGCCCGCTCAAGAAGTCGCCCAACGGCCAGCCGGGCATGTTTACTTTTGAGTACGAGCCGAATGATCGTTATCCATTCGAGCGCATCAAGCTCTCGTACGAAATGCTGACAAAACATATGCCTTACCTTAAAGGTAAACTTGGCTATTATCCGATGCCGCGTGCCCGATCGGTCTACTTTGATGAAAAGGATCTGTACGATGCCGCCGAATTTCCCGTGGTGCTCGATGAAGACCTCGAGAGCGACATAGGTTTTCTACCTTTGAATATACAGGAGTCTTACGGTCGGTTGCGCCTCATTAAGACCGACGAATTGCCAAGTTCACGAGACATCGTTATCTACAAGATATTGCCGAATGAAATGCCGCGAGTTGCTGGTGTGATCACTGCTATGCGACAGACGCCTCTATCGCATGTCAACTTGCGAGCGATTCAGGATAGTGTCCCAAACGCGTTCATTACCGGTGTAGCGGAAAACAAGGAAATCACCTCGCTGATTGGCAAATTTGTTTACTATAAGGTCACCACCAACGGCTACGAACTGCGTGAGGCCTCGGCCGACGAGGTGGACAAACATTTCGCTGCCATCCGTCCGGCGAAGATGCAGACACCCAAGCGTGACCTGTCCGTTAAGGATATCAAGCCGCTCGACAAAATCGGTTTTGAAGACTCAGCAGCATTTGGAGTGAAGGCCACCAACCTCGCCACGCTGCACACGCTGGATTTCCCAGAGGGCACCGTGCCCAGCGGACATGCCGTGCCATTTCACTTTTACGATGCCTTCATGAAACACAACGGCCTGTACGACAAGGCCCGTGTAATGTTGGACGACGACTTGTTCAAAACAAATCGTGACGACCAAATTAAAAAACTTAAGGCGTTCCGCAAACTCGTCAAGTCCGGCAGCATGCCCGGCTGGATGATGGGGGACTTGGCCAAACTGCAGCAGTCATTCGCCAATGGCCAAGGGATTCGCTGCCGCTCAAGCACCAATAACGAGGATCTACCCGACTTCAGTGGTGCCGGCCTGTACGACTCGTTCACTCACAAGTCGGACGAGGGCCACTTGGCCAAGACGATCAAGCAGGTGTTTGCCAGCCTGTGGAACTTCCGCGCCTTTGAGGAGCGTAAGTTCTACCGGATCGATCACTTCACCACAGCCATTGGTGTGCTCGTTCACCTGAACTTTTCCGACGAACTGGCCAATGGTGTGGCGGTCACCGACGACATCCTGTACCAGACCAAGGGCAACTATTACCTCAATACCCAGGTTGGCGAGAATTTGGTGACCAATCCCGACGCTGATTCAATCCCTGAAGAACTTTTGTTGGATTGGTGGCGGCCAAGTGATTACAAGGTGATGCGTAGGTCCAATCAGTTAAAAGATGATAAGTTGATTATGACTGAGGGCCAACTCGAGCAGATGAACCGGTATTTGGGCAAGATTCACAGTAGGTTCAGTAAGTTATACGGGACATCCTTGGAAGACACAAAATTTGCCATGGAAATTGAGTTCAAGATTACCAAGGATAGAACTTTATCCATCAAGCAAGCTCGGCCGTGGGTGTACTAAAATTGTAACCCACTTGCGGGTTGGATCGTATATTTGAAGCAGACTATTGATTTGGTGTTATGAAAAAGATGACATTTAAACTAGTGATGGCTGTCACATGTTTTGGCATGATGGCGGGTGATGCAGTTGCGCAGGAACGTGGTGGGCGCGAACGGGGTGAAGGTGCTCAGCGCCGTGAACGCCCGTCGGGAGCAGCTGGTGAACAGCGTCGCGAACGAGATCAGGGCGCCGAGCGTCGTGAACGCCCGTCGGGAGCAGCTGGCGAACAGCGTCGCCAACGGGGTCAGGGCGAACAGCGTCGTGAACGCCCGTCCAGAGCGGCTGGTGAACAGAGCCGTGAACGGGGTCAGGGCGCCGAGCGTCGTCAACGACCGTCCGGAGCAAGCCGTGAGCGTGGATCACAGTTCGGTGGCCGCGGTGGTCAGGGAGGACCAGGTGGTTTTTTGCGGATGTTCCCTGTGATGACCGCACTGGACAGTGATGGCAACGGTGAGATTTCCTCCGAGGAAATTAAGGGTGCCGTCGTAGCCCTTAAGAAGCTCGACAAGAATAAGGATGGCAAGTTGACCGAAGACGAGTTGCGTCCAAATTTCAGTGGCCGTGGAGGTGCATCTGGCCAGCGTCCGTCCCGTGGCGGTGAAGCTCGCGGTGGCCAGCGTCCCTCACGTGGTGGTGAAGGTCGTGGCGGTCAGCGTCCGAGCCGGCCCTCATCTGGCGAATAATTTTTTATTAACAAGCTTTGACAAATCCCGCTGGCCTTGGCCTGCGGGATTTTTTTTACCACACCTCAACCGGGCCCTTCGGCACGGGGATGGCCTTTCGCTTCGCGTCAGAAGGTTCGTCATCGTCCTTCATAAAGGACGGCATCATTGGTTTCTGACGATAGCGTTCGATGAGCTCCCCATCTGCGCTGACAAACTGCTGCCGCCAGTCGAGGTAGTCAGTCAGTGCTGACTCGAAATTCTCCCGTGTCGAGATTTGTACGATTGTCTTGTTGAATGGTTTCGCGGGGCCGAAGCGCTTGGCGTACCACGGGGCGACTTTGCGGAACATCAGGCAACCGCGCTTTTCTCCGAACACCTCAAGCATCAGGTCGAAGTGTCGTCGCATCACTCGCACCCGCTCGGCAAACTTCGGCTCAGGTAGCAATTCGCCGGTCTGCAGATAGTGATCGGTGTGCTTGAAAATCCACGGGTTGTAAAACGCACCCCGGCCTGTGCTCACGCCGTGGCAGCCGGTGGCGTTCATCATGTGCCTGGCCGATTCAGGTGTGGTAATATCTCCGTTGCCGATCACCGGGATATCCTGTGCCGCCTCGACCACCTGGCGGATGCCCGCGAGATTCACCGTCCCGGTGAAACCCTGTTCGCGTGTCCGCCCGTGAATGAAAATCGCCGCCGCGCCGACATCTTCGAGCACGCGCACCAAGTCGGGTGCGGTGATGTTGTTGTCATCCCAGCCAAGACGCATCTTGGCCGTGATCGGTAACTTGACCGCATTGACCATTGTCTTCACGAGGTGCGCTGTCTTGTCCAACTCGGTCATCATCGCCGAGCCACCACCGGTCTTGCAGACCTTGCGCACTGGGCAGCCCATGTTGATGTCGATCGAGTCTACGCCGATCGACTCGAGGTATAGCGCTGCGTCGCGCATCTCTTCCGGCACGGCACCAAACAACTGCACCGCGAACGGGCTGTCCGCTTCATTCGTCTCGATAAGCTTGATTGCCTTGGAGTTGCGCTCGAGTAGCGACCGGGCGTTGACGAGATCTGTCGTGGTCAGACCCAGGCCGCCTACCTCGCGCAGCACGAGTCGGAATGGGAGATTCGTGTACCCAGCCAGCGGCGAAAGAAATAGGTTGGTTACCAGTTGGAGCGACCCGAATTGCATGGCACTAATGCTCCCGATAGTATACGCCGCCTCCAAAAAAAACCGCGACAAAAAAGTGCGCTTAGTCGGGCGGGATCACTGCACACCGGGCTTAGCCCGCAGATCGAAACAGGAAAGGTTGTTGGCCATGCGCAGGTACAGTCTGCCATCGACCACCACTGGCGAGGGACACCTCATGGCCTTGATGCGCGTCCTGCCGAGTTCTCGATGCTCTTTCCGGTTGGTGTCGATCATCACGAGGTCGCTTCCTTTTTTCTCGAGCGCAATCAACTTTCCGTCAGCGATCACCGGGGAGGAGATCGTGCTTTGTCGGGATTCTTTCCAACGCCGTTTGCCGGTGGCCAGTTCAACACACATGTGCCACTCTCCGCCTGTCAGGTAAGCATGTCGGTCATAAATCACCGGGGTCGATTGCGAACGCCGCTCTGACATTGGAAAACTCCAGGCCTGCGTTGCTCCATCTCCGGCCAGGCGATATGCTGCCAGCCCGACCTGTTTATCCTTGCTGTAAACGACCATCCAGTCACCGGAGATCACCGGTGTCGAGTCGCCGCCGCCGGGTGTTTGCCAAACCGTCTTACCGGTGGCGGGATCGACTGCAACATACGCCTTGCGGTCACTGCAGATCACCTGGCTTAAACCTTTTCCCCTCCAGAGAACCGGCGATGAGGCATTGCCCCGGACATTTTTGTTCCGCCACAAGACCCTTCCCGTATTCACGTCAAAGGCTGTTAACTGCCCAGCGAGGAGGAATGCCGTGCCGTCTGCCACTAGGAAAGAAGATGCCGGTCCCTTGCTTGGCAGTGGCGTAGCCCAAAGTTGTTTCCCGGTCCCAGCATCAATGCAATGGGCGTGCGTACTGCCGGCGGTGAATAACCTGCCGCCGGCCACGCACGGGGTACTTGACGACTTGCGTCCGGTTGGCTCCCCAGGCGCTTCGATCTTCCATAGCCGCTTGCCGGTCATGGCATCGAGACAAATGACCACATCCTTCGCCACGCGGACTGAGTTGGGCACAGCCTTGAGCAGCTCCCGTTTGGCCAAGTCGCTGATGTCGCGTCCGGTCACCCATTCACGCAATGCGGCATCGTTGGGGAACCGTTGATTACCCAACTGCGCCAAAGTGCGAAGATCTGCATACGGAATAGCTGCCTTTCCCTTTTTAAACCGACTGATGATCCAACTGCCAATCCGCTTGGTTTGGTCTTTGTCCAGATTGTCGTCGACCCATTTTTCGGCCCACTCGATCAGCCGCCGGCCGCGCAACTGGGGGCCAAGAGACAGACGATCTTTCTCCATTTTTTCGATCAGCAGCTCCGGCAACGCCAGGCTGCGATGACCTAGCTTGCGCAAAATCAGTTCGTTGATCTCGCGGTTCTCCGACGGCTGATCGTCTTGCCAAACAAGACTGATATACGCCTTCCCGTCAGCCACGACCAAGCTGCCGTGTCCGCCATCGTCACCGCTGGGAATGGTTTCACTGCGCCACAGCAGGTTCGGCCCATTCTCAGGCCAGGCGTCGAGCAATGGCACACCGCTGGAGACGAGGCCATTCCGCTGACTCCCGCGCCACTGCGTCCAATCCCCCGCCGTCGCAGCGGCTGCAACAAGAAAGCATCCAAATGAAAAAAACCGATTCATGCGAACGTCGAAAATGATGATGAGAGATCACCTGTCGCGCAAGGCTTTGGCGGTGTGGGATTGTTTATTTTTTGCGAGGGTTTGGGGTGAACCTTGGGCGACAAGTTGGCCACCCTCGTCACCGGCTTCTGGGCCGAGATCGATGATCCAGTCGGCCTGACGGATGAGGTCGAGGTTGTGCTCCACCACCAGCACAGAGTGGCCTTCGTCCACCAGGCGATGCAACATCTTGGCTAGGAGCCGAATGTCGTCAAAGTGCAAACCGGTCGTCGGCTCGTCAAAGAGGTACAGTGTTGGCCCGGTAGCGGTTCGCTTGCCATGCGCCTCAGCGAGGCTGCGAACGAGCTTGAGCCGCTGGCTCTCTCCGCCGGAGAGCGTGTTGACCGGTTGGCCAAGCCGCAAATAGCCCAGGCCGACGTCGCTGAGCAACTGCAGCTTGGTTCGTGCTTTGGCTGCCGTTCGCGATTCGGGATAGGCGTCAAGAAACAGAATGACCTCATCGGCCGTGGCATCGAGTAGGTCGGCAATGTTCCAAGCCAGGTGCTTGGCTAAAGGCGGCTTGAGCTTGGCCTCGAGCACGTGACCGCGGTAGCGGCGTCCGTTGCACTCGGGGCACTTGATGAACACATCACTCAAGAACTGCATTTCGATTTTCTCAAAACCAGTGCCACGGCAGTAGCCGCACTGGCCCTGCGCCGAGTTGAAGCTGAACGCCCCGGCCGGCAACTCAAGCGCCTTGGCCTCAGGGCTGGCAGCGAACAGTTTGCGAATGTCGTCAAACGCATGGACGTACACGGCCGGGTTCGAGCGTGGCGTGCGACCAAGAGAAGACTGGTCGACCATCATCACCGAGTCGATTGACTGCCAGCCGGTCAGCTTGGCCAAGCGGGCGTCTAATGGCGTGCCACCGAGCTTGTCAAGCAGGGCAGGGAGTAGTCCATCGCGGATGAGCGTAGTTTTGCCGGAGCCGCTGACGCCGGTCACGCAAACCAACCTGCCCAGTGGGATATCCACCGTGAAGTCGATCAGGTTGTGCCGGGTAAACTTTGTCAGGCGCAGTCGCTGTGTACGCGCGGTTACCTTGCGTGCCGGGGGCGATTCGAGTTGTCTGCGACCAGAGAGATACGCACCTGTCAGCGAGGCTCTGCACTTGGCCAAGCGCGAGCCGGCGCCGTCATACACGATTTCACCGCCGCACTCGCCGCGTTTCGGGCCGAGGTCAACGATGTGATCGGCCCGGCGGATGACGCCGGTCTCGTGCTCAACGACGACCAGAGTATTGCCGAGGTCGCGCAGGTTTTCTAGCAATCCCACGAGTCGTCCAGTGTCGCGCGGGTGCAACCCGACACTCGGCTCGTCGAGCACGTAGAGCATATTGACCAGCCGCGAGCTGAGGCAGGCAGTGAGGTTCACACGTTGTGTTTCTCCGCCGGACAACGTGCGCGTTGCCCGGTCGAGCGTGAGGTAGCCGAGGCCGATTCGCACCATGGCGTCGAGCCGTCCGCGCACCTCGGCCAGTACTGGCGCAAGCGCGTCCGACTGATTGAGGTTAAGCCGGTTGGTGAGATTCTCGATCATGCCCGCCGCATCGCGGATGGGGAGTCGGTAAAAATCGGAGAGCGTCAGCCAGTCGCCGCTGCCGGTGTAGTCGAGCTTGAAGCGCAGCGAGTCCGGCATGAAGCGCTGTCCCTCGCACGTCGGGCACATCGTGTAGGATCGGTAACGCGAGAGCAGCACACGGACGTGCATTTTGTACGCCTTGCTTTCGAGCCAGCGAAAATAACCGGCGACGCCGTACCATGCGTCAGGCCAGGTGTGGCCCGGCTCACCGTAGTTTGGCTCGCCGTGGATCACCCAGTCGCGCGTTTTTTTTGGGAGTTTATTGAACGGCACGTCGATCGGGATGCCGTCCTGCTTCGCGGCGGCCATCATCTCGCGCTGGCACTCGACGCCGTGTCCGGTCTGCCACGGCTTGACAACTCCCCCGGCGATCGACTTGGTGAGGTCCGGCATCGCAAGCCGGTAGTCGATCGAGATGATCCGGCCAAAGCCTTTGCAGTCCGGGCAGGCACCGATTGGGCTGTTGAAACTGAACAGCGACGGTGACGGATCGCGGTATTCGGTGTCGCATGCGGCGCAATGGAAATGCCGGCTGAACCGCCGTTGGCCAAGCACGGCGGTGTGAACGGCGAGGTGACCCTTGCCGAACTGGTACGCCTGTCCAGCAGCCTCGAGAAATCGGGCGCGGCTTCCTTTGTCCAAGCGGATGCGATCCTGCAAGACTGTCAGCGAAGCCAGCTTTCGCTTGGCCAGGCGCTTAGACGTCTCCTCGATACGCAGCAATTCCGGCAGCCTACCGCGCTTGGTTTTTGAGGTGGGATCGATGATGCGCCGGTAGCCCTGTTTGCCGATGAGTTGCAGCGACTCGGTAATTGAAATCTTGTTCGATAACGGGACATCGAACGTTACCAGTGCCTCGGGGATCTGGCTGTTAAGCAGCGTTTTCCAAACGGCCAATGGCTCGTCGCGGGTCACGGGTTTACCGCAGTGGTCGCAGTGGCATTGGGCGAGGTGCACCCATAACTGTTTCATGTGATCGCAGACCTCGGTCATCGTGCCGATGGTCGAGCGCGTGGTGCGGACAGTGTTGCGCTGGCCCAGCGCGATCGCTGGAGGTATGCCGTCGATGCGATCGACCTGCGGCTTGTCCATTCGGTCAAAAAACTGGCGGACGTACGGCGAGAATGTTTCGACATAGCGGCGCTGGCCTTCGGCAAAAAGCGTGTCGAAGGCTAGCGAACTTTTGCCGGAACCACTCAGCCCGGTGAACACGATTAATTTGCCCTTGGGCAGATCGAGGTCGAGGTTCTTGAGGTTGTTGTGTCGGACGCCGCGAAGCCGAATTGCACCGTTGGTGTCTTTGCTTGGCAATGGCTCGGGAGGCAGGTCAGCCCTTGATCGCGCAATTCTTGATGTAGTCAATGATCACGCGGTCGTCGTCGCCGGCTTCGAGGGTGACGCGCAGGAAGTCGACGAGATTCGAGTTGCGCTTGCCCAGGAACGGCCGGTCGCCGCCGCAGCCGTACATCAACTCGGGCGGGAGTTCGCCGGCGAGCTTGGCGCGGGCCTTGACAATGAGGCGCGGCAGCCAGGCAATGCCATCGACTTCGTCCGTCTTGGCCGGGATCTTTTCAGGGTCGATCTTGGTTGTGGCCGATTCACTGTGAAGCGTGTTCAAGAAATGATCGCGCCGCAACGCCGTGACGCCCTCGACCTGGTCGTACTCGACGTCGTCCCAGTTGATGCTGTCCTCCACGAAATCAAACAGCTCCTGCGTGGAGCAACCGATCGTGGCAAGAAAATAGATCTCGTCCGGCTCGAAGAGGGTCAGGGTGGTGGTACGCCCGGCACGGTAGCGCTCTTGCGCGGATTGGTACAGTTCACGAAACTTGGCTTTCCAGTCGTCAGGCATGCGCGTTAATGACGCAAATTTATGGCTGACATCAAACGATCTGTCGCGGAATAAGCCTCGGTGACCCACTCGACGATTTGGGAGGGATCGGGCGCGTATTCGAGTTCAAGGCTGATCGCGCCGTCGAAGTCCAGATCCTTGATTGCCTGCATGTAGCCCTCGAACGGCACCATGCCCCGGCCCGGCGGCAGGTCGCCGTGTACTTTGCCGTCGCAATCGGAAATGTGCACGTGCCCGGCCCGGCCCTTGAGCGCGGCGAGCGACTCAGGCGGACTGTCACTCAGCACCATGTGGCTGATATCGATGTTCGCTTTCACGGCCGGATTGTTTACGTCGGTTAGGAAGCGATCCATCTCGGCAAGGTTGTTGACGAGCGACATATGGAACGGCTCAAGCTCAATGACGATTTCGAGGTCGCGTTCGCCGGCATAGTCGCCAAGAAGTCTGCAGTTTTCGACAGCGAACCGCCATTGCTCCTCAGGTGGGATGACTTCTTTCTGCCAAATGTATTCACCGATGACGAGCAGGTAGTTTTTCGCGCCAAAAGTCGCACCCATGTCGAGGTAGCGCTTGCAGCGCTCGACATGGAAGCGCTGAACCGACGGATTGAAATCCACCAGACCGACGCTTACGCCGACCACGCTGATGATCGGCAGCCCGAGTTCGTCGCAGGTTTGCTTGATCTCGGTGATGCGGTCTGCGGCCTGCGGCTCCGTAGGATCCTCAAAAATATCAACACAGTCGAAGCCCAACTCCTTGGTTTTCCTGAGACCATCCACGAGGCCAACGCCGTGCTGTTCCCAAGCCGAATTAATCATTCCCAGTTTCATTATGCTGTAATGTTGACGCCCAACGGTATGTAGCATTCTCGACTATGGAAAGGCGAAAACACCCCGGCTTGAACCTTAAGCGCCGAATAATTCCTCGAGGCGGGTGCGCATGACGACGCCATCCACCGTCACGCCGGTCCAGTATTCGATGCCGGTAATGCCTTGATTCACAAGCATACCCAAGCCGTCGAGCACCTTGCAGCCGCGTGCCTCGGCATCCTTGATCAAATTCGTTTGCGGTGGATTCGGAATCACGTCGGCCACCACCATGTCCGCTGAAAGCGAATCCAAATTCAAAGCCAAGCGAGCATCAATATCAGGATACAAGCCGATCGACGTGGCATTGATTACGACATTAACTCCATTGGCAACCGAGTAATCACCGTCCCATTTTTCGAACGTTGCCTCGGCCGAAGTTTTATCGTTCAACAACGCGACCAATTCCAGCCCGCGATCCTTCGAGCGATTCACGATCTTAATATGAGTCGCACCAGCCAACGCCACTTCGACACCAATCGCTCGAGCCGCTCCGCCGGCACCAAACATGACGACACGTTTACCTGATGGATCAACGATTTCTTCCAGCGATTTCAAAAAGCCTTTGCCGTCCGTATTTTCACCAATGAGTTTGTCCCCACGACGAACGACACAGTTCACGGCACCAATCACCTCTGCCGATTCTCCCAAGCCATCGATGTNTTGGATAACCTCGACTTTGTTCGGTAGCGAACAGTTGAACCCGGCCCAATTCATGGCGCGGGCACCGGCAACCGCCGCGCCCAAACTCTCCGGGCCGACTTCCGTGTTGATATACCGCCAGTGTAAACCGTGATGACGGTAGGCAGCCTCGACCATTTCTACTGTGGGATTTTCAGCAGCCGGCTTGGCGAAAGAGCCGGTCAAACTCGGTAAAAAATTCAGTTCCTCTGACATTGTAAAAATCGGTGGGAATGGTTAATGCCGCTTGGCCATGCGTCAAGCGGCGCTTGGTCAAGTAAGTTAAATTATTCCCGCGTGCCGTAAAATTGTTTTGGAAAGTCCGCCGCCTCGGAGCGCTGCGGATGCCGCTTGGGAAACGTTGGTCCACGGTCCGGAGCCAAGCGCAAACTCGTCCCCCCGCTCTCTGCCAGCAACTCAAACAGGCGCATGTTCAGCATGGCTACGGTTTCCTTGTGCTCCGGCTCGAAAATGAGATTGGTTGTTTCGTCAGGATCGTTGAGAAGGTCGTACAACTCATCCGTGTCCCAAAGCCCGTGGTAACGGATATATTTGAAACGTTCCCCACGCACGGCGTGGGTCGTCGGCGTGTGCGGATAGTTACGTTCCCAAAAATACTCGTAGAGCACATAGTCACGCCACGGGATGTCGTTGCCCTTGGCCAACTGCCAGAAACTGCGGCCATCCATTTGTTTCGGAGTAGAAAGCCCCGCAGTTTCAAGCAGCGTCGGCCCCACATCAATGTTAGCAACAACCTTCTTTATCACCGACCCAGCTTGGATAACCTCGGGACAATGCATCAGAAACGGTATGCGCATCGATGCTTCGTATGCCGTTCGTTTGTCGATCAAGCCTTGCTCACCAAACTGAAAACCGTTGTCACCCATGTAGACCACCAATGTGGATTTCAACAAATCCAGCTCCTTCAGCACATTAAAAAGTCGGCCAAGATTTTCGTCGATCGCCAGAAGTGTTTCGCAGTAGCGGATATAATACGCGTTCAAATCGAAGTCCGGCAGGTTATAGGCAAAGTCCACGCCATGACGGCTATTCCGTTGATCTTGCAACCAGCGCGGTTTATTACGGAAGTTCTTACCGCCCTTCACAAATGTTTTCGGCAACGGCAGTTTTTTCTTTTTGTACCGTCCCTTATGCCGATCAGCCGGAACGAAATCCGCGTGAACAGCCTTATGCGACAGCGTCAAAAAAAAGGGTTTGTCCCCTTTACGGGAGCGCAGCCAATCCAGGGCATAATCCGTCAACTCGTCAGTGATGTAGCCTTTCTGCGGCACTCGCTTGCCGTTGACGTTGAATCCGTCGTAGCTATTTTGCGGCACCTTGCGGCTTGTGCCCCGGCCATCCGGCCAATACGTCCCCTGACCCTTGAAGCTGACCCAGTGGTTATAGCCGGGTTGAGCGTGATCGATGTTCCCGCCCATATGCCATTTCCCGACAAAAGCTGTATCATACCCAGCTTCCTGCATGTATTCGGGAAAGAAAATTAGCCCGTTCGGAAGAGGGTTGTAGTTATCCACCACATTATGATTGTGAGCGTATTGCCCCGTCATAATGCTTGCACGGCTTGGGGAACAAAGCGACGTCGTGACAAACGCGTTCGGGAACCAGGCGCCTCCCTTGGCCATTCGATCCAGATTGGGTGTCTCCAAAAACGGATGCCCGGTAAAACCCATCGCGTCAAAACGATGATCATCCGCCAGGACAAATATGATATTGCGAGGCGCATCTCGATCCACCTTCGGCACGGAGCGATTAGCCGCACCAAGACCCTGCGCCAAAAAACCAAGCGACCCGACAACGGTCGCCAAAACAGCCAAATGCCTGGTTAAGCGTATAACTGAAAACATGCGCTGCACAATGCCAAGCCAGATGGAATTTTTGAAGATAATTTGAAGTAGCATGATGATTTTGAAATCGTGGATTACTACCTGTCAGATTTCAACTCTTCCCACGCCTTGGCTTCCCTCCTGAGTTTTTTGAGGAATGCTGGTTCAAGATCCTCAGCTATTGCGTACCAAATCTCTTCATTCCATTTATTTTTGTTTAGTAAGGACATCGACTTGCGACGAAGATAAAATCTGCCATCTTTCTCACCCAAGTATTCGGATAGGTGCATGGTTTGATGGCTGCCAAGTTCATATTCACTTTTAAATTTTTCACCGGAAACATGTTTGGGTGTCTCGGTGCATGAAGTAAGTGTAACTACTAAGCACAGAATTGAGATCGTAATTGTTGTTTCAAAAAGTTTTTTCATTTTCTTTCTAAGTCCTACCTTAGCATCACCTTAGGTGGACCACCAAGAAATATAGGCGATCCACTTTTCCTCTGCTTTTCCAAAGGAACACTCAACATATCTTCCTTTGGGTAGGCTTTTCGTGCGATCCTTCCGATCCTTCAATTCCTTCAAGTTCCACCAGGATTGATTACTTCCAATTTGAACTGAAGGTTTGTTTTTTTCGCCACTTTGAAACAAATCATTTTTTAGAAAATCCGATTTCTTTTCATTTGGTATTAAAACCTTGATTGCCAGCGAATCATCAATCCCCGAGCCAAAAAACACATAGCCCAAGCCGGTTGTCCCAATCGGAAACTGAATCTCTGTGCGCTGAGTCACTTCGACTATTTCCTTGGCTGTCACCTTGGGCGCGGTGAGTTCAATATCATCTCCAAACTTGAGTTCGCAACTAGTCCCCAACAAGGAAGAGCCAACCACGATAGGTAGAAGTTGTTTCATTAATCAGCTTTCCATCACGGCACTTCGACAGTGGTTATCGTGCCATTGTCATCAAAAATGATCTCATGCCGGGTTGATAAATTAGGTGTAAAGTAGCCGAACTCTACATTCTGGGCCAGGCCGTCCAACTTCCCGCTCACTTGGCCTCCATCCTCGGCTTCCGATGTAAACCGTAAGGTGTCTGTTGCCCCACCTTTTAATTTTTTCACCTCGAAAACCTGCCCCCCAGCCTTGATTTCAATTTCTTGCCAATCTTTTGCCCCCTTGTTGGTCAGCTTGATATTATTCTTCGCACAACCCACCAACAGCAAGACTGCGATCGTTGAGAGTA
>JAKUOU010000074.1 GCA_022451065.1 Pedosphaera sp. | reverse complement strand
CGGCTTTTTGTGATACCCAGCCGTCAGATCATGAATCTCAAGCGGGAACTCCTCGCCGTTGGTTGCCGGGGATTCTGCCATGCTAAAAACTCAGGCTGACCCGCAGGCCAAGCACCAGCGCGTCGTCGAGGTCGCCGGTCGCTCCGGGGTCGCTGACCCACTGCACGCTTGGCTGGATGATAAAATCGTCACTCATGACAAACTCATACGCCGCCTCAACCACGGTTTCTGAGGTGCGCCCGGGCAAATCGTCGCTAATGTGTGCGTGTGACAGGCCAAGAATCGTAGTGTCGATGTCACGGCCGGGAATCAAACCAACATAATTCGAGCCAACCTGAAAACTGTAATCGATCGCACTGCGATCTTCCGGCGCGAATCCGGCGCGGACAAAGAGGCTCAGTCCTTGATCGCCGTACTCGCGGTAAACCATCTGCTCGCCGGACGCGTACACGCCCTGTATTCCGTCGTGCGACGGGCCACCTCGAAAGTCGTCAAACTCGCCCGAGTGCCACCAGCCACCGAGTTTATATATACCCGGGAGGCCGTCAGCGTCCTCCGCCTGGTTGTACCGATAGCCGATTTCCACCATGCCGAAAGTGCCTTGACTGTTACCCAGTTCTAAGTGCAAGCCATGTCGATTGACTGTGTCATCGCCTTCGGGCGAGTCGAAGGTGTCACCATCGAAGACTCCGACCCGGCCGTACCACGAATCGCTTGGTTCCCAGAGCAACCGCAGGCCTAACGCGGGAATGTAGAACGCCGGGCCGGTGTTGACCGTGTTCATCGAGATGAACTCCGGCCAGCCGAAGGTTGCGTTTAGGAACGGGCCGGCGGTGTCGACCGTCGAGAATTCCTCATCCGCCAGCAGTAACCCGGCACGTAAACTCAGCGACTCATCAGCAAACAATTTCTCCACCCACGACTCGTAAAGCCGCACACTTGCGTAGCCCTCGATGTTGCTCACACCCAACATGTCACCAACGCGGCTGCCGATGCCGGAGCCGTGGAGATCCATGCCGCTTAATCGTAGTGTTAGCCCCTGCCAGCCAAGTGCTTGGCCAAGGTCTGCATCAATGCCGAATGAGGCCAGGCCGTTGTAGCCAGAACCAGTGTGGTCGCCGCCTGAGACGTTGCTCATCACCTCCCCGGTGTAATCAAAAAAGAGGTCGATGCCCTGATCATTTTTGAAGGTGGTGAACTCACCCGCGGTTGCAAACACCGCCGGCAGGATGCCCGTCAAAATGATCAATACTGGTTTCGATAACCGAACCATTACGGGTTACTTGAGGGCATCGACAACAGTGTTGATGTTGTGCTTCAGCATACCGACAAACGTGCCGACATCGTACTTCTCGCCGTGTGCCTCGTGGATGTCCCCCACTTTGCCGCAGGCGTCGGAGAACAACTCGCCGCCGATCTTCACGCTGGCATCCTTGCTCACCCGCTCAATCGCTGCAGGACTGACACTGCTCTCGACAAAGATCGCCTTGATTTTCTTTTCCTTGATGAAGTCCACCGTCTTGGCGATGTCGGCCAGGCCAGCCTCGGTCACCGTTGACAAGCCCTGCACGGCGACGACCTGGAAACCGAACGCCTGCCCAAAATAATTGAACGCATCGTGACTGGTGATGAGGATGCGATGGCTCCTTGGCACTTCGGCGATGCGCTTCAGTGCCCATGACTTCATCGCCTTGTACGATGCATCAACCGCCCTGCCCCGCTTGGCATAACCCGCCGCACCGGCTGGGTCAGCCTTGCTCAAGCCATCGACCACGGTGATAATGCAGTTGCTCCACAGGAGCGGGTCGCCCCAGACGTGCGGATCCCAGTGCCCCGCAAACTCTGGCGGCTCAAGACGATCTTTTTCCGGGATCGACTCGGTGACGGCGTATACCAACTTGCCTGCGCGTGCCATGCGGAAAAACAAGTCAGTCATGCGCCCCTCGAGCATCAGTCCCGAGTAAAAAATGATCTTTGCCCGCTGTAGTTTCACTACATCACTGGAGGCAGGCTTGTAAAGGTGCGGATCCACGCCCGGCCCCATCAAGCCCACCACGTTCACCCGGTCACCACCGATTTCTTTCACCATATCGGTCACCATGGTTGTGGTGGTAACGACGTTCATCTTGTTCGCGTGTGCTGGTGTGTAAACCATTGCGACCACCAAACCGATTACGATTAAAGCTAGACGATTCATCCTTTAAAAAAAGTTAAAATGAGCGGATCCGATGCGCAGAAAACCAAGAAAAACAGCTTGCCCGCCAAAAGATAGGCTAGGCTATATTTCGATCCAGCGCCAAGGTCAACAAAAAAAGTTAGTTGCGCCTAACTTTTAATCACTGGTCCAATCGCGGTCTCCCTGTCTTTGTGGTTTGACTGACTCTCGGCAGTTGTTTACCCATCGCCGCCATGATCTCTAGTTTTGTTCGGCTTCTTTTAATTGGTTTCGTATCGCTTGGCTTGTTCGGCAGCTTGACTAGGCCGTGCGCTCTTGACTGGGTTCGCTGGCGCGGCCCCGACCTAAACGGTATCTCACGCGAGACCGGCTGGTTGACCAAGTGGCCCGATGACGGCCCCAAGCGTCTTTGGAAGGCCAAGGTTGGTACCGGTTTCTCGTCGTTGGTGGTGGCCAACGGGAACGTTTACACGCTCGGTAACTCCGGACGTGGCAGGGGCGAGGAGAAGGACACCATGTTTTGTTTCGACGCCGCAACCGGCAAGGTGATCTGGTCTTACGTCTACGAGGCTAAGCTCGATCCGAAGTATTATGATGGTGGTCCGAGCGGCACACCCACCGTCGATGGCGATCGCGTGTATACGCTGAGCAAGCACGGAATGCTGATCTGTTTGGATACGGCCGACGGCCACGTTGTCTGGCAAAAAAATGTCGCCTCGGAAACCAGGGCCAAACGCCCAACGTGGGGTTTTGCCGGCTCGCCGCTTGTCATCGGTGGCACGTTGTTCGTCAATGTCGGCGCACATGGCACGGCGCTCGACAAAAAGAGCGGCAAGATTCTCTGGAGCACCGGCCGTGAAGCCGCTAGTTACTCGTCCATTGTGCCCCACGTTCGAAACGGACGGCAGGAGTTGGTGATGTTCGCCCACAAGGCACTTGTTGCAGTGGATCCGAAGAGCGGCAGCGTGTTTTGGAGTTATCCGTGGGAAACCAAGCACGACACCAACAGCGCCGATCCCATCCTCATCGGCGACAAGGTGTTTATCTCGTCCGGCTACGACCGCGGCTGCGCGCTGCTGCAGGTGGAAGGCAACAAGGTGAGGAAACTTTGGGAAAACAAAAACATGCGCAACCACTTCAACCCATGCGTGCTGATCGACGGCCATGTGTACGGCTTCGACGGCAACACCGGCCGCGCCACGCTCAAGTGCATCAAGCTGGCCACCGGCAAGGTGCAGTGGGAGGAAGACAGTTTCGGCGGCTTCGGGGCGATCCAGGCCATTGGTAAAAAGCTACTGATCATCAGCAACCAGGGCGAACTAGTTGTCGCGGAGGCCAACGCCGAGGCGTTCCGCGAAACAGCCCGCGCCCAGGTGACTGGCCCGAAGTGCTGGACCACGCCAGTGCTGGCCAATGGCCGTATCTATTGCCGCAACTCCCGCGGCGATCTCACCTGCCTAGACGTCTCCGAGAAATAATAACTCGACCGTTTTCCACCGGCCGGAGCGAGAGAACCCGAGAAATCAGCTAATTTGATTCCGTCGCAGGGCAACCAACAGAAACGGGTACTGGGCCTTGGCTCGGCCACGAGTACGGTAGTGTGCAACATGATTGGTGCCGGCATCTTCATGACCACCGGCCTATTCGCCGCGGATTTGGGAAGTAATGTTGGCATCTTGGCTGTCTGGGGATTATCCGGGGTATTGGCACTCTGCGGTTCACTTTGTGCCATTGAGTTGGCAAGCATTTGGCCTGAAGCAGGAGGCAATTATGTTTTCATCCGAAACATCTTCGGTAGACCCGCCGGATTTGTAGCCGGATTCTCAATGACTTTTTTTGGGATTACTGGATCAATCGCATTCATTGCGGGCAGCTTTGGATCCTACATGGAAAATCTGTTCCCCCTTATCCCCCTACAAATTGCTGCAAGTTTGGCCGTCGTCACTGTGACAGCGATTCATGCCATCGGTGTCCGAGAGGGAAATGCAATCAACGTTTTCGGGGCTTTCTTCAAGATCAGCCTGCTTCTAGCGTTCATCGTTTTGGGTTTCGCGACAGAATCAACGGCTGCCCCCGGCG
Organism: Pedosphaera sp.; assembly: GCA_022451065.1. GTDB lineage: Bacteria > Verrucomicrobiota > Verrucomicrobiia > Limisphaerales > UBA1096 > UBA1096. The sequence continues at coordinate 10,846 of JAKUOU010000074.1, read as the reverse complement.
TCTTAACCCAAGACAAACCACTTAGAAGTCTAGGCGCTCAGATTGCCGTTTTCGGAGCCGCCCTTGCTTCGACCTCGTTCGCCTATCAGGGAAATATGTCCACCTCATTTATAGGTGGTGAAATTCGTCATCCAGAAAAAAATCTCAAACGATCGATGCTGCTTGGTATAAGCATTGTAACACTTTTATATTTGCTTATAAACGGCGTTTTCCTCTGGGCAGCCGCTCCGCACGAAATGGCGAAAGAAGATGCAATCGGTTTTTTCGCGGCCAAACGCCTGTTCGGTGACTCCATCGGGGTCGCCTTCAACATGCTAATCATGCTGGTCTTTTTTTTGACCCTTGGCGTTGCTATCATGATTGGATCGCGGGTGATTTACTCGATGGCCAGCCGGGGAGAACTGCCAAAACGAATGGCTCACCTGAATCGTCGCGGATCACCGGTCAATGCACTGGTGCTCATGTGCGCCTTAAGTCTAATCCTAATATGGTCGACGAAACTGAAGGAATTAGTGGAGTCGGTTGGAACACTTGTCACACTCACCACGGCAGTCGCCATAGCGGGAGTCATTGTGTTGCGAATCCGAAAGCCAGACCTGCATCGTCCCGCGAGAATACCCTGGTTTCCACTTCCGCCGATTGTATTCCTTTCATTCACTGCATGGATGACATGGAGCGTATTGAGCACTAATGCGACAAGCGTCAAACTGATCCTAGGAATTATAGCGCTTGCCCTGGTCGTCTGGTTTGGCGTCGCAAAAAATCATTCCCACCCCATTGAGAAGGCTTAACGGAATACTCATTCCACCGTTTCCCAACGGCCGGAGCGGGCTGAGCGGGCGGCTGCGTCGGTAAAAAGTTGCACGCGCCAGCCGTCCTTCAGGTCGGGATGGCCTGTTTCCCCCCCGGCAAGCGCCTGGCGTAGGCTGGGGAAAACGTATTTCGCGAAACGATTGCCAAATCCGTTGTCCGGCAGGGTGTCAATGATCTCAGCTGGTTCGCCCGGTTTGGCCAGGGTCAGGTTTCCACTCACACGATCCAGGCCAAGCGACGCCTTAGTGCCGTGCAGTTCCAGCTCGGGCGCAATGCCCTTCCGAAAAAACGGCGTGTGCGAGAGCACCAGCGTCGCCACGGCGCCATCGTCAAACTCCCACGCCACGCTTGCGTAGTCGAATGTCGTCACCTTGCTCCTGGGCGCGCCCGACTGGTCGCCCGACTGGCCAAGCGCCTCTGTGAGGTTGATCGCACCCAGGTCGGCCCTGTCCGGCGTAATCGTGTCGGCATGCGCCTGCACCCGCGTTGCCTCACGGCCCAGCAACCAGCGCAAGGTGTCGTAGGCGTGCGAGCCGACGTCGGCAATGCTGCCGGCCGCCGACAACCCGGCGTCATCGCGCCATGTGAGTGGCATGTCATCCGGACGCGGATTGTGCCAGCGATAGACCACGCCGCGAATGTCGCCCAAGACACCGGACTCAAGCACCTCGCGGGTTCGCACGAACGGCTCGCTGTAACGCGTCCAAAAAGGCACATAATGAGCCAACCCGGCATCGCGGTACGCCGCCCACATTTCATAGGCTTCGGCGGCATTCACACCGACCGGTTTTTCGCAGAGCAGATGTTTACCAGCATCGGCGCAGGCCATCACGGCCTCGTGATGCAGCGCATCCGGCGTGGCGACGATGACGAAGTTCACATCCGGTTGCTGCACGACCTCGCGCCAGTTGTCGGTCAGCAGCTCGGCGCCATCCTCCTTTCCTGCCTGATCAAGCAGTTCACGCCGGCGAGCGCACAAAGCAACAATGTTCGCACCGGCAGCCTCGCGGATTTCCGCACGATACGGGGCGCCAATGTAGCCGGTGGCCCCGATCACGCCGACGTTGAATTGAAATTCTCCCGATTGGGTTTCGTTGCCTTGACTCACGCGGCGGTTGATAGCGTTGGACCAAAGCGCATTCAATCCAAAACCGGCTGAACCGCTTCGCGTTAATCCTTGATTTTCCCCTCTACGCCCTTCGGCATGAGAAGAATTCCCACCGCGCCGAAGAGGTAAATCAAACTGGTGATTCGGCCAATCTGCCGGAAGTCATTGTCGAAATATGCGATGAGTCCGGCGGTGACGAACACCGTTACGGCTGTGATGATGCGCCCGAAATTAAAGCAAACTCCGGCACCAACCGAGCGCACACGCGTCACAAACAATTCCGGCAAAAATAACGGCAACCATCCAAAGAAGATTCCACTGAAAAAGCCCAGTACCGCAGTCAACAAGAGAAACATGGTCGGCTCTGTCGGGCTGGAAAACCAAAACATGCACTGCGCGCTACCAAGGCAAATCAAGCTGTTAAAAAAATAGCTGCGCCGGCGACCAAGGAGGCTGGCAATCCATCCGCCCATGAAACTGCCCACGATGCCCGGCAACGATCTCGCCATGACCACCTGCGCCTTCAGGTCATCCGACCCCGCATCCTCCGCCCATTTTACCGCCCAGTTTGAACTGCCCCACGAACCGAACAGCGGCACCGTCGCCAATAAAATTCCCACCAAGGTAACCGCCAACATGCCTGATCGAAAAATTTCAACGGTATTCACATCAGGCTTAGCTTCCTCCGAAGTTTTTTCTGAATTTCCCATGCTTCGTTGGGCCAGCCAACGCGGTGATTCCGGCACGATCAGTGGCACCAGCAGACCCAGCACAATCGGCGCCGAGCCCATGAGCATCACCCAACGCCAGTCATCAACCGTCACCCCGCGGAGTTTTCCTGCCACACCCACCATGAAAATACCGATGTTCGCTGCCGTGCCAATCACGCCCGCAAGCAATGGTCTGGAGGCACTGGCCCAAGCTTCACTCATTAACGCCACACCGTTTGGCCACATCCCGCCCACTCCCATACATACCAGGAAGCGCGCCACCAGAAGCTGTTCCGGCGTTTGGGCAAAGTAGGCAATAAAAGACATCCCCGAGTAGCAGCAGATCGCCGCCGTCATACCTTTCACGCGACCGAAGCGATCACCAATACGACCGAACATTAGGCCGCCCAGAGCCCCGCCAAACAACAATGCGCACACGTAGTAACCAAACCATTTACTGCTTGCAGCGCCCAATCGTTTATCAGCTTCGGCCTGGGCCAACACCTGCAAATCCCCCTCGCCTGCTTCCTGGACCTGTTTTTGGGCAGCAGCTTGATCACCGGCCGTCACCTCAAACTGCTCGGTGCCGCGCAGCAAATCCTTGGCCGCCGAGCCCATTGAGAGCGACGTGATGCCCAGATGCATCCCACCAAAAAACCAACCGAGAAAAGCTGCGATAATGATAATGTACCTGCCTGTCTGGGTAAGCTTGTGGATGGATTTGTTTTCGTCTGGATCTGACACGATTGGCCTTTCGAGTTCGTTAAACAGGCGAATGATGCTGAAGACTTGCTGCTTCCGCAACAAATTGGTTTGGCCCGGTGAATGTCGCGTGAGATATTTCCCGACCCAAATGCTGCCAACAAAACCAAAAATGATCAGGCTCGCGCTCATAGGCGCGTCCGGGGCAGCTGAAGCCTACGGCGCGATTCGAACGCGACTACAAGGCGCGTCTTGGGCTGTTTTTGCGCCACTGAACGACAATGACTCCCCAGCTGGCCAATCGCTTGGCCAAACGACGACCACTATGTCAACGGAGGCGCTGTTCACCGAACAAGCCAACGACTTTGACGCCGTCGTTATCGACGCCAACCCCAGCCAAGCGGCGAGTTTTGCCAAGGCCGCCACGGCGCTAGGCAAACCGACACTCGTTGGCCAATTGCCCGGCGGCCTCGACGTGCTTGACCAAGCCGACGCCCTTCTAATGCCGGCTCACACTTGGCGGTTTTTGCCCTCAATTCAGGCGGTCAAGCGCAGCATCGATGCTGGTAAGCTCGGCGAGCCCTGCCTGCTCCGCATCCACCGCTGGCTGCCACCCGAGTCGACGACCGAGTCGATCGCCAAACGTATCCTGCCGGACACCGATCTGGCCTGCTGGATGTTCGGCGGCGCACCGGAAAAAATCTGGACGCTGCAATCGGCCGCCAATCCGGACTACATTCAGTTTCACCTCGGCTTCACCAACGACGGTATGGCAATGATCGACATTACCGGTTCGCTCCCCGCCGACGACGGCTACTTTTCGCTGTCAATGATCGGCGGCACTGGAGCCGCTTATGCCGACGATCATCACAACATGAACCTACTATACTCCGGCGGCCAACCGAACGCACTCCGCACCAACCAGGGCCGCACCGATCTCACCGGACAATTGCAGGAGTTTGTCAACGCGATCAGCGAACAACGCGAGGCAGCCGTGACGCTTGCCGACACCTCCCGCGCGGCAGCGGTCGCCGCACAAGTCATCGAGTCAGCCCAGACTAAACAGGTCATTGAAGGAAAGGAGTACAACTGACCCGTGGCGAATCCGGAGAAAATATTTCGCGCCGGCGTGTTGAGTGTGGTGAAACACGACTACCTACCGCGTGCCGTGGCAGCACATCCTCGTTTTGAATTGCTTGTCGTTGCCGACGATGGCGACCAGCCGAATTGGGTGCATGAACGCAACCAACGGTTCGCCGACGAGTTTGGCATCCCATACGTCCCCGACGTTCCCAAGGCGATAGCCGAACACGATCTCGACCTCGTCGTGATCAGCTCGGAGGCCGAACGGCATTGCAACCTAGCCGTCCGCGCCGCTGATGCCGGACTGCACGTCATCGCCGACAAGCCGATGTCCACACGGCTCTCGGAATGCGACCGGCTTGTCGAAGCCGTGCAACGCAACAACATCAAATTTCTCCTTTGGAATCGCAACTACCTCCCGGCTCTCATCCAAGCCAAAGAGGCGGTTCAGTCGGGAGCGATCGGTGAACTGTACGCCATCCACGTTGACTTTTATTTTTCAAAAGACGCCGGTCCGCCCAAGGGCGCCCGGCAGCCCGGCGACCCGCCGATCAACTGGCTCGAACGCCAGATCGAGGCCCACGCCGACGGCTCGGATGGCGGGATTGGCATCGAGGCGATGGGCGAATTGCAGATCGAAGGCATCTACCCGCTCGGCTACATCCGCATGCTCACCGACGCGGATGTGCGGCGAGTATTCGCCCGCACAGCGACACATTTCCATCAGGCCAATGTCGACAACCATGTCGACGACCTTGCCACTGTTTCGCTGGAACTTGAAAACGGCATCGTCGGCTCGCTTTGCATCGGGCGCATCGGCGCGGCGAGCCATCCGGACATCGGCGAAATCAAGATTCACGCCATCGGCTCGAAAGGAGGGATTGTCATCACCGAGGCTCGGCCGGAAGTTAGCATCCATTACCGTGACCAGCCGCCGCTGGAGTTCAAAAACAAACGTATTGCCAATGAGAATGACTTCCTACTGATGGACGACTTCGCCCGCGCACTCGACACCGGATGCGAACCGATCCTCGATGCTAGGGGCGGACGCGACATCGCCGCCACCGTTTTCGCCGCTGTCGAGTCCGGCAAAACCGGCCAACCGGTGGAGGTGACCCACTAAAATGACACCCATTGAATTAAAAAATGCGCTTCATGATGGCGGCCCGGTTTTCGGGACGCTGATCGTTTCGCCGTCGCCGTTCTGGCCGAAGGTGCTGGGCGACTGCGGACTCGATTTTGTGTTCATCGACACCGAGCACATTGCGCTCGATCGTAGCCAGATTTCGTGGATGTGCCGCACCTACGCCGCGATGGGGCTGCCGCCGCTGGTTCGCACCGTTTCGCCCTCACCCTACGAGGCGACGATGGCGCTGGACGACGGCGCGTCCGGAGTCGTTGCGCCCTACATTGAGCAGGCCGAACAGGTGCAGCAACTGCGCGGCGCAACCAAGCTGCGTCCACTCAAGGGTCAGCGCCTGAACGACGCCCTCGCCGGACAGTCGCTCCCCGGCGACCTCGCCGACTACGCGCCCGGCTTTAACGAAAACAACCTGCTCATCATCAACATCGAGAGCGTGCCAGCCGTCGAAAACCTCGACCGCATTCTCGACGTGCCGGACATCGACTCGGTGCTCATCGGGCCGCATGACTTATCGTGCAGCCTCGGCAAGCCGGAGCAATACAACGACCCGGCGTTCCTCGAGACAGCGGAGACAATTTTCACCAAGGCGCGGGCCAAGGGTATTGGTGCTGGCATTCATGCCTGGGGGGACACCGCCAGCCAGGCGCGCTTCGTCAACATGGGTGCCAACCTACTCATCCACAAGGCGGACATCATCTTTTTCAAAAACGGCGTCCGCGACGAATTGACGGACATCCGCTCGAAACTTGGCTTACAGCCAAGCGACACCGCGACCGGTGAAGTGAACATTTGATTACCATGCTTGGCCTAGCGCAGAAGACCGAGTAGCCTAACTCACACGTGTGCCGACCCGGCCGCCGAGGATGACTTTGCGGAAGTTGTGTTTCTTGAAGAGGTCGAAGACAATGATAGGCATGCCGTTGTCCATGCAAAGCGAGAACGCCGTCGAGTCCATCACCTTGAGCCGTTTCTGCAGCGCATCAATGTAGCTGATCCTGGCGAAGCGCTTGGCCTTCGGGTTTTTCACCGGGTCACTGTCGTAAATGCCATCGACCTTCGTGGCCTTCAGAATCACCTCCGCGCCGATCTCGTTGGCGCGCAGGGCGGCTGCCGTATCGGTGGAGCAGTATGGGTTGCCAGTACCACCGCCAAAGATTACCACGCGGCCCTTTTCCAAATGACGCATGGCTCGGCGGCGGATGAACGGCTCGGCGACCTGCGACATGCTGATAGCCGATTGCACACGGGTCGCCACGCCCTGTTTCTCGAGAGCATCCTGTAGCGCCATCGAATTGATCACCGTCGCGAGCATGCCCATGTAGTCGCCTGTGGCCCGTTCGATGCCTTTCTCGCTGCCCTGCAGGCCACGAAAAATATTGCCGCCTCCGACCACGACGCCGATCTGCACGCCCAGACGCGCCACTTCGCGAACCTGACCGGCGATATCGTGCACGGATTCCACGCAAATCCCGCCGGTTTTGCCGCCAAGCACCTCGCCGCTGATCTTAAGCAGCACACGCCGGAACTTCGGTTTTTGGCGGGTAGATTTTGCAGTCGTCTTCTTTTTTGCAGACATGATTTTCGTGACTGTCCGGCCACCAAGCTTGTCGTGCCCAAACTGGGTGTGGTGTGTAGCAGGCTACCCCACCCGGCGTCAATGCGACGCTGTCTTTTTGACTCGATTCCCAACTCTGCTCGACTCCCGGAGGTTGCATCGGTTTAATGCCCGGGTGCCGTTGGAGAAACTCACCATCATTGGGGCCGGGCTGCTTGGTGGCTCGCTTGGCCAGGCTGCGCGGACGCGCGGGCTGGCCAAGCGCGTTTCCGCATTGGTGCGCCGACCCGAGAGCGTGGCCGAGTGTCAGGCGCTTGGCGTCGCCGACGAGGTGACGCTCGACCCCGCCGAGGCAGCAGCCTGTGCCGACTTACTTGTACTGTGTACGCCCATTTCCAACATGGTCGACTTGACCAAGCGCATATTACCCCACCTCAAGCCGGGCGCAGTCATCACCGATGTCGGCAGCACGAAACAGCAACTTGTCGCCGAGTTGACGCCGCTTTGCGCCGAGGGCGCGGCGCACTTCGTCGGTAGCCATCCGATGGCCGGCAGCGACCAAACCGGGCCGGGTGCAGCCCGTGCGGACTTGTTCGAAGACACTGTATGCGTGGTCACGCCGACCGCTGACACACACGCCGACACGCTCACCAAAGTGAATGATTTTTGGTCTGGCCTCGGCTCGCAGCCGGTTGTCATGCCGGCTGACACACACGACCGACTCGTCGCCCGTTGCAGTCACCTGCCACACCTGCTGGCCTCCGCCCTGGCCAGACGCGTGCTCGACAACGCACACGGACAGGAGCAGGCGCAGCTTTGCGCGACCGGCTTTCGTGACATGACACGGCTGGCCGCCGGGTCGCCGGCCATGTGGCGCGACATTGTCGGCTCGAACCGTGACGACATTCTTACCGCAATAGACGAATTCGCCGACGAATTGGGTGAACTTCGGGGGTTCGTCGCCAACGACTCGCCGGAACTGATCGAGGCCTGGCTACAACAGGCCAAGGCTGCACGGGACAACTGGAATAATTCGGCCGCCACCGACTGATGCCGCTGCCTGACCTCATCGAGATCGTCCCGCTGAGCGGCGCGCCTGAGGTAGAGATCACTGTGCCCGGCTCGAAGAGCATCACGAACCGCGCTCTCATCCTCGCCGCCCTTGCGAAGGGCGACGTGACGCTTGAGGGCGCGTTGTGGAGCGAAGACACCCAGGTGATGGTCGAGGCGCTGCGGCGACTCGGCTACGCGATCGACGTCCGTCCCGACCCCGGCGAACCAGGCAACCGCACGCTCGGCGTCACCGGTCTCGGCCAAGCGATCCCGTCCGGCGGCACGGCGGAGCAACCGCTCGAGCTTTTTGTGGGCAACGCCGGTACAGCGGCGCGTTTTCTCACGGCATTTCTCTGCCTTGGCCAAGGCGTCTATCGGCTCGGCGGCTCGGCGCGCATGCACGAGCGACCACAGGCCGGACTAATACACGCGCTGCGCGAACTCGGCTACCGCATCGACTCGGAGACTGACAAGTTGCCGGTGACAATTCACGGTACCGGGCCAAGCGCCGGAAGTTGCCGCGTGGACATCGGGGAAAGTTCGCAGTTTGCCTCGGCGCTACTGTTGTGCGCCACGCTTGGCCAATGGCAAATCGGCATTGATGGCGAGGGCGGCGCGAAGTCGCCGTACGTCGCAATGACCACCGGCTTGATCGAGGCGTTCCCGAGTGACGGCGGCAGCCTGGCCATTGAGCCGGACGCCTCGGGCGGGAGTTATTTCTGGGCCGCCGGCCACATTTTGTCGGCGGACGGCGGGAGGCCGGTCACCGTGGCACGCTGGCCAGGCTCCGGCTGGCAGATCGACGCTGAATTCCCGGCCAAGCTGCCGCTGTCCGGCGCGGTTTCGCGGCAGGACGATCTGGGTGACAGCATCATGACGGCGATCGCCATCGCACCACTAGCCAAGCGGCCGGTACAATTCACCGAGTTGGGCCGGCTGCGCGTGCAGGAGTGCGAACGCGTCGATGCGCTACGCACCGGGCTGATCAATTGCGGCGCGGCCGTCGTCGAGAGCGGTGACACACTGGATATCTTGCCTGGCGAACTGCACGGCGCGACGATCGAAACATACGACGACCACCGAGTGGCGATGTGTTTCGCTACTCTAGGATTGAAAGTGCCGGGCATCCGTATCAAGAATCCCGGCTGCGTTCGCAAGACGTTCCCCACATTTTTCCAAAAAATCGCTGCGCCAGGTCCCAGAGGATTGGGAGCAACAATGCTGGACGAACGGGGCAGCCCGCTAGAGTTGGACCAGTTGGCGGCGGACTGAAAAGCAACCAATTTCATTCATGGGAGAACCAATTGTGATCGCGCTGGACGGTACCAGCGCCAGCGGCAAAAGCACCAATGCCAAGCTCGTCGCCAAGGCGCTGGGCTACACCTACGTCGATACCGGCGCCATGTACCGCAGCCTCGCGTGGTATTGCCTCAAGAAGGGAGTAGTGCTCGACAACGAAAAGGCTATCGCCTCGCTGTGCCGCCGCTGGAAGACCGAGTTGCGAAACGAAAACGGGCACGTTCGCCTGTATGTCGACGGCTACTACCCTGAGAAGGAAATACGTACCGCCGAAACAAGTGCCGCCGTGCCATCCGTCGCCGCCGTGCCAGGGGTTCGCAAGTGGATGAAGGCCAGGCAGCGCGACTGCACCCGGTTCGGCAACCTCGTGATGGAAGGACGCGATATCGGCTCGAATGTATTCCCCGACACGGAGTACAAGTTTTACCTCGACGCCTCGCTTGACGAGCGGGCCAAGCGCCGTGCTGCCGATGGCGTGGACGAAAACCTGGCCGAGCGAGACAAACGTGATAGCCAGCGCGCCGCCGCGCCGCTGATGATTCCGCTCGGTGCGCGCGTCATCAATAACTCGGACATGACATCGAAGGAGACTAGCACGTTGATCATCAACGAGGTACTCGAACGGCTGGAGGCGGCCGGGTGACCCCGCTCTACCGGCTGGCTTGGAGCACGTCTCGATTGCTGTTCCTCAACCTGTTCCGATGCCGGGTGTACCATCCCGAGCGCGTGCCGCTCACCGGCCCAGTGATCCTCGCCGCCAATCACGAGAGCTATTTTGACCCTCCTTTCATTGGCAGCAGCCTGCCGCGACCCATCAACTATCTCGCCCGCGAAGATCTGTTTTCGAACCGGCTTTCCGGGCCGTTCCTGCGAGGACTCAATTCCGTGCCGGTGGATCGAGCAGGAGGCGGTGCCAAGGGACTGAAAAATATCCTTGAGCGACTACTGAAGGGCAATGCCATCATCATTTTTCCCGAGGGCACTCGAACAGATGATGGCGAAATAGGATCCGCGCAAGCCGGTATCGGTCTGGCCATCATCAGGTCGTGGGCACCGGTTGTGCCGGTGCGCGTCTGGACCTACAACGCCTACGGGCGACACCGCGCCGTGCCAAGGCTGGCAACGACCGCAGTGAAGTTTGGCCACCCGATCCACTTTCATGCGCTACGCGAAAAAGCCGGAACCTGCCAGCGCCCGGAGTTACGTAACCTTTACCAACAGGCCACCGATGAAACCATGGCAGCGATCGCTGCCATGCGCCCGTTTATGGACCGGGCATGACGCACCTAACCAAGTAGATCACTTGATTCCAGCTAATCGAACCTTCCAGATGTCGAACAGCTTGACCGTGGCAAACACATCTCTCAGGCAGTACTCGG
>JAKUOU010000073.1 GCA_022451065.1 Pedosphaera sp. | reverse complement strand
CGATGTATATTAAGCACTGATTTTTTGTTAGTCCTGTTTGAATTTTTTCAGCGCATCCATGTTGACCTCAATTCCCAGGCCTGGTTTTTGAGGGATAGCCAATTTTCCATCGACGAGTTTCAGGTCGTCCTGAACGAGTTCCTGCCGGAGTTTTGAGTCGGTCAATTCCGAGGGGAGGTATTCGAAGAATGGACAGTGCGGGGTGACGGCGGCGAGGTGGGCACTGGCCGAGATGCTGATTCCGGTTTTCCAGCAGTGCGGGATGATTTGTCGTCCGCGCTCGGCGGCCATGTCGCAGACTTTCATCGCCTCGGTGAGCCCGCCGACGCGGCCGACGTCTGGTTGGGCAATATCCACTTTTCCAATGTCCAACAGGTTGCGAAACTCGTGATGTGTGGTCAGCCATTCGCCGGCTGCGATGCGGATGCCGCTTTCGTTATGCAAGCGGGCGTAGCCTTCGAGGTCATCCACCCATAGTGGAGTTTCTAGAAAATACACGCCGAGATCTTTCCAGTCGCGGGTGGTTGCAAGCACGCGTTCAACATCGTCCCATGCGTATTGTACGTCGACCAACAGCGTGAAATTCGGGCCGACGGCTGCACGGCAGGCAGTGATGACCTCGGTGACTTTTTCGTCCTTCTCGTTCATGCCGCTATGGTTGTAGGGGCCGAACAGCGTAATCTCGAGTTTGGCGGCGCGGAAACCGATGTCGCGGGCGCGCAACACCCATTCCACGAGGGAGTCTCGGTATTCCTCATAACTATTTCCGTTGGGTTGGAGGGAAGCGTACGGTTGGATGGCGTCGCGGGGGGTACCGTCGAGGAGTTGCCACGTGGGTTTGCCGGCGGCTTTGCCTTTGATATCCCAAAGAGCCATATCGATGGCGCCAATGGCGTTGATAACGGCACCGCGTCGTCCATTCATGCAGCTTCCGACGTATAGTTTTTGCCACAGCCGCTCGGTGTCGAGTGGGTCCTCACCAATAAGCATTTCCTTGAGGCCAAGGCCCATGGAGTGAGTGCTGGGAGCTTCGATGCAGGCCCGGGCGATCCACGGGTTGACGTCGCTCTCGCCCACGCCGGTTATCCCCTCGTCGGTGTGCACGAACACGACGATGTCATCCTGTGCCGAGGAGGTGGCATCGGTTCGTACGTCGGGGACGAGCAGGACATGGCATTCGATGTCAGTGATCTTCATTTTTCCGCTTTGCCAGCGTTAGCATTCAACGGGCGTGAATGCAACTGGACATTCGTGCTTGGCTGCGTTACTCAAATGGCTTCACTGAAAATGCATGCGCCACGGGACAGGATTGAGTTCATTGGCAAGTTGGTGCTGTTGGTTTTTGTGCTGGGGGCGCCTGGCCAACTGCTTCGCGGTGCGAAGCCGGTCAACCAACATGATGTGCTGCCTATCCTGCATTTGCGCTGTGCGGCATGTCATGGTCGGCAGGAACAAAAAGCGGGTCTTGATTTGCGCACGGTTGAGTCGCTGCTGAAGGGAAGCAAGGATGGATCGGTTCTGAAATCGGGTGATCCTGATGGGAGTCTTTTGATCCAAAAAATTACCAAGGGCGAGATGCCGCCAAAGCGGGATCTTGTGAAAGCCAGCGTGAAACCGGTGCGGGATGTGGAACTCGAAATCATTCGGGACTGGGTTGCCGCTGGAATGCCCTTGGCTGAATCTGAGCGGCCACGGGAGCCACTGATATCCGAGCAGGATCGTCAGTTCTGGTCGTTTCAATCTCCGAAGCGTCCGGAGGTTTCCCTGCTAGGCCAAGCGGCTGCTGCCAATCCCATTGACTTATTTGTAGCCAAGCGCTTGGCCAAGACGGGACTGGAGTTGGCCGGGCCGGCGCCCAAGCGCGAATTGGCAAGGCGGATTTACTTTGACCTGATCGGTTTGCCGCCTTTGCCCGAGGAGGTTGATGCGTTTGTTGTGGATAAGCGCCCGGATGCCTATGAGCAGCTGGTTGATCGATTGCTGGCTTCTCCCGCCTATGGTGAGCGCTGGGCACGATATTGGCTCGATCTTGCCGGCTACGCTGACTCGGAAGGAATACAGCATGCCGATACGTTGCGGCCGTGGGCGTATCGCTATCGTGATTATGTCATCCGTGCATTAAATTTGGACAAGCCGTATGATCTATTTTTATCGGAACAAATTGCCGGCGATGAGTTGGCAAATTATCAGGATGCCGACGAGTTCAGTGAAGAGGATCTTGACCGGCTGGTGGCGACTGGGTTTTTGCGCATGGTCGAGGACGGGACAAATGCCAATATCACTAACTTTGTCCCGGACCGGCAGGACAACATCGACAACGAGATGCGTGTGCTCGGCTCATCCGTGTTGGGCTTGACGCTGCACTGTGCCAAGTGCCATTCGCACAAGTTCGATCCGCTTTCGCAAGCGGACTACTTCAGGCTGCGGGCGATTTTTAAGGGTGCCTTCGACGAGCACGACTGGTTGAACCCTGCAAAAAGGCGGTTGCCTTTTGGCCATCCTGAGGAGTTAAAACGTTGGCATGAAAACAAGGCGGCGGTTGATGCCGAAGTGGTGGCGATCAAGGCTGATGAAGGACTGGATGAGGAGGCCAAAAAGAAGGCACTTGAAGTGGCCGAAAAAAAACGGATTGAGCAACCGATGGTGCGGGCGCTGTGGGATCGTGGCCAACCGTCGCCTACCTATCTTTTCAATCGGGGTGACTATCTTCAGCCTCGTGAGTTGATCGAGCCGGGTCTGCCGAGGGCGCTGGTTCCCCCCGGTGAAACGTTCCGCGCAAAACCACCATGGCAGGGGAGCGGCAAGACTGGCCGCCGATTGGCTTTTGCCAATTGGCTGACGAAGGGCGATCACCCATTAACGGCCAGGGTGATGGTGAATCGGCTCTGGAAACATCATTTTGGCCGTGGTTTAGTGCGGACGCTGGGTGATTTTGGCAAGGCGGGTGAAAGACCAAGTCACCCGCAGTTACTCGATTGGTTGGCAACAGAATTTGTCGAGGCCGAATGGAGCATCAAGCGGATGCACAGACTGATACTAACCTCGCGCACTTATCGGCAAACCTCACGGGTTTCGGCTGAACGGATTGAGTTGGATCCTCAAAACAAACTATGGTCGCGCATGCCACTTCTTCGTTTGCAGGGCGAGGTTTTGCGTGACTCGATGCTGGCGTTGGCGGGGAGACTGCGCTGGGAGCAGTTCGGTCCAGCCGATCCGGTCGATGTTTCCGGTCAAGGTCTTGTGATGTCAAAACCGAAAGACGGGACATGGCGGCGTAGCGTGTACTTGCGCCAGCGCCGAACGGAGGTGCCGACGTTGCTGGCCAGTTTTGATCTGCCTGTGATGAGCCCGAACTGTATTGAACGGCCGGAATCGAATGTTGTTACCCAGGCGTTGCACCTGATGAACAACGAATTGCTGCGCCGCTTGGCAAATGCGTTTGCACGGCGGGTGAGCCACGAGAAGCCAGACGGCATCGATGGGAAGATGAGACATGCTTTTCGACTGGCGCTTGGCCGCAACGTAACCACAGAGGAGATTGACTTGGCCAAGCGCAAACTAGGTCCTCTGGCCAATCAGGACAAAACCCAGTTGCTGCAGGTGTTTTGTCATGCGCTGTTTAATGCTGCAGAGTTTGTCTATGTGGACTAGTCTTTTTATGTTGTGAACGCACCGGTGACAGACATGATTTCACGCCGCCGCTTTCTTCAGCACACGGGTGGTGCGCTTGGTCAGGCATCGCTATTATCGCTGATAGGCCGGGACCTGTACGGTGCCAAGACTGCAGTGTCGCAAGGAACTGCGCCTGGAGAGGTGTTCAATCTCAAACCGCGTCGGCCCCACTTTGAGCCCAAGGCCAAGGCGGTGATCCACCTGTTCATGAACGGTGGGCCGAGCCAGATGGATCTGTTTGACCCTAAGCCGGAGTTGACCCGTAACCATGGCAAATCCTACTTCAGTAAAATCGCGGGTGAAGTGGAGAATCCACAGGCCGCTGGCGCGTTGCTAAAGAGCCCGTTTAAGTTTGCGCAGCATGGCCAAAGCGGTATGTGGGTGTCCGAGGCCATGCCGTATTTTGCCCAATGCGTGGACGAAGTGGTGATGATTCGTTCGATGTTCACCACTAGTATCACGCATGAGCCGGCGTTGTTTAATGTTCAAAGCGGCCGACTGTTTCCTGGGCATCCAACCTTGGGTGCATGGGTGAGTTACGGGCTTGGCAGCGAGAACCAAAATCTGCCGTCCTACGTGGTGCTCGACGATCCAAAGGGCCCGCCCATCAACCGCAATCAAAACTGGCAGTCCGGTTATCTGCCACCCGTTTGTCAAGGGACCCGGTTTCGATCGACCGGGGCACCGGTGCTGGATCTTCATCCCGGCAGGGACGTTACTGGGCAGATGGTCAACCTTGAGAGGGACTTGGTTGGTGCGCTGGACAGGATTCATCAAGGGCATCGACCGCACCAACCCCGTCTGGGTGCGCGGATCGCCAACTATGAACTTGCAGCGCGCATGCAGATTGAGGCATCGGAGGCGCTCGATCTGTCCGTGGAAAGCTCTTCCACCAAGGCCATGTACGGCATTGGAGAAGACAAAACCGATTCGTATGGTCGCCGCTGCCTCATCGCACGAAGATTGGTCGAGAGAGGGGTGAGATTCGTGCAATTATTCATTGACGGTCAGATTTGGGATAACCACACCGGACTGAAGTCGGGTCTGCGCGGTGCGTGCGACCGTACCGACAAGCCGACGGCGGCGTTGTTGACTGATCTTCGGCAACGCGGCTTGCTTGATGAGGTGCTTGTTGTTTGGGGAGGTGAGATGGGGCGCCTGCCGATTGCACAGCTGGATGGCAAAAAAGACGACTCAAATTCAGGTCGAGATCATAACAAAAACGCCATGGTCACCTGGATGGCTGGCGCCGGACTCAAGCGTGGCTATACCCATGGGTCTACGGATGAAATCGGCCTAAAAGCAGTTGAGAAAACCGTGAGCGTACCAGAATGGCATGCGACGCTACTTCATTTACTGGGTCTCGACTCTACCCAGCTGTCTGTTCAGCAGAACGGGTTGGATGAACGGCTCGTGGGCATTCATGAGCCGGATGTCGTTTCTGATCTTTTGGCCTGATCTTGTTGGTTGTTTTGGCGTCGTAAGTGTTTCCGATTTACTTAAACCTTGAATGGAGGCGGTTCAGCCCTAAGATGCCGCGTTCGCTGGCTGGCGGGGTAGCCAAGTGGTAAGGCAGGGCTCTGCAAAAGCTCTATCGCCGGTTCGATTCCGGCCCTCGCCTCCATCTTCAATGACTGATCAAAACAGGTTGGCCTCGTTCCGGAAATGAGAGGGGGAGGCAACAGTCGCTTGTGAAAATATTCACTAATTCGCTTGCCGGGGCTTTTGGCTCCAATTAAGCTGCCGCGCTTTGTTGGATGTCTGACGTCTTTCCTAGATGGACCAACAGGTTACCGGGCCAAATTATATTTGGCCTTTTGCTCGTTGGGGGAGTGGTAACCGCTGGCCTGACTTATTTTTTCACGCCCAAGTACACACGGGTAGGGTATCAACCCACCCAGCCGGTGCCTTTTTCGCATTCCGTCCATGTGCAGCAGTTGGGGCTCGACTGCCGCTACTGCCACGATGGGGTGGAGAAGTCGTGGTACTCGAACGTGCCGACGGCGGACACCTGTATGAACTGCCACAGCGCGGTCCGGGCCAATGACCCAAAGCTTGAGCCGGTGCGTGCCAGTTATAAGGACCAGAACAAGCCGGTCGAATGGGTTCAGATTCACAAGCTGCCCGATTACGTCTATTTCAACCACTCAGTGCACGTGAATCGGGGCGTGAGTTGTGTGGAGTGTCACGGCCGAGTAGACAAGATGGACGAGGTGCGGCATGAGAAAAACTTCAGCATGACTTTTTGCTTGGATTGCCATCGAGAATTATCACCGGAAAACGGCGATCCGAACAAGCGCCTGCGTCCGTTGGACAAGATTACCGATTTGGCCTACGACCGATGGCTGGACACCGACAACAGGGATAAGGATTTTGTGAAGGAGTGGCACATTAAAACCTCCGAAAACTGCTCTGCCTGCCATCGATGAACGACAAAACGTCTCCCTCTAACGAGCAAAATAGTGGCCCGCATTACTGGCGCAGCCTTGAGCACAAGGCTGATTCGCCGGAGTTTCGCGCGTTCGTCGAGAATGAATTTCCCTCAGGGGTGGATTTGATCGACGACCCGGTTTCCCGCCGGAACTTCATGAAAATCATGTCCGCCTCGTTTGCGTTGGCGGGCCTTGGGGTGAGCGGTTGTCGTCGGCCGGAGCACAAGATTCTGCCGTTCTCCAAGATGCCGGAGAACTACGTGCATGGTGCGCCGCAGTTATACGCCACGTCGATGCCGACCCGCCAATCGGCAGTGCCGTTGGTGGTGAAGTCCTATGATGGACGGCCGATCAAGATAGAGGGCAACGCGGAGCACCCGAATAGCAACGGAGGAACCGATCAGTACGCGCAGGCGTCGATCCTGAGCCTGTACGACCCGGATCGCGGGCTGAATTTCAAGTTGGGCGAGACGGATGACAAAGGCGTCAAAAGCCTAAAAGTCATCGCCAAGGCCAAGGTGCTGGAGCAACTCGACGACCTGGCCAACAGCAAAACGCATGTGCTGATGGAGCAGAGTAGCTCGCCGTCCCGTGCGCGCTTGGTTGACGGGCTGAAGGCCAAGGGGGTTCGTTTTTACGAGTACGAGCCGGTGGATTTTAGCGTTCACGCTGAAGCGGCTTCGATCGCTTTCGGTTCCTCGGTCAAACCAGCCTACAAGTTTGACAAAGCCAAGGCGATCCTCTCGCTGGATTGCGATTTTCTTGGAACCGAGGAGTCGGCCTTCGAAAATATCAGTGGATTTGCGGCGGGTCGCCGTGTGAAGGATGATGACACCGAGAACCCGGCTGAGGTGATGAACCGCTTGTACTCGGTGGAAGGGTTGTTGAGCCTGACTGGGACCAATGCCGATCACCGTTTGCGGATTCCGACCGGCAGCGTGGGCCGCGTGGCGGCCTTGGCCTTAAAGGAGGCTATCGAGCAGGCTGATGTAAACGCCGGTGAGATTGTTGGTGAACTGGAAACTTTTGTTGGGGACCTGAATAAAGATTTTCCAAAAGGACACGCCGTTGATGGTGATGGCGAGGCCGATACAGCCAAGTGGGTTCATGAGTGTGTGGCGGACTTAGTGCGTTTGTCCAAACGAGGTGAAAAGACCTTGGTTGTGGCGGGCTATCGTCAGCCGAAGGAAGTGCACTTGGCCGCGATGGGTATCAATGCGATCCTCCAAAACATCGGCGAAACACTGTTGCTCCAGGCTCACAAGCCAAGCGGGAACGGTTCCATCGAGGACTTGGACACCGGCTTCAAGAAGGGGGATAACCTCGTGGTGCTTGGGGGAGATCCTGCCTACAACGCCCCGGCGGATATCGACTGGGACGCTATCGTTTCAAAGGCTGGCGAGTTCATCCGCCACGGATTTTACTCGGTCGACGATACTTCGAAAGTAGCATCGGCTTTCATCCCGGCTGCTCACTATCTTGAGTCTTGGGGCGACGCCCGGACGAGCGACGGAACGCTGGTGCCGGTGCAGCCGCTGATCGCGCCGCTGTTCGGTGGCCTGACGGAGCTTGAAGTCTTGGCCCGTATTGCCGGTGCAGAGGAGACCGACCCTCACAAGATTACCCGAGCCACATTTGAGGCGATCGCCGGCAAAGGTGACCGGAAGTGGGATAAATTTTTGCACGACGGATTTCTAGCTGACAGCGCGGCGGACACGGTGTTCGCCGAGTTTGACATCAGTGCCGCTTCTGCTGCGTGGAAGAAGGGTGCCAAGAAAGCCCCCCCGCCGGCTAAGGGCGATTTGGAAGTTACATTTTTCCGAGACCACAGCGTGGATGACGGTCGTTGGGGCAACAACGGTTGGTTGCTGGAGACGCCAAACCCGGTGACGCGGATCACTTGGGATAACGTTTTATTGGTTAGCCTAAATACAGCGCAAGAGCTTTTAGGTAGCGAGGAAGCTAAAGACCTGCTGGACTTCGAAAAGGTTAATGGTGAGAAATACGATAAGAAGCTAGGGGGGTTGTCAGGGCGGTTTGGATTTCACTCGGAGTCGGGTCGTTTCTTCCAAAAGGAATACAACTTGACTATTAACGGCAAGAAAGTGAAGGGGGCGATCTGGTTGCTACCCGGTATGGCTGACAACACCGTGGGTGTCGCGTTGGGTTATGGCCGCGGTGTTGGTCGGGTTGGTGGTGTCGCTGGCTTTAATGCCTACGATGTGCGAACCGTCGGAGAGCAGCATTTTGCGGTCGGAGCCAAGCTGGAGTCTGCCGACTCTAAGTACGAAGTGGCTTGTACTCAGGAGCAGGGAGTCATGGATGGCCGGCCGGTGGTTCGCGAATGCAATGCGGACGACTACTCAGCTCACAAGGATTTCGTAAAACATTTTGACTTGGACAGCATCCACCACACATCCCATTTGGTGAAAGGTGATGATCGAGGTTATCCTTGGGAAAAGGATCGGAAACAAGACGAGGAATTGCCAGCTTCTCCTTACAAAAACAACTTCGGAGGCGAGGATTCAGTCAGTGCCCCCAAACTGATGGACATCGAGCGCCAGCAATGGGGCATGGTAATCGACCTCGGCACTTGCGTGGGTTGCAACGCCTGTGTGGTGGCATGTCAGAGTGAGAATAATATTCCGATTGTTGGTAAACATCAGGTGGCTATCGGCCGCGAGATGTCTTGGATCAACATTCATCGTTATTTCTCCGGTGACGAGCACAACCCGCAGGTCACGTATCAGGGCGTTGCCTGCCAGCACTGTGAGGATGCACCGTGCGAGAGTGTGTGTCCGGTCAACGCAACGGTTCACGACGAGGAGGGGTTGAACCTCATGGCATACAACCGCTGCGTTGGTACCCGTTACTGCTCCAACAACTGCCCTTACAAGGTGCGCCGTTTCAACTATTACGACTACAACCGCCGCCCGATGGGAGTTGAGGATGGCGAGCGCAAGCCTGGCCAGTTCTTCAATGACGACAACGATTTTAACAACAGTCCGCTGCATCCAGGGAACAAGAGTTCGAACGGGGAGTGGGAGCTGATTCGTTGGTACAAGGATCCGTCGCGGGGCAGTGTCCCCGGGTTGGACGATGGGAAGAAGGAGAACGGTGATTTCGATCCGGAATGGGACTTAATCAAGCTCTCCAAGAATCCGAATGTGTCTGTTCGGATGCGTGGTGTCATGGAGAAATGCACCTACTGTGTTCAGCGAATTCAGAGTGCGAAGATCGAGCATAAAGCCAAGGTCAGGGATACGGTCGAGAATCTGGAACGTGAGAAAAAAATCTCCACACTGGACGTGCCTGATGGAACCATCGTTGCTGCGTGTGAGCAGGCTTGCCCAGCCAACAGCATCACCTTCGGTGACATCTCTGATCCTAAGAGCGAAGTTTATCGACTGAAACGTCAGAATCGAAACTACTCGTTGCTTGGGTTTCTTGACACCCGGCCGCGTACGACTTACTTGGCCAAGCTTCGGAATCCTAATGCGTCAATGCCGGACTATTTTGATATTCCTAACACCGTGACGGAGTATGAGAATAAAAACCACGCTGATATTTTTAAGAGGAAAGAGGGCAAGACGAACGGGAAGGAGCCCAAGCACTAATGGCTCACGACGCGGTTCCATCTTCAGTTAAAATCGCTCCTCCTCCGGTGGAACTGGAGCGGCCGGCGTTAGTGGCGAATAATCATTCCATTGGCTGGATTTCCGATACTGTTGCCGGTGTCATCGAAGACAAAACCCCTGGCTGGTGGAAGTTGGCTATTAGCCTGAGTTTACTGGTCTCGCTTGGCCTGCCGATTGGTTTGATTTACTTGATTTCCACCGGTGTTGGTGTCTGGGGATTGAATCATCCTGTCGCTTGGGGTTGGGCGATTGTGAATTTCGTATGGTGGATCGGTATTGGCCACGCTGGGACGCTGATTTCGGCTATTTTGTTTTTGCTAAGGCAGAAATGGAGGACATCCATCAATCGTGCCTCGGAGGCTATGACTATTTTCGCGGTGATGTGTGCTGGTATTTTCCCGGCAGTTCACGTCGGCCGTATTTGGTTTGACTGGTGGCTGTTTCCGGTGCCAAACGCGAACTCGATCTGGCCGCAATTCCGGTCGCCTTTGCTGTGGGATGTATTCGCAGTCTCCACGTATTTTACCGTATCGGTCTTGTTCTGGTACATGGGCCTGATTCCCGACCTGGCTACAATGCGGGATCGATTCCGCAAAGTTGCCGGCAAGGTGACTGAGCCTGCCGCCCGGTTGCGCAACAAGCTTGCCCAGTTCCTATACGGGGCATTTTCACTCGGTTGGACCGGGTCTAATCGGCACTGGAGCAACTACGAAAAAGCCTATCTCTTGCTGGCCGGTCTCTCAACGCCGCTGGTGTTGTCGGTACACTCCATCGTGTCGTTCGACTTCGCTGTGTCCCAGTTGCCGGGGTGGCACACGACCATTTTTCCTCCCTACTTCGTGGCGGGAGCTGTGTTTGGAGGCTTCGCGATGGTGATGACGCTGATGATTCCGTTGGTCTCCCTGTACAGGTTGAATGAGATTGTCACCATTCGCCACCTGGAGGTCATGTCCAAGGTGATTTTGGTGACTGGTTCTATCGTTGGTTATGCCTATGCCATGGAGTTCTTCATCGCTTACTACGGTGGTAATCCCTATGAGTTGTACGCATTCAAGAACCGTGCCTTTGGTGACATGAACTGGTCCTATTGGTGGATGATCAGTTGCAATGTGCTGGCTCCGCAGTTTTTCTGGTTTAAATGGTGCCGGACGACACCCTGGTTCATCTGGCTCATTTGCGGATTTGTTAATATCGGAATGTGGATGGAACGTTTTGTGATCGTGGTCACTTCTCTACACAATGATTTCATTCCGGGTAACTGGGGCTACTACTCGCCGACGTGGGTGGATATGATAACCTATTTCGGTACTTTTGGATTTTTCATGACTTTGTTCCTGTTGTTCTGCCGGTTCCTGCCGTTGATCGCCATATCAGAGGTCAAGGGAGTTACACCGCAGGCAGACCCGCATCATCCACTTGGAGGAGCTAAACACTGATGGACTCTTTGGACGACTACCAGATTCCGTACGGCTTGATGGCTGAGTTTGACACGCCGGCTGGTGTCATGCATGCCGCCGAGAAGGTGCGGGATGAGGGTTTTACAAGGTGGGATGTTCACACGCCTTTCCCGGTACATGGAATGGACGATGCGATGGGTCTGAAAAATTCCCAGGTGGGCTGGTTTACGTTTTTTTGTGGTCTGTGCGGCTTTTTTGGTGGAATGCTGATGATCTGGTACATGAATGCATATGACTATGGGATTCCAGTGGGCGGCAAGCCGAACTTTAGCCCGTTCGCATCCTTTCCTGTCGCCTACGAGATGACTATTCTTTCTGGTGCCTTTGGCTCGTTGTTAGGCATGTTGTATCTGAACCGCCTCCCGAGGCTCCATCATCCGCTTCTTAAAAACATGCGATTTGCGGATGTCACCCACGACAAGTTTTTCGTGGTGATCGAGGCAGATGACCCGAAATACGACGAAGAGGAAACACGCAAATTGCTGAAAAAGACCGGCAGCAAGCATATTGAACTGGTAAACGAATAATGCGCTATTTCATCACAGGATTTGCAGTTATTGTTTGTCTGGTCATTGCCACAGCCGGGTTTCGGGGATCGCTTACGCGCAACCCGCCGATTGAGATTTTCCCTGACATGGACCGTCAGGCTAGGGTGAGACCGCAGGCGCCTAATCTTTTCGACGAAGTTCTCGGGGCACGCGATGGACGGGGATCAAGGTTGCCGGTAGAAGGTACGGTTGTCCGTGGTGCCCCTATAGATAATTTGCCTCTTAACACGGGGCGAAAAGAGGGTGCTGATGAATGGATTAAAGTTAATCCACTCGAAGTTAATCAAAAAACACTTAAACGCGGCCAGCAAAAGTATAACATTTACTGTGCTCCCTGCCACGGTAAAGCGGGTGACGGCAATGGGATAACTTCTCAGTATAATCTCGTTGCCGCTGATTTGCACCAGCATAGGTTGGTTCAAATAGAAGATGGATATATTTTCGATGTTTTAAAGAGTGGATACAATTTAACTACAAACTCAGTTGGAATAGTTTCTTATAGAATGCCTGCCTATGATTCCAAAATGAATAATGAGGATTTGTGGCATGTTGTCAGTTACGTCCGTACTCTGCAGTATAACCAACTGAAGGAAGTGAAGAAAGAAGGCGAGTAATATTAGGGTTATCGTTTAATGACTGCTAAGAAAAAAGCCAGTACCAAAAAGCCAGAACCGGAAACCGGGCTTTCCGCATGGGTTAAGCTTCCGTTGGCTTTAATCCTAATTGGTGTAGTGATTGCTATTGTGGCTATCGCGATCGGCGAAAAGACGCACTTAGCTCACGCTTGGCTGGTTTCCTTTATGTTCTATTTGAGCATCTGCCTCGGTGGATTCTTTCTCGTGCTTTTACACTACCTCCTGGATACTCACTGGATTGTCCCAATTAGAAGAATCGCAGAGCATTTGGCCTCTTTGTTGCCGTTGTTGGCCGTGTTATTTGTTCCGATTGCAATATACTCGGGAAGCGAGTTTGTGACTATTTCTTCTGGCGCTGAAGCGAGTGAACAGGAGAAAAAAAACAACGCAATAAAAGCTGAGAAAAAAGCGGCCGAGGTGCATGGGGAAAAGGTGGTGTTCAAAGATGGCCAGGCAGATCACGATGCTCATAGTTCTGATGGGCCGCGTGCCTTTTATTCGTGGATGCAATCCGAAAAGGATTACAAAGAAACTGGTGAAACTCACGATCACGCGTGGTATGCAAAGAGGGCTTATTTAAGCACTGGCTTTTGGCACATTAGATGGGTGCTCTGTTTTGTGATTTGGGGTGTGTTTACTTGGTTGATGCGCAAGCATTCATTGGCACAGGATTCGGATGGTGATGCCAAGTGGACCGGATATAACCGCAAACTGGCAGCTGCCGGAATTTTTGTGTTTGCGGCTACGTTGACCATCGGTGCGATTGACTGGATGAAGGGGTTGGAGCACCAATGGTTTTCCACCATGTATGGTGTGTACTATTTTGCGGGAAGTGTTTGGGTATCTCTGATTACCATTTACGTCATTGCATTACGGTTGAAAACCCATGGTCCGCTCAAGGACGTGGTGCAGAAAAAAACGCTCAAGGACAACGCGACGCTGTTCTTTGCTTTCACGGTTTTTTATGCCTACATCCATTTTTCTCAATATTTTCTTATTTGGAATGCCTCGATCCCGGAGGAAACTTTTTGGTACGTGAAAAGAGAGCAGGGACCATGGTGGTGGGTGGGTATGTTAATTATTTTTGGTCATTTCTTTGTTCCGTTCCTAGCCTTGCTGAGGCAGGACGTAAAGGTTAGATCGGAAGTAATGATCACGGTGGCTGTTCTTGCCTGGTTCATTCATTTCTGTGACATGAGCTACAATATCATGCCCTTGATTCACGAATCTTCTGGGTGGATGAAGTTGATCTGGATTGATCTTGGTTGCTTGTTATTCATGGGCGGTTGTTTGTCGATTGCGTTCATTTACTTTTTCAAGAAACACCCTCCTTATCCGCAGAGGGATCCTCGAATCGCCGAAACGATGGGGGTTTACATTAAACTGCATTCAGAAGCCAAGGTGGCTGGCAAATAATGAGTGACGAATATTTCAATCACGACGGCGAAGGGTCCGGTTTTTTTAGCCTGATTCTTCTGGCTGTGTTTTTGTTGGGTGGCTTTGTGGTGGCCCGGGTCTATGAGCCAGGGCAAGCCATTGGTGCGGATGCTGCAAAGGTGCGTTTGGCCAAGCGCGAAAAAATTGAAGCTGGCTCGGCCTCTAAGTTAACCGGAATCGAAGATGCAATAAGAGAGGTGGCCATGGCAGGCAAAGACAAGTCCAGCGAGGAATTGATCAAGCGAAGTATTGCCAAGGACGGTAAATATGAAGCTCCCAAGTCGCTGGATGTTTCGGGCGTTGACCTGGCAGACCCGGCCCTGATCGCCAAGGGCAAGGTTTTGTTCATGACCAAGACCTGCTTCACCTGCCATCAAACGGATCCTGCCATCCCTGCGCCTGCCGGCTTGGCCTTGAAGGCGCCGCAATTTATCGGCGACTTTTGGGGCAAGGAACGAGAGGTGCACATCGGTTACTTGGGTCCAATACAGAAGGTTGTCATGAATGAGGAGTATTTCATTGAGTCGGTGACCAATCCTTTGGCCAAGGTACTCAAAGGCGCCTTGGCTCCGATGGTGCTTGCGCCGGGCCTGGTGAGCGATGAGGAAACCATGGCCCTGATGGCCTACGTGAAGTCCGTTAGCAAATAGATGAGTAGCGAACCCAAAGAGGATGTGACACAGCTGGATCCGCGTGAGGCAGTAGATCGTTCCTGCCGTGGTCCGGTGTTGTTTCTGGCATTCAGCGCCGTTGCCTGGCTATTAGTGTACAGCCTCTTCGCGATGTTGGCCGGTATCAAGGTACACGCCTCCGGCATGATGGCCGACAGCGCTTGGCTGGCCTATGGCCGTATTCAGCCTGCCTCGCAATTGGCGCTGCAGTTCGGTTTTCTCGTGCAACTCGGCTTGGCTGTCTCTGCCTGGATTCTTAGTCATCGCGGCAAGACGGTCTTGGTGGATGGCGGTTATCTGATTTTTGGAGGGATGCTTTGGAACGCTGGTGTCACGCTTGGTTTTCTCGGTATCCTGAACGGCAACACAAGCGGGCTGGAAGGGCTGCCGATGCCGGGCAGAGTGCTGCCGCTGCTGTTTTTCGGCTTTGTTCTGGTGGGCTTGAGTCTGGTACAGACCAACAACCGCCGCACCGACGAGGAGATGAGCCCGGCGCAATGGTTTCTGTTCGCAGCCACGCTCTGGCTGCCGTGGGTGCTCGCCGGATCCTATTTGTTGATTCACTTCTTCAACGCCAAGGGCGTGGTGGCGAACATTGTCGATTGGTGGTTCATTCACAATTTCGTCAAGGTTTACCTGACGTTTGTCGGGCTGGGCACGCTGTTCCACTTTCTGCCAGCTATGACCGGCCGGGCGTTGGTGGGTCGCGGTTTCGCGCAGTTCGGTTTCTGGGTGCTGCTGCTTTTCGGCTCCGTGGGGAGTGTGGGGCCGGGTGCGCCGGTGCCTGCTTGGTTGTCGGCGTTGAGCACGGTCACCGCTGTCTTTTACTTCTTTGGCGTGATCGCCGTGTGGGTGAGCCTGAAGCGGACGGTCAGCCGCGTCTCCACCGCCGACTCCGCGGACGGCCTGGCCT
>JAKUOU010000072.1 GCA_022451065.1 Pedosphaera sp. | reverse complement strand
CTTTCCTGAAGGCTTTTCCTCTTTGGTAATATTTGCCTGGATTGCACCAGCCAGGGTGAACCTTGTTATAAGGCAAAATGAAATTATGTAGACTAGTATGTGTTGCATAGCGGCAAATGCATGAGCGATCCTTGACTCCTGGAAGATGATTTTACCAGCTAAAGGAAAAAAATGGGGGCAGGAAGCCACTTCGGGAATCCCCACATTATTTCGTATCTTTTTCAAATTAACGGGTGAGTGCAAACACCCCAAAACTCCCAAAACAAAGAACTCTGCAGTGTCGTGTAAGATTTCTATTTGGTGCTTTTTGGTATTCGATGCTTTGAAAGCGACGGAGCGTAGGATAAGAATTTCTGCGGAAATCAATACATCATGAAACACCTCCTCATGACAACAATCACGATTCTATGAAAATATTATTCCTCAGCACCCTCATCGGACTAGCACCCTTGGTTTCTGCCGCAGAAAAAGACTGGGTAGAGCTTTATAACGGCCGGGATTTGTCCGGTTGGCAGACCTCTGGTAATTGGCTTCCGCAAAAGGACGGCACGTTGCTGATTCAACCGCGCCCGGGTGAAAAAGGCTGGCAGCGTTACGGGGCCTACCTATGGAGTAAGAAAAAGTATAAAGATTTTGTCTTACATGTTGAATATAAATATCCGCCTGGCGGAAACAGTGGGGTGTTCTTTCGTGTTGGTGACTTAGGAAACCCTGTGCAAACAGGTATTGAGGCACAGGTGCTCGATTCAACTAAAAAGAAGGGTAAGGTAGGCCCGCATGACCACGGAGGCATCATTCGTACTGTAGGCGCTTCAAAGAACATGTCCAAGAACCCTGGGGAATGGAATAAAATGATTGTCACGTGCAGGAGCCACCACCTGCAGGTCGAACTAAACGGCGAGAAAATTGTCGACATCCAACTGGATAAGACGCCCATGAAAGACCGGCCACTAGAGGGCTACATAGGCCTCCAAGACCATGGAGAACCACACAATCTCTATTTTAGAAACATCAAGCTTAAGAAGCTCTAATGAATATGGGGCTTTAGCTTCCAAAATACCGAAATCGTCGACCTTCCTCGCGAACACGGCGGCAAGACGGGTAGTGGGTTGAAAGTTGAAGGGAAATGAAAGCCGAATCAAGATGGGCATTCACGCTCATTGAGCTTCTGGTAGTGATCGCCATCATCGCCATTCTAGCCTCGAT
This sequence comes from Pedosphaera sp., assembly GCA_022451065.1. GTDB lineage: Bacteria > Verrucomicrobiota > Verrucomicrobiia > Limisphaerales > UBA1096 > UBA1096. Next base: position 14,446 of record JAKUOU010000072.1, on the reverse strand, counting down.
ATTATTACCAGCCTTGAGTAGTGCCAAGCTAAGGGTCAAGGGGATCAAGTGTATCTCCAATCTAAAGCAACTTGGTCTGGCCCACAAATTATACACGAATGAGACAGGAAGCATGTTGCCGTTTGAGTCACCAACCCGCAACTACGTCTGGTTAGATCAGTTGAGTAAAAACTACTCCAAGGTTGACGAGATACGACTTTGCCCCGTGGCTCCCGTCGATCAGTCGAAACTCGGATCAGCAGGAACAGCGACAAGAGCGTGGTCAAACAAAGGAATAAACGGGCGCACAGGCAAGCCATGGGCAGGCAGCTATGGTTTGAATGGATGGACTTATGCCGGTGATTGGCCTCAAAGCTGGGTAACACAGCACGGGATGGCCAGGGATCTGGCCTTCCGGAAAGACAGTGATGTTCGATCTTCCTCTGGTACGCCGCTATTCTGTGATGCCATGTGGCGCAACCAATGGCCTATGTTTAAGCAGAGAGCAGCTTCAAGTCTGTCCAAAGGCAGCACAGAAAATGTTGGCTTTTCGAGAATAACCCTCACCCGGCATGGGGGCGTCTCACCGGGGGAGGAGTTCCGCCCCACAAGCAAAAACAGGATGTTGCCGGGTGCCATCAATGTCGTGTTTTCAGACGGGCATGCTGAGCTTATCCAATTGAATGATCTTTGGTCGTTAAAGTGGCATCAAAAGTATGGAGATCGATGATAATTGTGGTGCGATGAAACACTTCCTAGCCACGGGTAAATGAATAAAGAGAGTCTTGCTGTTTTGTTTTTGTCGATCGCTTGCCTGACGACTGGCCAAGCGCAAACCGCGCTTCCCAACGTCAATGTCGAGGGTCAGCCGCTTGGAGCCAACGTGGCCCGCCTGGTTCAGGCGATGGAGTTTCTGGGGATGCCCTTGGCCAAGTCGGTAGTTGAAAAACTTAATCATGCCATTCGTGACCGGGATGCAGAGACAATTCAGCTAATTCTCGATTCGCATGTATTGGTGGCGGTCTCCCTGAACCCGGAGGTGCGCGTGAAGGTGAGACGCGGTCCGGCCAAGGCCGTGCTCAGGCAGGGTGCTTACACCCCGTTTGTCGTCAAGGTGTTCAACGACAGTACGGTGGCACGGCCGTTGCGGGTTGCAAGTCCGCAAGCAGGTCCAGTGTATTCAGGTGCGTCGTTGGGCATTCTCAAGCGTCAGGCCCAAGCGGAGCTAAAGGTGAACGAAAATGTGAGGGGTGAGAAGGGGAGGTTTCTCTCGTTGGAGATGTTCAATAGCCCCCCAATGACGACGGCTCTCAGTGGGCTTGAGGTGGAGTATGCCATTGTCCTGATTTACAGTCATGAGGCCGGAAGGCGCGAGGCGACACTGCAGTTTGACGTGGGTCAAGGAACGCAGGACCTTGGCTTTCGTGCCGAGGTGCCGGTGTTATTTAACGTGCTGCCGGCCATGGCGGTGAAACTCGACGTGCGCGATTCCGATGGCTCTCCCACCACCGCACGACTGGAGTTTCGCGACACCGCAGGCCGAGTGTATCCGCCACAGGCCAAACGCCTGGCACCGGACTTTTTCTTTCAGCCGCATATCTACCGTGCCCACGAGCAGTCAGTGATGTTGCCCCCGGGCAGGTTTACAATGGAGTTCTCACGTGGGCCGGAATACATCGTCCGCAAGCGGGAAATTGAGGTGCGTTCTGGGGGTAATATGGAAATTCCAGTGCGCCTTGAGCGCTGGGTAAATCCGGCTAGGTTTGGGTTTTACTGCGGTGACCATCACATCCATGGCGCCGGCTGCTCGCATTACGACAGCCCAACGCAGGGTGTCACCCCGCTCGACATGTTTCAGCAGGTCAAGGGTGAGGGTCTCAATGTCGGCTGCGTGCTCACCTGGGGGCCGTGCTTTGATTTTCAGCGAAACTATTTTTCACCCGGTGCCGATGAGGTAAGCGAGCCGTTGACGGTGCTGAAATATGACCTCGAAATCAGCGGCTTTGGCTCCGCCGCGCTGGGGCACGTGTGCCTGCTTAACCTGAAAAACCAAACTTATCCGGGTTCGGATGGCACCAAGACGCAGGGTTGGCCTTCCTGGACCGTGCCTGTCCTACGTTGGTGCAAGGAGCAGGGTGGCGTGACCGGCTATCCTCACTCCGCGCTGCACGTGCATCCGCCCACCACGGCGAATTGGCTGATGCAAACGCTGGATACGGACAGTAATCTTGTGCTCACAAGCGCCGAAACGGCTGATGGTCTGTTGCCCGAGCCGTTCTCAGAGGTGGACTCCGACCGTAACGGGAAGTTGACCGAGAAGGAACTTGCCTCCAGTGCCGATCGGGCGGCCGATACGCTGCCCAACTTTGCCATTCCTGCGCTAAATGGGGGTGGCGCGATGGAGATTTTCGTGAGCACTGCCGAGGGCGTGTGCGATTTCATTAGTGCTATGGACACCGCTCGCATACCGGAGTGGAACACGTGGTATCACCTTCTCAACTGCGGTTTCCCACTAAAGCTCAGTGGTGAAACGGATTTTCCGTGTATGTCCAGCCGCCGTGTAGGCGCAGGCAGGGTGTATGTGCAGATGGGCGTGCGAAAGAAAATTGATTTTACCGAGTGGTGTCGCGGTCTTGCTGCGGGTCAGTCATATGTGAGCGACGGGTATGCCCACGCACTGAAATTCACTGTTAACGCCCAACCGCCCGGTCAAGCCGATGTGCGCTTGGCAAAGCCCGGCAAAGTCGGCGTGCAGGTCAAGGTGGCGTTTGCAGCGGAAACGCCGATGACCGTTGCGCAGGGATTACTCGACGCTGCGTCGGGCCCTCGCACCACTGGAGACACTGTCAATCTTCACGCTCCTCGGCACCGCAGGTTTGTAAAGGGCGGGGATCGACTTGTGGAACTTATTGCTAACGGCCAAGTTGTTGCCAAGGAAACTGTCCCCGCCGATGGTAAAATTTATGACCTTCAATTCAAAGTGGCTATCAACCGAAGCAGTTGGGTGGCTCTGCGCCATTTTCCTCAACTGCACACTAACCCTGTTAACGTAATGGTCGCCGGCAAACCCATCCGGGCCTCCCGTGAGAGTGCCCATTGGTGTGCCGAGTCCGTTAAATTGCTTTGGCAAAACCGCAATCGGTTTATCAAGAAGTCAGAGCAAGCTGAGGCTAAGCTCGCGTACGACCGTGCTGTCCGGACATATGAGCGCATCGCCGCCGAGTCACCATCGACTCGGTAGGCTTATTTGATGGGAATAAATGACGGAGGCAGTGGGCGTCGAACCCCTTTAAAACTCTTGAGGAACTTTCCGGCGCATGGCTTTGGCCAGTGGAGTATGTTCCGACTCATTAATGTATTTACTTTCGAGCCTTTAATTAAAAGTAACTCAGCCACTTTTTTATTTGATCTGCAGCATGATGTGTTCCTCTTAATTTCCCGCGAAGATTTTCATCACCTCGTCATTCGATTGCCTGATAAAGGCATCAAACTTTTTATAGAACTTATTCAGGGATAACCCCATGTGCTTTTCAAAAGCCGCGGATTTTCCAATGCGAGGAATATCAAAATACCAACTCTTCAGGACGGTAACTTCAGCGACGCCCTGAACGTGAATGAGATAGGCTGTCGCCCAGGCTCCCAACATGTAGTAGACCTGTGCAGAGTCTCCTGACTCCCAATAGGTTTCGTCATCCAAACGCCAGGTTTTTCCGCCCGATATAAATTCGTTTATGCCGGTCTCGCTAATATTGCCTCCCGTCTTTCTCAGCTCCAGCATGTAGTTTTTGAAATCGACTAAGTTGAGATTCTCCATAAATTTCGCGGAACTATACGTTGCCATTCCTTCGGCCATCCACGAGTTTAGATTGCGGTCAGAGGTCCGCTCCTGATACGAATCGCAATGGGCGATCTGAAAAACGTGGTGGTATTCATGCAGTGCTCCCCACGTGTTTTCGATGGGATCGTTCTCTCGTCCCTTGGCGTTTGTGGTGACATCCTCGTATACTCGTCTTGGAGGTTCGCTCCAGGTCAATCCGCCTTCGGCCTTGCCAGCCAAGACGGCGTCTATTTCGTCAACAATATTAGGCCGTTGTAGAAACCCCTCTATTTGTTCCTCAACTGCAGTCAACGAACTCGGGTTGGCTCTGCTTTTAGCTCTTTTAAAGTAGATGTCTCTGATGCTTTGCTCATTACCGGGCCCGAGTAAGTAGATGTAATATGGTCCGTAGTTTCCGAAATAGTCGATCGCAAACTTCAACCCTCGCTGATAATTTTCAACCAGCGAACCGTCCGCATTAAGTCCATCTGCGACAAACAACACAGGCTCGATGTCCGTTTGTTGGGTGAGGTCTTGGCTGCTGTCTTTAATCGAGTGAGTCAGTGGTGGCGGATCGCCACTTGGACCACACCCCGTCAACAGTACAGCTGTGATTGTTGCGAGGATGAGGTGTTTCATTTTCATTTATCTCGTCGAAAAATATTCAGTCAGTTATCTCAGGAAAAAAATAAGACCCTCTATCTGACATGTCGGAAAAAAACATCCTATCAATTAAAGAATAAATGATAGGCGTTAAAACCCAAAAAGCGAATATTGTGAGCACAATCCCTTTTGCAATGTTAATGCCTGTTTCAGACAGTTTCAGCCTGCATCCTTTATTTTTTCTAGCATTAAACAAAAAATATAATATCCATGGCAAATGAGATAAAACAATCAAACAGCCATTGAGAAAGTAGTTTTTACCAAACCACATTTCTCTCCACGTAATAAACATGGGAATCATCCAGATAAAAGTGACAACCCAGAAGGCGCGCGATCGTGGCCCGCCAATAAGAGGATTGTAATATTCAACAGTTCTATCGCGAAGCAGGCGAATATTGCGAATCCATCTGGCAAAATACTCGAATGGATTATCCGACAGGTTCGGTGGTCTTGATTTTACAATCGCCCAACATATCCAGCCCACCGCCCCCACGACTCCGATTATTGGAAGGAGGTCTTTCATTTTTCCGGCAGCGCAAAGGCCACCAAGCTGCCACCTCGGGGGCGGCCAGACTTGCCGCCGCCAGCGGAAATTACCACGTATTGCCGGCCGTTCACCATGTAAGTGCTGGGGGTGGCGTTCCCGCTGAACGGCAACTTTGCCTTATGCAGCACTTTGCCTGTTTCCTTGTCGAAGACTCGGAAGGTCTCATCGGCAGTGGCCCCGATGAAGATCAGTCCGCCCGCTGTTACCAAGGGTCCACCATAATTTTCGGTTCCCGTCGGCGGGATGCCTTGGGCAGTTAGTTCGGGATATTCGCCGAGGGTCACCTTCCACTTGATCTGGCCGCTATTGAGGTCGACCGCATTCAAGGTGCCCCAAGGCGGCTTGATCGCAGGATATCCCTCGTCGTCCAGCCAGCGACGAAATCCTCCAAAAGCATAGACGGGTGGTTGCTTGTCGGCCACCTGCGGGGCAGGGGTTTCGGGTTCCGGTCGGGATGCGCTGGGCGACTTGTAGTTCAAGACATAATCGAGAATGGCCTTGCGCTTGCCATCCGGCATGACCTCATAACCGGGCATGCGCCCTCCGCCCTGTCTCGTGATTTGTTCAATTTCAGCGCGGGTTTTTCGGTCGCCAATACCAAGCAAAGGCGGGAAGCCCGCCTGCAGGTTGCCTTTGCGGTCCAATCCGTGGCAGGCACCACAAAAAATCATGTAGTCTCGCTCGCCTCGAACCAGGTTGGACCCATCGGTCTTACGCGTCTCGACCATCTGCAACAACCAAGGCATTTCGTTGATGTTGACATAATAGATGCCATCCGGGTCGGCGGCTCCTCCACCCCATTCCATGCCGCCATCGAAGCCTGGAAACATCACCGTTTCCTTCAGGCTCGGGGCAGGAAAGGGTCCAAAGTTAGGCGAGACCTTGATGCGATCCAAGGTGAGTTGATGGGTTTTCTGTGAAATATTCGATGCATCCGCCTCGGTATATTTCTGTCGCATCAGCGGCGGGGGTTTGGTGGGAAACGGTTGGGTTGGCCAGGCTTTTTCTCCTTCCAAAGTAGAGGCGGGAACCGGGCGTTCCTCGATCGGCCAAAGCGGTTCACCGGTTTCGCGATTAAAGACAAATAGGAGGCCATGCTTTGTTCCCTGGGCCACCGCATCGATCTTTTTACCCTTGTGCGTGACCGTTAGCAGCACAGGTGGACAAGGCAGATCTTTGTCCAGCAAGTCATGGTGCACGATCTGGAAGTGCCAGATGCGTTTCCCGGTCGCCGCGTTCAGGGCAAGCACGCAGTTGGCAAAGAGATTCGCGCCGTGCCGTCGTCCGCCGTAAAAATCTGGTTCGGCTGTCTTGGTTGCGACGTAGACGATGCCTCGTTTCTCGTCGAGCGATTGGCCGCACCAGGGCATCAGGCCGGTGGCGGTCTTGTAGGCGTCCTTGGGCCAGGTATCGTAGCCCACCTCACCGGGGCGAGGAATAAGATCAAAGATCCAGCGTTGGGCGCCCGTGCGCACGTCGTAGGCCCGGACTGCGCCCTTACCTCCCAGGCCGCCCACGATCAAGAGGTCCTTGTAGGTCACGCCGGGCGTGTTCAAACCAGAACCGAGCTTTATCGAACCTTCTTCTCCGAAATCCTTGATCACCTTGCCGCTCGAAGGGTCCAAGGCGAAGAGCATGTTGGCCACGCCGGTAAACAATCGGCGTTCACCGCCATCTTCATTCTCCCAATAAACCAAGCCACGCTGCCGGGCGCGCCCTTTGCGTGGACCTTCCTTGGCCGGATCCCAGGTCCAGCGTACCGCTCCGGTTGCGGCATCAAGAGCCACCACCTTGCGACTGGGCGTTGGCGTGTACAGTAACCCATCCACGATCAAGTTGTTCGCCTGGTACTCGGCTTTGTCCCCGGTTTCATGGGTCCAAGCAACCTGTAGGTCCGCCACGTTGTCCCGGTTGATCTGCATCAAGGATGAATACAGGTTGCGTTCCTTACCTCCAAGATACACCTGCCAATCGGTGTTTTCCTTGGCATCGGCCGTGAAAGCGACTGTGACGAGAAAGAGAAAGGCTGAAGATAAAGGCCTCGTATTGGTTAGCATGTGCGCAACTCGAATCTTTTGTTTTATCGCGGCAAGTTTAGATCACCAAATAATCGACGGGGGGAGGTGGTCAGCGTGTATTATTTGCCTTCAGCTTTCTTGATCAACAATTCTTTGTGTCTCGTGCTGTCGAAATCATCTAGTCTTCCATAGGCATCTACCTTGCCATCCTTGAATCGGATAAAAGCTTCATAGACACTGAATCCATTAGGTTTCAAGAGTTCCTTGTCAAAGCCTCTGTAAATAAAGTATTCCAACCCGTCCATGGCAGCGACCCTGAATGGTTCTCCTTTCAATGCAATGACCTGCTGTTTATTCATGCCAATAGAGATGGTAGAAAAATTGAGGCTTTTAGTTGAGGCGCACCCCGCCAAAAGTACAGCCGCGATTGTGGTTAGAATGTGTTTCATTGCGGAAATATTGGTGCAGGAATCTTGGCAGTAGCAATAGGGGTTTGCCAGCAAAAGCGAAGGGGAGTTAGAGGACGCTTGGGAATTGCTGGAAAAATGAAATCAAGGTTCTTTATTTCCCCCTGCCTTCAGTGAAAGGAGAGGTGGTAAGGGGAAGCTATGTGTTAACGCAGTTTCCCGTTAACTTTGCCCCGAGCGAGCGTTTTTTTAGTTGTTGTTCAGCGCGAACAGTTAAAACAGCTTGATAACTTTATTCGTTGAGATGAGGGTTTCCCTGACATGAAATCATTTTTGACCGTAATTGCTTCTACCACAATGTTAAACTTAACCGCCTTTGCTGGTCCGATTATCTGGTCCTGCTTTGTCGCAACTCTCGATGCTAAGGAAAAAGCAGTGGAGGGGCCGATTGATGTCTTTCTGGGCAAGCCCCGTATGGACGTCCAGCCGCTCTTTAGGGCAATACGCCATCCCAACGTGGTCGTCACTCTCAAGGGGACGGTTCTCGCAACCTTGGGAGACAAAAAGCTTCTCGCGCGTCGTAGTGAAGATGGAGGCAAGACCTGGGGAGAAGAGATCATCGTCGCCGAGCCGGCCTTTCAGGGAGGGGGATTGACTGTCGACGAGACCACCGGAGATATCCTGGCGTTTGCCGAGGATCGCCACCCGCCCGCTCCGTTGTCGGTCTATCGCAGCCGGGACGACGGTAAGACATGGCAGAAAATCGAAGTCACGATTCATCCTGACACCCGCGGAAACGTGCCGTCGATGCACATGAACGAACACGGCATCACCTTGCGACACGGCAAACATGCCGGACGATTGATCCGCGCGGCGCGTCATTACGGCGAGGCGAATTACCCAAAGAAACACTGGCCAACGCACTACACCACCGCAATCTACAGCGACGATCACGGAAAAACCTGGAAGACTAGCAACCCATTCTCGGAGATGGGGACCGGCGAGGCAGGGATCGCCGAACTGTCCGATGGCCGGCTCTACTACAATTCCCGCTCTCATTGGAATGCGAAGAAGCCGCCGCTGCGGCGCCGCGAGGCATGGAGCGCCGACGGCGGCGAGACCTGGACCGGTTGGCGGATCGTCGACGTCCTGCCCGACGGACCGCAGGACACGAACTACGGCTGCTTTGCTGGACTTGTTCGCCTGCCGGTTGCGGACCGAGACATCTTGCTCTACAGCAACTGCGACAGTCCTGCCGGCCGCAAACGCGGCACGGTCTGGGTGAGCTTCGACGGCGCAAAGACGTGGCCTTTGAAGCGACTGGCATGGGAAGATCCCTTCCAATATTCCTCCCTTTCCGCGGGGCGCCCCGGTACGGAGAGCGAAGGTTGGATCTACATGCACTTTGAAGGCCGGCTCCCCCAGTCGCGCGTCGCACGTTTTAACCTCTCCTGGTTAATGGCCGGAGAGCCGACAGGTGATGGAGAGGTCCCCAAGATCGGGGGTCGGTGAGCAGCTATTCACAGTGATTCTATGGCTAAGAAATAATGGCGGAGGCGATGGGAGTCACAAATGGGTATGGGCTATTCGTTAGTCCACTTTTCGTATTCATCTAGGATTTCCTCCCGCGAACATCTCGGGCGAAGCACGGCGCGGGCGCGGTATCCGTACTCCTTCATTACGTCGTACTTGGGTACAATAAACTGCCAGTCCCACGCAGGATTGCTGGTATTGAAATCCTTATTAAAGCCGCCGCCGCTGGGGGAGTGTGTAAGGCGGATGCCGGCTTCGGGTTTGAACATTAGGATGTACACCAGGTTCTCGAAGTTACCGTAATATAACGGCTTTGCATATCGCATGCGGGAGAAGTTCTTGAAGAGCGCGTCGCGACTACCTTCCAGCCATGTTAGTTTAAAGTCGTCGTCGTGCGCCAGTACGGTGCTTTCGTCGTCATGTGCCTGTGTGCAGAGCTGCATCCACATGGACTCCTTGGGGCGCCAGCCCCCAAGAAAATAGAAGCTCTTGTCGGCAGGGGCATTGATGTAACTCGCCCAGAAGCAGCCGAACCAGCCGCGTTGGTGTACGTGCTGATGAGGAGTGCAACGGAAATCCAGATCGAGATACCAAGGGGCGCGCAGGGTGAATCGAGTGGTGCTCTCCACATGGAAAGTCGGCGTGGCGGGTTGATGCAACTCGGCCTGCTGGTCATTTAGTTTCCTAAATGTCATCGGCGCGCGGCGAGGTTCAAAAAAAATGTCGTTATTCTCAAACTCCGTGTCACCGTTGAAGATATGTTCGAGGTTCAACCCTGCGTAGGTGGGTACAAAGATGCTACGCGTGCTGGTTCTGTGCTGGAAATCCCAAATACCGTTGTAGCCCGCACGATGGCCATTGGCCGGGGCGTGATCCGCATTATCGCCGATGATGGCGGTGATTTCTCCCGCCTTAAATTTCAAGTGTCCCATGCGGCTACTTTGCCATGCAGACAGTGCGGGGCCAGTGAAAAGAATTGCAGGACACATACAGACCAATGCAGCGCGGCTACGGTTGTTGTGAGTAGGAGATGCTTCATGATGATCTAGTGAGTCGGAATTTTCTGTTCGGTTGGAAGGTCCTTTTCAAGCCCGACAGAAGCACCTGTGGAACCGTCAGAAATGCTCTTCGCGGGGCTATCCGCCATGTTGGCCCATATCACCAGCGCAACCAGTAAAAGCACTGTGCCTGCAATTATGAGCTTCCTGGTGGGCATGTGATTGAGTTTTGAACTGCTTACAAGAGGAATAGTAGCCCATAAGGATGGGTTTTTGAACAAGTAACTAGTCCCTTGTGTGTGTGGGGGGGCTGAAACTGGAGGGAAGTGATTGATGGTATCGCAGAGGGCCAAGGTTATCTCGGCACCGGATTGATGAACTGAAAGGCGAACAGTTTGGCGTTGCGCAACTGAAAACGGAGCCGGACGAGTTTGCCTTTCAACGCGGCCAAGTCGCGGCCGTTGGCCCAGTCGGGTTCCCACCGCAGGGCGTCGATTTTACCAGACTGGGCGGTGTGGCAGGGATTATTTTGGCATTTTCGTCGAGCACTTCCACCTGAATGTAATCGCCGTTGGCGTTGACTTGCAGACGGCTACCTGCGAGCTGGAAGGGCTTGGTGAGAATACTACCGAACTGTGTGCCCTTGGTGGACAAGCTGATGAACCGGTCGAGCTTCAGCGTGGCTAGGCCGATGCTGTGCGGACCGCGGTCGGCGATGCCATGGCGTTCGCGGAAGCCGTTGTAATATATCCAGTGGCGGTCGTTATGGGTGACGATCTGCGAGGCGGGAAATATCATGTCCTTGTCGAAACTGCCGTCGGGCCCGCGCGGTATGAGGGGCTCGCTGGCATATACCCAAGTAAGGTCCCACATTGTGTTGCCACGAGTGGTGCCGATGTAAAAATTGACAATGTCATGCTCGTGCCGCTTGTGGTGGTTGGGACGCCGATCGTAGGGTGCTCCGGGCTTGGGGATGTTTTCGTAAACGGACATCAGCGCGAAATGCACGCTCTCGTGGATCCAGTCGGTGAGCGCGTAAATTTGTCGGCGATAAATCTCATTTTCCACACCCTTACCGAATTTCCATTCGCGCACTGTACGCCAGTTTCGTGGGCTGGCCTTGATGTCTGGGTTTACCATGTCGCGCGTGCCTCGGACCTCCAGCCCGTTGGCTGGACGAGGAAAGTCCGTGCGCGTGAACATCCGGTACACCTTCGCCTCGGTGTCCCACACGATTTGATTGTAAGTATCCGCCGCGCGATGCGTCACGGGCTTGCCGCCGTTGTAGGCCTTCCAGTGGATGCCGTCTGCAGAGTAGCCCAGCGCCGCTGCATGCGGGCGCAGGTACGCATAGCATACCTTGTACCGGTGGGCCGGGTCGGGCTCGTTCGGGTCGATGTAAAATGAGGCGGTGTTGTGATGCGACGGATCCAAGCCTTTGAGTAGCGAGATTTTGTTGAAATGAATTCCATCGAGCGACTCCGCGTAGCCATACGGGTTGCCGCGGTGCCACATCTTAAATTTCCCCTCATCGTGTAGCACTGTGCCATAAAAGTAGCCCTCGAAAATCGGCTTGCCGGCATTCTGCTTCGTCACGGTGCCCAGTTCGCGCACCAGCCCGTATTTCTCAGCCACCACCCAGTCATCGACCAAAAGCTGCTTGCGGAGCCCCACCTTCACTTCATCGGCGGCGAACCCCCATGACCCAGTCAGTAAAACTGCAATCAAACCAAACCGCTTTTGGTAAACGAGAATGCCTTCACAGCAAGGTGGACAGTTGATTTCCATTGGTTTCAGGATCTTTGCGCCAAAACCTTGGCAATCAAAATACTCGTGTAAACTTCCAAGAAAAGAATCGGTTCATCGGACATCTCCTTTTCTGTTAACGTAAACGTAGTAGGCGCTGAGCATCGTATTGTCATTTCCCTGAAACCAGGTATGCAATGCGGCGGGGCCCTTCTTTAAATTCATCGTAAAGGTAACCCCCTTGTCCTTCGGGTTGACGCCTTGGGTAAGCCCCTCAAATTGGTAAGCTTTTTTTTGTCCAATATCCAGATGGTTGTGACCACTGACGTAAAGCATGGCCTGTGTGATGGGCAGGGCCTTGCCTGTTCCATCGGGTAAGGTCCCGTTAATCGTACCGCCTGCTTCCTTGGGCCAACGCCTGAGCTCGATCTCATACTGTCCCGCCCGGGCGACGTCGAGCAACCAATACCCGCTCTTTTGTCCGCCGCGAAGGATTTGCCTTTGCTGGTCGATGAAGACGTCGAGCCACTCGGTGGCGGATAGCTTGGTGGGGTTCTCGTGTTGGGTTCCGATGATGACGCGTTGGGGGTCGTTCGCCAAGTGCTTGACCGTGTCCCACCAGGAATAAAGATGTTTGCGCATCTTCGCGACCACCTGGGGGTGATCCCCGATGACGTTTTTCTCTTGCATGGGATCGGATTCAAGGTCGTAAAGTTCACGGTTCTCAAGCAGTCGCCAACGTTTCCAGAGAACCGCAGCCTGGTCGGCTCGCATCTGGGTCTGGGAGTGCGGAGACGGGTAATTTGAGAAACCGGGCATCCGGCTGTAGTTGATGACCAGGATCCGATCCTCGGGTACCTTCTTTTCGCCTTTCAGGACCGGTGCAAGGCTCATGCCATCAAGCTTGAGACTCTTCTTGGGTTTGATTCCGCATAGTTCCATCAGGGTGGGGAGGACGTCTTGGACCTGGGTCAGGCCGCCGACGTCACGGGGTTTACCCAAGCCGCCATTAGGCCAACGGATGAAGCAGGGCACGCGATGCCCTCCCTCCCAGATTTCCGTTTTCTTGCCCCGCATCCCCGCGTTGAAATACCGCGGCCCCATGAGGCTGCCGTTGTCGGTTTGAAAAAGTAGGATTGTATTTTCGGACAATCCTTTGTCATCGAGAAATTTCATCAGCTTGCCCATGTTCCAGTCGATGTTGCGAATCATCCCGAGGTAACGGCTAAGGCGGTCTTTCAGGTTCCCAGCCGTCTGTCCTCGCGGGCTTTTTAATTTGCTCGCACCCAAATGGTCGAACTTGGGCTGGGCAAGGACTTCGGCAATAACCTTGCGGTCTTCTTCCTTGGGAATGAAGGGACCGTGCGGTGTGTTGGTCGCAAGGTAGCAGAGAAAAGGCTTCTTTTTCTTGGCTGATTCTAGCATGAACCGCTTGGCCTCAGCGAAGAAAACATCCGTGCAGTAACCCTCGTACCGCTGGTTTTTTCCGTTGTGAATGTAGACGTCGTCAAAGTAGTCGTTACCCCAGTAAGCGGGCACCGACGGGATTGACGAAGAAGGATACCAAACGCTTTCCTGAAAACCCCGGTCCTGTGGGCGAAAGGGGTAATTCGCCCCCAAGTGCCACTTACCGAAGACGCCGGTGGCAAAGCCTGCATCGCCGAAATAGTTGGCGATGGTTTGGATTTCGGGACGAAGGAGGGCCCGTCCGCTGCTCACGTTGACGGCCCCGTTACGGGCGGCGTCCATCCCGGTAAGGAGTTGCCCGCGGGTGGGCGTGCACATCGGGGAGACATGATAATCGGACAGACGGATGCTTTGGCTATGAAGACGGTCCAAGTTGGGGGTTTGCAGGACCGGGTTCCCGTGAACGGAGAGTTCCGGGTAGCCTTGGTCGTCGGTCATGATGACCAGTATGTTCGGATGCCCTTCAAGAGAGAGGCACAAACCAAGAAACGTTAAGAGGCAGAGGGTTAGTTTTTTCTTATTGTTCATGTGAGTTTATATTTTCTCTGTTAGCTTACCGCACGACCTTCCGTTTGCATTTCGTCAACTTTCCAATCTTTGTTTTTACTCCACCAACTTCACCCGATAGTATTGATTCTGGAAAATCGCTTCACGCCAATCGGTGAATTTAACCAAGCTTCCGGAGGCTTGGACTTCGGCAATCTCGCCCCATTTCTTCAAATCATGTGAGGCTTCTATTTTGTAGGTTAAGCCCGATATGCTATCGAAGTTTAAGGAGAAGGGAGAGGCAGATTGGCTGAAGGGCCTTCTTGGGGCGACGGATTTACTGGAGGTGTTGATTTCTAATTCCTCAAAGATTATGACAGGCAATCCTTCAAGCGTTTCACCAAAAGCGATTGCATCAGGGTTGATAAATACTTTGGCATTACCGGATACATCGCTGAACACATTAGCACCCAAAAAAAAGGGAGCATCACCCTCAAAAGTAATTCTTTTCAGGCTGGTGCAGCCTTCGAAGGCTCTATTATAAATGCCGATGACACTGTCAGGAATGGTGATGCTCGTAAGGCTGCGGCAGTCATAGAAAGCCTTCTCCCCAATGCTGGTGACGCTGTCGGGGATCGTCACACTGGTCAGGCTTCTGCAGCGACCGAAGGAACCTTCCCTAATGCTGGTGATGCTGTCGGGAATCGTCACTCTTGTCAGATTATAGCAGCCTTCGAAGGCAAAGCTATCAATGCTGGAGACTCTATATGAAATATTGATACTCG
>JAKUOU010000071.1 GCA_022451065.1 Pedosphaera sp. | reverse complement strand
GCCACCATTGCCGGCAACTGCATGGTTACATCCTCGAATCAATCGAAAAACTGAACGGTCAGGTATCCTGCGTGATGATCCCGATGCCACTCGACGCGAATTGCAACGCCGTGATCAAGCGCACGGGCCGAGACCATATTAACGCCTGCAAATACGCACGGATTTGCCTTGCGGTGCAGCAGGTCGCCCCGGCCAAGTATCACGAATTCGATCGTTGGCTTTTTTCCGATCATAAAACCGCCAAGCCACTCGACACGGTGAAACAGCACGCGGCCAAGCTTGTCGGCGCGGGCGTACTCGACAAAGCTATTGCCAGCGCGACTGTGCAGCAACAACTTCAGCAAAACATTCGCGCTTACGAGTTGAACTCCAAGAATGGCCGCAGTTCGTCGATGCCCCAGACCATCATCAATAATCAAGTAATCTTCGGCCCACCCCCCTCAGCGGCCGCACTGGAAACCGCCATCAAGCAGGCGCTTGGCTTGAAATAAGCTGATGTCGATTGCGTGCTTAGCCGAGCGGAGGTAGCCTGCCGCGTGCGCTGGACCGCCTGCGATTCCGTCTTCAACTTTCCTCGCCCGATGGTGGTGATGGGGGTCGTCAACACCACTCCTGACTCCTTCTCCGACGGTGGTCACTTTCTCGACAACGACATGGCGACCGACCACGGGTTACGCCTGGCCGATGAGGGCGCGGAGATCATCGATATTGGTGGTGAATCAACCCGACCCGGCTCCGAACCTGTTTCCGTAAAGGAGGAACTGCGACGTGTCATGCCAGTGATCGAGCGCTTGGCCAAGCGCTGTGGGGCTGTCATCTCGATCGACACGCAAAAACCGGCGGTGGCCAAGGCCGCCCTCGATGCCGGTGCGTCTATTGTCAACGACATCGCGGCCAACCGCCAGTCAACGGAAATGTGGCAGGTCGTTGCAGAGGCCAGGGCCGGCTACGTCTGTATGCACATGCAAGGAACGCCACAAACCATGCAGACTGAACCACGCTATGACGATGTACTGCAGGAGGTCGGCGACTTTTTCAGCGAGCGGTTGACCAGACTGGCGGAGCACGGTGTGAACAGCGAGCAGGTGGCCCTCGATCCCGGTATCGGCTTCGGGAAGGAACTGGAGCACAATATAAAGTTGCTGAGCGGCATACATCAGCTTATTATCAGCGGACGACCGCTGCTAATTGGAGCTTCCCGAAAATCGTTCATCGGCAAACTGCTCGGCACACCGTCCAATGAGCGCCTGCCCGCTTCGCTCGCCTGCGCGGCCTGTGCGGCGGCCGAGGGAGCTCATATAGTCCGCGTACACGACGTCGCCGAGACAGTGCAGGCTGTCCGAATGGCGGAGGCATTGAGCGGCAACAGATAAATCATGGACATATTGCAAAACATCTGGCAGGGCATCGTCAATTACTGGCGTCTCGTGGCGGAGATTTCCATTTTGTCTGTCGCCATTTATTACACACTAAAGTTTTTCCGGAGGACCCGCGGCTGGCCGATGATTGTGGCTTTTCTTGGCCTGCTGGTTGCCCTCCTGATTTGCATCGGGTTAGAATTGACCGTCCTTTCGTCGCTGCTGAATTATTTTTTCGGGTTGTCCGCCTTTGCAGCGTTGATCATTTTTCAACCGGAACTGCGCCGGTTGCTTGCCGGCTTGGGTAATTTGACTTTCTTCGGGGCGCTTCATGAACAACGCGAAAACATAGAGGTCATCATCCAAGCTGTCGATCGGCTCAGTGAGGCATGCACCGGCGCGCTGATCGCCATTGAACAATCAACCCACCTGCAGGATATCGTCGAGTCCGGCATCACGGTGGACTGCGAAGCCACACCAGAGATGATCGAGACCATTTTCTTTCCGAACAATGCCATCCACGACGGCGGCATCATCATCAACGAGGACCGCATCCTGAGCGCAGCCTGCATTTTTCCGCTAACACGCCGGCAAGATATCAGCAAAACAATTGGCACCCGCCACCGCGCCGCCATCGGCATGAGCGAGGAATCCGACTCGCTGGTGATTGCTGTGTCAGAGGAGACAGGCGCCATCTCCACCGCATTCAAGGGACAACTGGTTCAGGGAATTTCGCTCAAGAAACTTCGCAGTACGTTGAACACGACGTTTGTCACACCGATTCGCAACCGAAGTTTAAAGGGTTGGATTAAGTCACTGAACCCCAGGTCGAGTGCCACCGGCCTGCAAACCAAGACAACAGGCAACTAACATGGCATGGCATGACATATTGACCCGTAACATTGGCTGGAAAGCCGTTTCGATATTGCTTGCTGTGCTCATCTGGAACGCGATCAGCCAAGTCCAATCGCGCAATGATCCAAAAAAAGCGAAAGACCAAGAACTAAAAGAAGCCAAACCGGCACCGCCGACGCCCATAAACCCCCTTGAATCCACAACCGTTTCGACCAATCGCGCCGAGCATGTTCAAACCTTTCCTGTTCGAATTATAAAGTCACCCGACGATGATACTCAATATATCCTTGAACCCCCTGAGGTTGTATTGAATTTAGCATCAAATGCTGACCCTGTTCCAAACTTTGCCAGCGCTTCCAAGGTAAAAGTCTTGGTGGACCCCGTGACCATTCCTGATGGTGTTTTGTCTACCAATCTAAATGTCAGAGTATTTGCCGACGAAGATGTTATTTTGAAGAACTTCAACCCCAAGGAGGTAAAAGTCACCCGAATTGTCGAAGAGTCAGCGACCCCCACTGACAAAACTGAACCAGTCGAGAAGGATTCAGACAAAACGGAAAACGAAGACAGCTCTGAATAACCTTCAAGGTTTAGCCGCTGTGTCTCGCAGCAGTTCGCCCGGCAGGCGCCCCACCCAGTGATTCGCCATTCGATCGTCGATCGAGCCCGTTTCAAATGTCGTCTGCCCAACGTGGCCATCACAAAACGCCACGATTGCCTTTTTGCCGTGCCGAAAATGCGCAGTTCGCTCGCGGTCGTTCACGTAATAAAACTCCTCGAGCATCGGGCGTTCCTTCGAGGCCGGGGACTGGAATGTGTTCACCTGCGCGGCGTCGGCAAGGAACACCGTGCCTCCCGGCTTGGCCAAGCCATCAATCTGCAATCCCGGCCCGGCAATCCCCCCCGCCAAGTGCAGATTGTAGCCATACCCAAAAGCTGCTCCCGTCGCCTTCAATTTGAAACGCGAATCAACATAGGCAAGTTCCGGGCAGGTCTCCACCCCGTCACCGCCGAGGTATGGATGCAGCGCGCCCTTGGACAAATCAAATCGCCGCTGCCCTTCGCCGCCGCGCTCCAGCCAGCCAAACCAAAACAGATCACCTCTGTTCACCGCCTCGCCACGGTAGGTAAAGGCACGGTTATCGTTGTCATTCCAGTACATTTGCCCGGCAAGGACAAGCTGCCGGAGATTGCCGGTGCAAACTGTGTCGCACGCTCTATGCCTGGCCATCGACAGTACAGGCAACAACAGACTCGCCAATATCGCTACAATGGTGATCACGACCAACAACTCCACCAACGTGAAACCATATTGTTGCTTTTCAGAGCTCATCTACTAAGGCGATAAAACCCACCACCGAATAGTGGGTTCTCATCGATCAACCTCAAATAAAAACCCTCATCACGTACTCCGTTCTCGATCGGGTGCCACTTAAGCAAATCAGCGGATCGTTCTAGCACAGAACCCACCGCACCAAAGTCAAACGAGCGAGCCGTCCATTGACCATCAGTCAAGCGGCCGCTCACAATTCTCGGTTGCGAACGGGCAACTGCGACCGCCAGATTATCGACCCAGCCGGTGGCAAGAAGGCTCGAATCGTTACCTTTCGCCGTGTAACTGCTGATTGAAAACGCATCGACAGCAAAACCAGCAAAGTCATCTTTCAATGTCACCGTTTCGATTTCCTTCCACGCTTTTCCATTTTGGAGCATGAATGTATTCAGTGCCCGTTCACCGGGATCGAACTCCATCCTAACGGAATACGTTTCCCCCATGGCCATTGCGGCAGGAAACGTGAATCCAGCGGCGAACTGGCTTGTCGTGGAGGCGATCGCCGGAGAAATAGTCGCGCCGAAGCCGGTGTCCGGAAAATAGTCCCACTCGATCAGGTTCGGCGAATCGGTACCGGTTCCACGGTTGAACACATCTGCCTTAGCCGACTCGATATTAACCAAGCCAAGCGCAACTTCAAACGTGTACGGCTGGCCGTCAAGATATCCAGCTTTTACCTGATTGAATGTAATCTCGAACGTAAACGCAAAAAGATCACTCTCTGTCAGCGTCAAGCCAAGCGAACGGTGCAAATAACTGTTCGGCTTTTCGGAATCCCATGTAACCGCCATCGCTCCGACTTCAGCATCCCAACTGAAGAGCGATTCGTCACCGTGCACCGCCCACCCGTTTGCCATGGGATCAGACGAGAAATCTTCAAAACCCCAGGCAAGATTTTTCGTCTGTGGTCGTGTATCGCTAACCGCGTCGATCTCGGCTTTACCTGACAATACCTCGAACCGGAGGAACTGCACTTGACCAAGCGCAACCGGTTTGTTGTCAGTATCGATTGCCCAAGCGATGTCATATCCGCTCCCTCCGCCTGAGCCGGCGTAAAGTTCAGTGAACCTTGCCAAGCCGCCTTCAGCGAAGTCGCCCTTGGCCAAGATGGGATTCACCGGAAGGCTAAAATCACCGCCACCGTCAGTCGGGAAGTAGGAATCCAACACTGGCGCCAGTTCAGGATTCAGCAAAAACCAAGCATCACCATCCGCGCTCACCGACACGCGCGTCTCACCTTCAGCTTGGCCAAAGAGTGTCCCATCTGTGATTCCACCGCCGCTGAAATCGCCGTTGGTAACCATAAATCCCGCGCCACCGAACACGATGAAGTCGAGCCCGAACGGGTTAAACGGCTCATCTCGAATCGGCTTGGCGAATTTCAACGTTACTTCGCCGCCCCGGCCGATGGAGAGGATCTGGTCCGACAGGTAAGGCGGACTGAACGGCGTGATTGGCCCGCCCCATTTGCCTGGTGTCGAGCGAGCCGGTGCGCCGATAATGGCGTCCCTGTTTGTAAATCCGACACCGGTGTTCCAATCGGTGGCGAATCCGGTTCCCGGTTCATAGGACACGACCTCCACTGCAAACTGCGTTGCGCGTACTTCACTGACCCACGACAAGACGGCGAGTCCCAATGCGGTAATAATGGCACGTTTCATTTACTGATCTCTTTATGCGCTGAGACCAACAGATATGGCAGGCATAAAAAAAGACCTTCCGCGTGGGAGGGTCTTGGGATTAAAGCTGCACCATCGTGCCGGCCTCATCCTTCTCGGATGCGGAGAAGTTGGCCGCGCAGGCGGCCCGACGAGCATGAACGACAGAATTGACCTGACTTCGAGCTGCCTAGCAGCTCGTCACAGTGGCGCAACCGTCCCCGAGTTTCACGGGGTTCCTTCCAGCGTCATGATTGTCTCTGGGCAAATGCCCAAGTCAAAGAACACGCACCTAATAGCCGAAAGCCGCGGCTTGTACAAGCGCCGAGTTTTGCTTGGTCACGCAGGACGGCTTCTGGTTCAATCCCGCCTATGTCGAAACTGAGCAATGTTCTCACAACAGCGGTTTTACTGTCGCTCACCAGCCCGAGCGAGGCCGAGATTCTTCCACCAGGCAACCGCCCCCTGCCACCGGGGCACCACGCGCTGATCCACGCCAAGGTTGCCGTCAAGCCGGGAGTCACGATCGATAACGCCACGGTGATCATTCGCGACGGCCGCATCCAAGCCGTCACCGAAAACGGCCAAGCACCGGAGTCCGCACGTGAGTGGGACATGACCGGCCTGACACTCTACGCCGGTTTCATCGACCCGTATGTCACCGAGGCCAAGCCGATCTCGACCACGATGACACAAAGCATCACCGGCGCCGGCGCAACCGCCGCCGGCAAACCGGGCTTTCTCGGTGCGCCGGGCAACGAACTTGACGCTGGCACAACCGGCCCCGGCTCTGGCCTGTCCACGATGCAGCCGGAGCACGATGTCACCGAAGCGTTCAGCCCGAAGCCGGACAGTTACGAGACACTGCGCGCGCAGGGGTTCACCGCCGCCGTGCTCACCCCGACCAACGGCATCATTCGCGGCCAAAGCGCCCTCATCTCGCTTGGCCAGGGGTCGCCAAACCTGCTTGTCATCAAGCCGCAACTTTTTCAGCACATCGTTTTCGACACAAAAGCATCCAAGCCGGGGGAGTTCCCCAAATCTCTCATGGGCGTGATCTCCGCGATACGCCAGACCCTCTCCGACGCAAAACACTACAACGACACTTGGGAGTACTACAGGGCCAACTCCGGCACGTTCAAGCGACCAGCCTACAACAAGTCTCTCGATATACTTCAAGCGGTGTTGAAAAACGGGCAACAGGTCATCATCGAGCCAGGAAGCGTACTCATGGTGGACAAGGCAATTCGACTTGCCGGCGAGTTTGGCATCAAGCCGATCATCGTCGCGACCGGCCACGAATGGCGACGGCCGGATCTTGTGAAGGCCAATGCCACCCGTTTCATTGTACCGATAAATTTACCAAAGCCGCCGAATATGCCGAGTGACTCCGACTGGGAACGCGTCTCGCTCGACCAACTCCGCGCCTGGGACTGGGCTCCGGACAATCCTGTTTTGATGCAAAAAAACGGCCTCGAGATCGCGCTCACCACACACGGGCTCAAGGACAAAAAAATATTCAGGGAAAATTTAGCCAAGGTCATTGAACGCGGTCTAGCCAAACACGACGCACTCGCTGCACTGACCACCACACCAGCCCGACTCACCGGCGCAGCCGACCAACTAGGTACGGTTGAAGCCGGCAAATTGGCCAACCTCGTCGTGGTCGAAGGCGACTACTTTGACCCAAAGGCCAAGCTAAAGGGAGTCTGGATCGAAGGCCGCTGGATCACACTCGAACCGGAGAAGCTCGCCTGGATCGAGAAGAAGGAAGACGACAAGGAGAAGAAGGACGAGAATAAGAAAAAGGAAGAAAACACGAAAGTAGATGAACCGGACGAGCGGCTGGCCCGATCACCAATCGAGGAGGACACCGTACTCGAGCCTGCTGCGGTGCTCGTCCGCAATGCCACCCTCTGGACCAGCAGCAAACGTGGCGTGCTGAAAAAACACGACCTGCTGATCACCGATGGCAAAATCAAGAAAATCGGGCGCAACCTTCAGCAACCCGAAAACGCCCATATCATCGACGCCGAGGGCAAACACGTCACCCCCGGACTCATAGACGCACACAACCACAGTATGATTCTCGGCTCGGTGAACGAAGGCACCCTACCATCGTCGGCGATGGTCTCTATCGGCGACGTCGTCAACTCCGAGACGCCGGAAATACATCGCCAGCTTGCGGGCGGCCTGACCGTGGCCAACCTGCTGCACGGCTCGGCTAACCCGATCGGCGGCCAAAACGCAATCATCAAGCTGCGGCTTGGCCATGGGCCGGAGACGATGAAGTTCCAGGCCGCGCCGCCTGGCATCAAGTTTGCCCTTGGCGAGAACGTGAAGCAGTCAAACTGGGGTGACGATAAAACGACCCGATTTCCCCAAACGCGAATGGGGGTCCCAGCATTTCATGAAAACCGCTTCACCGCTGCCTGGCAATACAATCGTGAGTGGCGTCGCTTCCGCGAAAAAGGCGGACCGCCTCCGAGGCGAGACCTCGAACTCGAGACGCTTGGCCAGATCATTCAGGCCAAGCGGTGGATTCACTGCCACTCATACCGGCAGGATGAAATCCTCGCCTTTATTCGCACCATGGAGAAGTTCGGTGTCCGGATCGGGACACTTCAGCATGTTCTCGAGGGCTACAAGGTGGCCGACGAAATTGCCGCACACGGTGCTGGAGGTTCCTGCTTCGCGGACTGGTGGGCCTACAAGTACGAGGTTATCGACGCCATCCCGCACGCCGGAAGCCTGATGCGAGAGCGCGGCGTGGTAGTATCATTCAACTCCGATTCGGCCGACCTCGCGCGCCGCCTCAACCTCGAAGCTGCCAAGGCGGTCAAGTACGGCAACACGAAAGAAACCGAGGCGCTTAACTTCGTCACGATCAACCCAGCGAAGCAACTGAGAGTCGATCATCTGGTCGGCTCACTCGAGGTTGGCAAGGACGGCGATTTTGTCATTTGGTCAGAGCATCCCCTGAGCACCAGTACCATCTGTCTGGAAACGTGGATCGAGGGGAAACGCTACTTCGAACGAAGCGAAGGCATTGCGCGAGCCGAGGCCCGCGCGAAGGAACGCGAAAAACTCCTAGCCAAGGCCAAAGATAATGCAAAAAAGGACAAGAATAAGGGCAAAGACAAGGATTCAAAGGATGCTCGAGCGGCCTTTTTCCGACGCGCACTCGAGACAGCTCACGGCCTGGGTGTGGTCGATTGTCAGGACTGCAAAATCGAAACTGAATAACTAAAGGAGGACGAACCATGAGACGAACGAAACAGCTCATCCCAGTTTTTACAATCACGATAGTCACGATGCTCACAGCTTGGCCAAACCCATTTGCCAAGCCCACACTATTCACCAATGCCGTGGTGCACACCGTCTCCGGACCAACACACTCGCCCGGTTTTGTGCTTATCGACGGCGACACGATCAAGGCCGTTGGTCCGGTCAACGAGCAACCCGTTGCCAAAGGAACACAGGTCGTCAATCTCAAGGGACAGCATCTGTTCCCTGGACTCATCGCGCCGACCACCGCACTTGGACTAATGGAAATCCCCGCAGTGCGCGCCACGGTCGATACCAGGGAAGTCGGTATCTACACACCAGAAGTCAAATCGTGGCTCGCAGTCAACCCCGACTCAGAACTGATCCCGGTCGCCCGCGCCAACGGAATCACACACTTCGCGCCAACTCCACAAGGGGGAACCGTCACCGGACAGTCCGGCCTGATGGCCACCGTCGGCTGGGGTTACGAGAACATGACTCACCAATCACCGGTCGCTCTGCATCTGTTTTGGCCATCGATGAACATCAATCCCGGTGCAGATGACACCAAGAAGCAGGCCAAGGATCGCGACAAGCGCCTGAAGGAAATCGACGACTTCTTCGAGGAAGCCCGCGCATACGCCAAGTCGCAATCGGCTCCAGAGCACAAGGGTATCCCTACCTGGGACGCGATGCTGCCGTGGGTTCGCGCCGAAAAGCCGGTGATTATCCACGCCAATTCGCGAGTCCAAATCGAGTCGGCAGTAAACTGGGCAACCAAGCGCGGCTGGAGGCCGATTATCGCAGGCGCACGCGACGCATGGCAGATTACCGAACTCCTGACCAAGCACAACGTACCGTTGATTTTCGAGCACACTTTCACTCTGCCGGTGCGCGACTTTGACCGTTACGATGCTCAATTTCGTGCCGCTGGCATTCTGCACAAAGCTGGCGTGAAAGTGGTGTTTAGCGAGGGGCTGGCTCGGTTCGCTGCCTCGAATGCCCGCAATCTGCCCTACTCCGCCGCGCAATCGGCAGCACACGGGCTACCCCGCGCTGAAGCGCTCAAGGGCATCACACTGCACACGGCCGAAATCCTCGGTGTAGGCAAGCGCCTGGGATCCATCGAGGCCGGAAAGGAAGCAACCTTCTTCACGGCAAACGGCCACATCCTCGAAATTCGCACCCAAGTGAAACAGATGTGGATCGCCGGCAAAAAGGTCAACCTCGACAACCGCCACAACCGTCTCTACAAAAAATATCGCAACCGCCCTAAGCCGGAGAAAGGCGAGGCTGACAAGCACCCCGTGTCCGCCAAACTGCCTGAGCACCTTAATCTGCCTGCATTCTACAAAAAGAGCACGAGTGTCAACGGCTTCCCGATCGTTTCCTCGGAAAAAGTTTCCGACTACGCCCTCATGGAGGCCGCTTATCTCGTTGACCAAATGATTGGGCACCGGCAAGACATCATCGACAACCTGGTCCGGCGCAATTGCCGGCTGGTCGTCATGGCTCACAATGAGTTCACCACACAGGTGCCGGAACACAGCAAAATGACCCCCGCTAAGTTTTGGGATCGCCGCGCGCGCGGCCTCGGTTCCTCCCGTACAGATCCGGTCGTCAGTTGCGCTGAAGAAAACCTGCTCTGCTATCCCGGCGATCCCTACAACACGGAGAATATCATGATCCACGAGTTTGCCCACGCCATCCATCTCAACGGCATCTATGACGTGGACACGACGTTCGACAAACGGCTAGCCGAAACCTACAAGGCCGCAATGACCAAGGGACTATGGAAGGGCAAATACGCCGCAAACAACAAGGCAGAGTATTGGGCCGAAGGCGTGCAAAGCTGGTTCAATACCAACCGCCCACCGGATCACGACCACAATCACATCGATACCCGGGAAGAACTCAAGGAGTACGACCCCGCCTTGGCTAAACTGGTTGAGGAGATTTTTGGCGACAACCAGTGGCGCTACAAACGTCCATCCCAACGCAAGTCATC
Organism: Pedosphaera sp.; assembly: GCA_022451065.1. Lineage (GTDB taxonomy): Bacteria > Verrucomicrobiota > Verrucomicrobiia > Limisphaerales > UBA1096 > UBA1096. Next base: position 5,919 of record JAKUOU010000071.1, on the reverse strand, counting down.
CGGCCACCTGCAGGGTTTTGATCCACTAAAAACCCCCATCTTCAAGTGGCCAAAGGAACTCAATGATTTCTACCTCAAACACATCCGGGAGCAAAACGATAAGTGACCATCCCCGCTTAAACATGCACTTGATTGACCAACCAGAGCTTCGCCGCTACATAACCGGCATGCGTTTATTATCTATCCTGCTCGCCACCATAGCCAGTTCACTGATTGGACAAACGGCCAAGGCCGAAAAACCCAACATCATCGTCATCATGGCCGACGACCTTGGCTACGGTGACATTGGTTGTTACGGAGCCAAGCCGGAGAATCTCAAAACACCGAACATCGACAAGCTCGCCGCCAACGGGCTGCAATTCACCAGTGGCTACTGCTCCGCCTCAACCTGCACGCCGACTCGATTTTCGTTCCTAACCGGAAAGTATGCATTCCGGCAAAACAACACCGGTATCGCCCCTCCGAATGGCCCCGCCATCATTCAACCAGGCGTCGAGACATTGCCGTCATTACTCAAGCGTGCCGGTTATACGACTGCTGTCATCGGCAAATGGCACCTTGGCCTGGGCGGGCCAAGCGGGCCGGATTGGAACGGCGAGCTGAACCCCGGCCCGCGCGAGATTGGTTTCGACTACAACTACCTACTGCCCACTACCAACGATCGAGTGCCGCAGGTGTATGTCGTAAATCATCGCGTAAAGAATCTCGACCCGAAGGACCCACTATGGGTCGGCCGGAAAAAGCCCAGCGCGGATCATCCAACGGGCCTGACACACCGGAACACGCTCAAGATGGACTGGAGCCACGGCCACAATGCCACCATCCACAACGGCATCAGTCGCATCGGCTTTTACACTGGCGGCCACGCGGCACGGTTCCGCGATGAGGACCTCGCCGACGAGTGGGTAAAGCAATCCAACAAATGGATTGAGACCAACAGGGACAATCCATTCTTTCTGTTCTTCTCCTCGCACGACCTCCACGTGCCGCGGATGCCTCACGAGCGGTTTCACGGTACATCCGGCCTCGGCTTTCGAGGTGATGCCGTGGTGCAGCTGGATTGGTGTGTCGGCGAACTGGTAAAAACACTCGACCGCCTAAACCTCTCCAAACGCACAATGATTGTTTTCTGTTCCGACAACGGCCCAGTCGGCGACGATGGCTACAAGGATGGGGCTCTCGAAAAAATGGGTGACCACCGACCGAACGGCCCGTTTAGCGGCGGCAAATACAGTGTGCTCGAGGGTGGCACCCGCACGCCGTTTATCACCTATTGGCCCGGCAGAATTTCAAAGGGCATTACCAGTGAGATGGTCTGCACCATCGACCTCGCCGCCAGATTTGCCGCACTCACAGGGGTCAAGCTGCCGGATGATGCCTGCCCCGACAGTTTTGATGTCATGGACGCGTTGCTCGGCAAAAAAGACGCCAAAGGGCGCAGTCATCTCGTCCAGCAGGACAATGGCAAAGGCGGCAACTACGGTTTCCGCGCTGGTAAATGGAAACTACAACGCCACGACACCAAGCGTAAACGCAATGCTGTCGTTACCAACAAACTCACAAATACCCCTACTCCAAAATTTGCACTTTTCGACCTCAGCAAGGACAAGCAGGAAGAAAATGACATCGCCAACCAGCATCCCAAAGTGTTGGAGCGAATGAAGCACCGACTGCAAAAAATCATCGATGCCGGTCGCAGCCGACCGATGAATTAATCTTTTCATGCACAAGCGGATGCCCAGAAGCACACACAGAAACTGGATGAGGTTTACCTATAAGCTCATTTTAAATTTGAAAACTAACAGGATACCAGGGGCCACTGTTGCCTGCTTAAGCCTTCTTTTCCTGAAAGTTTCGGATACAAACAGCCAGGGCAACACCCCCTTCAAAGCCAAAAAGAATTTTGTTCAGGGAGAGCTCACAGCAGAAAAACAAAATAAACATCTCACCTACTTGCTCCCTGCAATGGTCGCCCCAGAAAACTGGATATGGTGGCATAGGATTCAACCGGCCAACAAAAAGATATCCGCTTCTCTCTCAGAAGACAGAAAGCATTTGGTAATACATCTCCATAAGGAATTGCAAAACACGGTCGAACTGGAAATCCAATCACAACTCGTGCCAGAATCCGATTTGATGTTTAGAATGAATCAGATTCAACTCATCGGAACACACAACAGTTATCACATTGCTCCGGAACCCGGGGTGATGAAAATAATTAAAACCGTCATGCCCGGCGAAGCCGCAAACATTTCATATACTCACCGACCACTGCCTGAGCAATTGGATATTCTCGGCATGAGAAAACTTGAACTTGATGTGTTTCACGATATTAAAGGAGGTGCTTTCGCCTCTCCACTTGGAGCAACGATGACAGGACTGAAAAACTGGAAATTACGCCATCCCGAGTTTGACACTGAATCCATGATGTCGCCGGGAATGAAGATAATTCACTTCCCGAATTTTGATTTCAGATCCAACACGCCAACCCTAAAGAGCGCATTAAGCGAATTAAGCACATGGTCCAAGAAAAATAACCTCCACCTACCAATCATGATTCTGATTGAAACAAAAAAAACTACTGCAGTCAGAAAAGGAAACAAATCTGGCATATTTGAAATGGACGATTTCAGGCAGCTTGAGAAGGAAATAGTTGAAGTACTAAAGCCCGAGCAAATCATTACCCCAAGCAAGGTTCAGGGCGAATACAAAACATTAAACCAAGCGATTCGCAAAGGGGGCTGGCCATCTCTTGGAGAATGTCGTGGTAAATTTGTCCTAGCTTTAGACAACCAAGGGGATGAGAGAATAAACTATCTCAAACTTCACCCAGGACTACAGGGAGCACTTTTATTTGTAAGTTCACCTCCCGGCCAACCAGAATCTGCCTTTCTAAAAATCAATGATCCAAAAGGAAATTACGCAGAGATTCAAAAGCGAGTTAAGGAGGGTTACCTAATCAGGACCCGGGCCGATTCAGATCTGAGAGAGGGACGTACAAACGATTATCGACAAATGAATTTGGCTTTTTCAAGCGGAGCCCAATACATCAGTACCGATTTCCCGGAAAAAATGGTGGGCTTTTCGGATTACAGCGTCCAATGGCCAGACGGAAAAGTGGGCAGACTTAATCCATTGTTCGAATTTGATCAGCCTCAAGTCACCCTGGAACCTGAAAAACTAAGTTCACAAATTATATCAAGACGATTCGCGCTAAAAGTACCCGCTGAAGCGCTCAATTAATAACCCAAATCTTGATTCTAATGAGATTCCCTCCGGTGGGCACCCAGCACAATAAGCCCACCCACGATGAGTATTAAAATTCCTGCCAAGCTAATCCAGCCTAACATCGGAAATTCCGGCGCCGGGGGCTTTTCTGTTTCGAATGCTTGGCCGGGTGGGTTTGCGCTTGGTTCCGGGGTATTGCCCGTGGACAAGCTCCCAGTGCGATAACCGGTCAGCAGATCGTCCAATGTATCACCGACAATTTTAGAGCGGTTGACCCCCTGCCCTGGGCCACCTTTGGCTATGATTTGGCTCATCTCGATTCGGATCTCCGGGCTTTCCGGATTAAAGCCAAGCTGTTTCGCAATTTCCTGTTTCCGGTCCCGATCCCATTTCAAGGGAACCATCACCCCTTGCATCCATTTGCGGTCGAGACCGCATTCGCAATTGAGTCCGATGGTGGTCAGGATGGCGCTGACGCTTGACTGACTTAACCGCTCACCCCTAAGCACTGGCCCGATCATCCGACCCCGTCCGTAAAGAATAACCACCTGCGGGGACGATGTTCCCTCCCCAATCCCGAGGCTCCACAGGAATGCCCGTTCAGCGCCATAGTCGTCCGCCGAAATCACCTCGACCACGGGCGGACGTTGGATCTCCTTTTCCAGACCAGGCATCGCGGCTGCAATTCTCGAGACCGCTGCATCGGCCATAGATCGAACACGCCTGTTCTCCGTGGCATCGCTTCCTTCGATGATAAGCACGACGCCGTAACAGTCGAACACTTGCTTTAGGACGGCATTTCGACGAGGCGAATCCACCAGCAACTCGAGTGCATCCCAAGCTGTCTGCAGGATGGGCAGGCCCTCCTTGGCCAATGGCACCGCCAGTGTCCTTTTTTGGTCGGGCGAAACCAGCACAGCCATTGGGGTTTGACCTGTGAAACCAGACGGGATGAACCCCTTGACCGCGGTTTGACGAGCTTGCCCAAGTGCAACCAACTCAGGCTTCACATTTGTATCATAATAAGTGGCAACAGCAATCGATTGCAGCGACTCGCGCTCGTCAGCAGGCATAGCATCGCCTACAAACAAATAAAGACGGTACGGCTCGGAGCCGAGGTCGACGAAACCAACATCGCGCACATTGAATCGGCAGCCTAGGGCCTCGAACTGATGCAAGAGAACCAGCAGGACAAGCAGTCGTTTCAAGCAGGAGATCACTTAAAACTATTTCGCCGCACGAAGATCCTCACGGTTCACCTCGAGTGTCTGAATAACCGTCGGCGCCACCTTGGCATTCTTTGCGTTTACCGGGACCAACTCGACAGTGAGGTTCTCTACAACTTCCACGTTTCCAAACTCGCGTAGCACCACTTGCCCAAGTACTCCCCCAGCCAGGGCGACATCGAGCGATTGCAGGACGGTCTTACCCTGTAGTTTTACATCGAACACGCGGCTGCCCTTGGAATCTCCCGGAAGTTTCGCGAAACCTAGCCGCACAGTGTATCGAGCGGCATTGTCCTTCTCCAGTAGCGGCACCTGAATCCTGGTTAAGCCTTTAAGTCCGGAAGTATAGAGCCAGGGCTTGTCGGTTCCTGCGACGGTCTTCCCCACCCAATCACGCTGCACGACTTCCGGCTTGCCCTCCTCCTTGAGGCTGAACTTGATGCCGTAGTTGACGAAGGCATTCCGACCCTCCTTTGTATTTGGACGCGGATAGGAGAACCAAACCGTGCCGTCCTTTGCTCGCATGTCACCGGGCGCACCAAAGTTGATCGCCAAGTGTTTTACCGGCTTGGTGGCCGCCTGGCTGATAAATACCGCCCACTCGGCATGACCTTTCTGTGGCTTGTTTTTCAACACCACCGTAGTCCGAAGTGAGTAGTTACAAGTACAGCCGGCGCTAGCCTCCTGCATGCTCAGCAGGCCATTCGCAGGGATCATGCTATTCCAGCAACCGGGCCGCATACCACCGAATAACTGCAGACCGCTATCCTGCTCTGTGTTAACGATCGCGCCACTGTACGACCGAAAAAAAAGATTGTGCGGCGTGGCAGTCACAATCCCGCAACTGTGACCTGGACGAACAAACTCCCAGTCCACAGTCTCGCCGGTGATGGGATGCGAACGTTTCTGGATTTCGCCGGTGGCCAGGTCGCAGCGCCGCGGTTCTATGTAAATCGTATCGCCGACTATCGTCGGCCGGCGACGGTAGTTAAGTGGCTTACTCCACAGCAAACTGCCACTATCACCCTGCAGTACGGTGATCCTGCGCCACGTCAATTCACCCTTGTTGAACGGCCCCTCGTCGTGGTTGCTGTAATGCCCGAAAAACAGCAGCTTACCGTCTTGATAGGCGAGGCCGAGCTTGGTCCCACCGCTGCCAGTCAGGTCTCGAGGACGGTTCCAAATTTCCTCACCTGTTTTTGCATTCAGACAGACTACGCGCCGGACATCTCGATCCTTTTCGGCTAATTGCTGTTCACCCTCCGGAATATAACTACCCCCTTCAATGTTAACCCGAACCGACTCGCGAGCCTCTTGGCGCTCCGTTTCACTGACATCATCCTGTAGAAAAAAAACGCGATCTCCACCAATTACAAGCGAGATGTTTGGAATCGATTTGCCGTTATGCTCCCAAAGCAGTTCGCCTGTAGGAATATCATATGCAAAGACCTTCTCGCTTAGCATG
>JAKUOU010000070.1 GCA_022451065.1 Pedosphaera sp. | reverse complement strand
CTCGGGTTCGTCAATTCCCGGATGCCAACGCTTGACCTAGCAAAGTCCATGGCCGATGGGCCGAACGATTTAGAAACTGAATTGGAAGCAACCAAGATGAGACGTTTACTGAACACAATGATCGCCGTTGGTGGACTGGTCATCCTGACCTCGGCCCAGGCTGCCGTAAAAAACGTGGCCTGGCTGCAGGGCACCTCGATCAAGAACGGCTCATCCGTCCTCAACAGCACCGAACCCATGGGAATCAAATGGGCGGCATACTCCTCAATCGATCCATCCATCTACGATCATTCCTTGGCGAACCCGACCAAGCTGGTTGTCAAAAAGGACGGCGACTATCTGGTCGGTGCGACTTTGCCGATGGAAGGAAAGGGAGTCCGCTCGGTGCAGGCCATCGAGGTATTCGTAAATGGACAGGCCATCCCCGGGGCGATCAGTCGGTGCTCCTATATCCGGGCAGACTCGGGACAGGATGAATCCTCCGCCCATTTGGCATGCCTGCTGCCGGGATTAAGCGCCAATGACGAGATTGAATTAAAAACCTACAAGGCCACCCAAAACAGAGTGGCGGTCAACATGGAAACGGCGAGCCTCTACGTCGAACGGGTGGCAGACACGCGTAATGTTTTTTCCGGAACGGCCACCGAGGCGTTGGGTGGATCCATGCTCAACCTCCGTGAAGAGGAAGTGGAGGCAGGTGAACTTGCCCTGGTCTGGAATTCCGAGCGAACCGGGGATGCCTTTGTGCACTCCGGAGAAACCATCACCTTAAAGGACAAGGGAAGTTACCTGGTCCTGGTGAATGTTCCCCTGCAGGGTAATGTGATACGCGCCAGTGTGGGGCTGCAGTTGTGGCTCGGCGGCTATGAGGAGGGGGATATCGCAATCGGGGGACGTGCCCAGCAGGGGTTCATCCGAAACGTCAGCAACCACGACAAGTCTTCCATCCACTTCTCCGGGTTGATCACCACCACTGAAGCCAACCAGGATCTGGTGGTGGAAACACTGCAGCTCGCTGCCACCGGCGAAATCACCATGGGTGACAAGGAGGCCTCCATCTACATTGAAAAGGTAAATGACCAATCCGGACTATTTTTCAGCACAGCCGAGGCACTGGTATATACCGACAACTGGAATCCGTTGGAGGAAGATTCGGTTTTCTGGGAATCCGAGGAACGAATCATCGACGAGGGCCGGTTTGGCCACAATGATGACGAGGGCCAAAACATCGTGATCAGGAAAGGCGGAAGCTACCTGCTGGTCTACAACGACGTCCTGGAAGGAGGTTCAGCCCGTTCCAACCCACGAATCACGGTGGAGGTCAATGGCAAGAAGGTGGCTGGTGCGCAGTCCAAAGCCCACTACATTCGCAATACTGACGGCCACTCCTCCAGCTCCGGTTCGCTGGTGTTCCTGCTGGAGGATTTGGAGTCGAACGATGTGGTGACCGTAAGTGCCGTGCAGGAGGGCGGTGGTGGGGAGGTTTACGCGCAGGAAAAAGCGCTGCTCATTCTGCAGCACAAGCAATCCTTGATCTTGCCGGACGGGGACACGACACCTCCCCGCATCATTGCATTTGAGCAGATCATGAAGTCCCCGAGGGGGCGACCTGCAGACGGCTTTTCGCTGGCGATTAAGGACATGGGATCGAAACTGGATAAAACCACACTTAAAGCCACACTAGACGGCAAGGCCGTGAAGCTGAAACCGATCAAGGATGGTGACATGACAACTGTGACTTACCTGGTACCAGGCGATGGTGTTTGGATGCAGGTGAATGTTTCCTTCTCCGACACGAACGGAAATAGCCATGAGATGAGCTTCTTCGGCAACCCACCCCCCACCCCAGCGCCGTTTGATGAAACCAAGACTCAAATCGCCCTGCCGCTGCCCGAGCCGCCGGTCATTGACGGTATCATTGACTTGGCCGGTGGTGAATCCTGGGCCTGGGCTGGTGGTGCCTCCGGGGAATTTTGGCGCATTGAATACGACGAAAACCTGGCCGATGGTATCCGGGGCGGCGCCATTGGTGATAACGGCTCGCCTCCACAAGACAGCCAGGATTTGGGGATACGAGTGTTCGCGGGCTACGACACAGACAACTTATACGTCGCTGTCCGGGTGCAGGATGACATCCTCTCCGAGGACAGCGCCGAGGCGGAATCCCAAAACGGCGAAACCTGGATGGATGACAGCGTGGAGGTTTTTGTCGATGGCAACAACAGCAACTTCGCCACGCGGGATACCAGCGGGACAAACCCCGACGTCATCGGTTCCGGCGGCCAGTTCGTGATCTCGGTCAACAACGCGGTGCGGGATCAGGAAGCGGGAAACCCAGGTTACGGCGAGGACGAGCCCTGGTACGCCTGGGTTACCACCGGCGACACCGGCTATGAGGCAGAATTCCGAATAGCTCTGAACATCATTGGCAATCCGAAGCCGGGGGATGTCATTGGCTTTACCGTCGGCGTCAACGATGACGATGATGATGGTCCGGCGGAACGCCAGATTCTATGGGTTGGCATCCCGCACACCGAGGCGAGCTATGGCAACCTGCTCCTTGAAGGCAGAACCTACACCGCCCCGAAAAAAGCCGCCCCGCTCATCGATGGCGTGATCGGTGCCGACGAGTATGCCGATGCTGAACAAATATATATCACCCCGCACAACGGCCTTTACGATCTCCCCTCGGGCGACGACGCATGGGACTCGAGTGATCACAGTTTCTCCGCCTGGGTGATCCATGATTACGAGGCCGTCTATGTCGCCGTCGATCTGAGGGATGACATCATCATCACCGACTCCGCCGACGCAGGAACCGAGGATGGACAGACGTGGAACGATGACAGCGTCGAAATCTTTTTTGATTCGGACAACAGCAACGACGCGGGGCGGGGAACCAAAGGGTTCGAAGGGCAATACGTTTTGAGCGCTAACGGCGCCTGGCGCGACAATGAAGCCAACAATCCAAAGTTCGGAAAGACCGGTGACTGGTTTGCCGCTACAAGCACGACCGGCAAGGGTTACCAAGTCGAATTCAAGATCAAGAAGTCCGCCCTGTCGAACCCCGCGGACGGCGCCAGCCTGGGATTCAACATCGCGATCAACGATGACGACGGGCAAAACGGCTTGCGCAAGGCACAGCTAAACTGGAGCGGCCGGCCTCATTCAGAGTTCACCTATGGCCGGTTGATCCTTGAGGAAGGTGAAGGAGGCGGGCCACCACCTGTCATCAGCGCCAAGATCAACAACGACGGCACAGTCACGATCACCTTCGAGGGGAAACTGCAATCAGCATCAACAGTAAATGGCCCGTGGCAAGACGTTAATGGCACCAGCCCATTGACGATCCCCGCCGACCAGGCTCAGCAGTACGGACGCGCGGTGAGATAGGTTTCGTACCACCAACTAAACCAACCCGAAAGACCCGGCCTAGGTCGGGCCTTTTTTGTTTTTGCTCTGGATTAAGCACTGGGGATACATTGGCCAAGCGCAGTTGCGGCCCAATAATGGCCTTCGATCAACAGACACTCGATCAATACAAGGAAAAGCTCCTTATCATGGCAAGCCACGCCGAGAGTGTGGTGAGCCATGCAGTGCGTGCGCACCTCGACCGCGACGAGGGCCAGGCAAGGCAGGCACTCGAGACGGACCAGACCATCGACCAATTCGAAATCCAGATCGACCGCATCGCGCTTGGCCTGCTGTCACAAGCCCCGGGTGAATTCGAACTGCGCCAGATCACCTGCGGCATGAAGATTGCCAGTGAACTCGAACGTGTCGGTGATGAGGCCACCACCATCGCCCGAAGGGCAGTCGAGCTCATGGCCCTCCCTCCCCTTTCCACGCCATTGGACATCGCCGAGATGACCTTCCTGGCCAACGCCATGCTCAAGGATGCCCTCGATGCCTTTGTCAGCGGCAACACCGTGCTCGCCCGTGGAGTGATTCCCCGCGACAAACAGATCGACGAAATGAACAAAAGTTATCAGGACAACCTGACCAGCTTGATGGAGGAATCGACTGAAAACATCCGGCGCTGCCGTCACTTGGCCATCATTAGCAAGTGCCTTGAGCGGATTGCCGATCACGCAAAGAACATTGCCGAGGATGCCGTCATGCTGCACGAGGCCGAGGATATTCGCCACGCAGGCGTTGAGTGATTTTATGCCCCGGAAAAACGACATCCGAATCCTGGTGGTCGATGACGAACCGGATGTGCTGGAGTTGGTCGTTTTCCATCTAGAAAAGCAGCAGTACAAGGTCGCCGTTGCGGACACAGGTGACAAGGCCCTCAAGATGGCACGTGAGAACCTTCCCAGCATGCTGATCCTCGACCTGATGCTACCAGGCATCAACGGGCTCGAGATTTGCCGGTTGCTCAAGCGTGATTCCAAAACACGCAACATACCCATCCTTATGCTCACCGCCCGCGCCGCCGAGGAGGATCGCGTCAAGGGGCTCGAACTAGGAGCGCACGACTACGTGACCAAGCCGTTCAGCCCGCGCGAGCTGGTTTTGCGGGTCAAGAACCTCCTGCGGCTCAGCGAGGACAGTCCGAATGGAGTCCAGTTCATCGAGGCTGGGCCGTTCAAGATGGACACTGTCCGGCATCAAGCGATAGTCGATGGCCAAACGCTGAACATCACCGCCACCGAGTTCAAGTTGCTATGCCTCCTGGCCGGTCGCCCCGGCGAGGTGCAGACGCGCGAAACACTCCTGCGCGATGTATGGGGCTACGAACCCACACTGGACACCCGGACTGTTGATACGACAATGCAACGACTGCGCTCAAAGCTTGGCCAAGCGGCCGGCCACCTGGAGACGGTTCGAGGCGTCGGCTATCGTCTAATCGATTCGAACGAATGATCGGCTGGGGTGTTTCCATCCTGCTTTTGCTCGGCATCATTGGCGGTCACTTATGGTGGCGCCGACGCTATCACTCGCTCGCACTTGGACAAATAACCGAACCGGCCGGGCTGACCGATGCGCTGCGTATGACCGACATGTTTACCAACATGCCCGAGGGCGTGCTGGTCACCGACCACAAGGGGGTCATCGAGTTTGCCAATCCCACCTTTTGCAAATTGTTTGAGCTGGCCGACGACCCAAAAGGCAAAACCGTAATGGAGGCCATACGCATCCACCAAGCCAACGAGTTGATCGAACGGTTGAGGGAGGAAAACAGTGTTGTGCAGGAGGAGTTCATGCTGCCCAACCTCAACGAACGCTTTCTGCAGGTCAACGGCGTGGCAATTCGTGAAAAACAGGGCCGCCACCGCGGCGCCATTCTCATGTTCCACGACCTTACCCAGCTCAGGCGACTTGAGAACCTGCGCCAGGAATTTGTAGCCAATGTCAGCCATGAGTTGCGCACACCCCTCTCCATCATTAAGGGCTACGTCGAGACACTGCTCGATGCCGAGGCGGATACTGAATCGGTCTCCCATCGGTTCCTTAAAAAAATCGAGAACCACTCCAACCGGCTGACCTTTTTGATCGAGGACATCCTGACGCTGTCTCATCTTGAATCCGGCGACACCGGCCTCGACCGGCGCGAGGTGAACATTCACCAGCTCGTCCAAGGCGTGATGGATGGCCTCCGCGAAATGGCCAACAAAAAAGAAGTGCGCCTTGAAAACAATGTTCCGGAGGACACCTGCTTGTTTGCCGACAGCCAGCGAATGTTTCAGGCACTCAACAACCTGGTCGAAAATGGAATCAAATACGGTGGCGCGTGTGTCAGCGTCTGCGCCACCCAGGCGAATGGCGAACTCGACCTGTGCGTGAACGACGATGGCCCCGGAATCCCAGCCGAGGTGTGCGATCGCATTTTTGAGCGGTTCTTTCGCGTGGACAAGGCGCGTTCACGCGAAATGGGAGGCACCGGTCTCGGCCTTTCCATTGTCAAGCACGTCACCCAACTCCACGGCGGCACCGCCCGGGTGGATAGCAAACCTGGCGAAGGGGCCTATTTTCACCTCACCTTGCCCATCATCAAGCCGGAAGCAGAAGTGGCACAGACATCCAGCTAAGGCATCAGCAAGCCGGCAACAGTCGCTGTGAGATAACAAGCCAACACGCCACCCACCATCGCCTTCAGGCCAAGCTTCGCCAGATCCGCTCGCCGATCCGGCGCCAGCGTGCCGATGCCGCCGATCTGAATGGCCACACTGCCAAAGTTTGCAAAGCCGCAAAGCGCATAGGTCGCGATCGCACTGGTGCGTGGACTGAGCGCACCCTCACCTTCCATCATGGAAGTAAGTTGCAGGTAACCCATAAACTCGTTGAGCACCACGCGCTCGCCGAGCACCGCACCCACCCGCACACACTCATCAGACGGCACACTCATCAGCCAGGCGAATGGCACATTCAGCCAACCAACCGCCTCCTGAATCGTGAAGTTCCACGCCGTCCACGACAGCGCCCAGCCGAGAATGGCATTGGCCATGTAGACCAGGGCAACAAAGGCAATCAGCATGGCGATGACGTTGATCGACAATCGCATGCCGTCCGATGCCCCCTGGCACAGCGCATCGATGCTGTTGGTCGCACGGCTCTTGGGCAACTCGCACTCCTCATCCGCCGTCTCGCTCTTATCCATTTCTGGAAACATCAGCTTGGCGATCACCAACGTTCCCGGGGCGCTCAAGATAGATGCGGTCAGTAAATGGCCGGCATCAATCCCCAACGAGGCATAGGCGGCCGCCACACCTCCGGCGATCGTCGCCATCCCGCCAACCATCAACGCCATCAACTCGCTGCGAGTCATCGCACCAAGGTAAGGCTTCACAACTAGCGGCGCTTCGGTCTGGCCCATGAAGATATTGGCCGCTGTGGCCAGCGTCTCACTGCCACTGGTGCGCATCGTCCGGCGCATTACCCAGGCAATACTGGTTACCACCAACGGCAGTACGCGCCAGTGATAGAGCAGCGATGAGAGGGCCGAAACAAAGATGATCGTGGCCGGAATTGCTATGGCAAAAATGACTCCTCCTCCAAAGATTTCCTGCATTTTTCCTCCGTCGCCAAGTGCGCCAAACACAAGCTTTGCACCTTCCCCGGCAAACTCGTTCAATTTGCGAATGGCCACATTGGCTGCCTCAAACACCCCCTTACCAATCTGCGTCCTGAAAACAACAAACCCGATGATCAACTGAAGCCCCATCCCCCAGGCCACCACGCGCCACGGCACCTGCCGGCGGTTGGACGACATCGCCCAGGCCAGGCTCAGGAACGAGACAATCCCCAATAGACTGATCAGTTTGAGTGTCACAATAACGTCGGGAAACTATTGAACCGCTTGATCAAGCGCAAGCCCATCGACCCATCCGGCACACTAAATTGATTATGCCTTGGCTAAAAAGATGCGCGCGCGTACTGTTTTGTTTCTCCCGGGCATGAGTTGAATGGATGCGCATGAAGATGGCCACACAAAACATGGGGCTGGGACAATACGGCATGTCAGTGCGACCTCCGGAAAACAGGGATGTGCAATACATGAAACGGGGCTATGCACACGACTACTCAAAAACAAGGCTCCAACCCTGAAATGGCGCTTGAGACAGGATGCCCTAGGATGCCATCAATCTTTTCAATTGAAATCCCAATTTCTAGGATTTAATTTATCCCCCTTAAAGGATGATGGGCGTTGAACAGAATAAACGTGTATCTGTCGGTCACTTGAATCGAAAACCATTCAGCTTGATCCTGTCGCTGCTGTTCGTTTCCGCAATTCTCTCACTTCCACTCAACAGCCTTGCGACAACGGACGCAACAAATGGGCATCCGGTTAATTTCAACCAGACCATTAGTCCCATTCTCTCCAAGCATTGCTTGGAATGCCACGGTCCTGATGCCAACCAGCGCAAGGCGGGTTTGCGCCTGGATCTTTATGATACGGCAATCTCACCCCGCAAATCCAAACCCGCAGCGATTCTTCCCGGGAACAGCACTGAAAGCCTCCTGGTCCAGCGGATCACATCCAAAAATCCGGATGAACGTATGCCGCCACCCGGGAATGGCACCAAGTTGAGTGAAGTTGAGATCGAAGCACTCAAAACCTGGATCGATGAGGGCGCATCCTATCAACGGCACTGGGCGTTTGAACCGGTGGCCGATCAACAACTGCCAAGGGTGAGGGATAGCGCCTGGCCAAGTCAGTCGATGGACCATTTTATTCTGGCTAAACTCGAGCAGGTCGAACTGACTCCGGCAAAACGAGCCAGTCGACGCACCTTGATTAGACGGGCATATCTCGACCTGGTCGGCCTGCCTCCAACGCCAAAAGAAGTCAGGGCTTTTCTTGGGGACACCTCCCCGCAGGCATGGCAGCGGGTTGTGGAAAAATTACTCTCTCTTCCTGCATACGGGGAACGGTGGGGACGGCATTGGCTGGATGTGGCGCGCTATGCCGACTCGAACGGGAGCGATGAAAACCACGCCTACCCACACGCGCACCATTATCGCAACTATGTCATTGACGCACTCAATCGTGACCTGCCCTACGACGAGTTTCTATGTGAGCAAATTGCGGGTGATCTTCTCAACCACAAGGAGGGTTCCGATTCCAGAAGCGCGGCCCTGACCGCCACCGGCTTCCTTTCCATCGGGACCAAGATTCTTGCCGAGCAGGATCCCGTGAAAAAAAGGGCGGACAGCATCGACGAACAGATTGATACATTCAGCAAGGCCATCCTTGGGCTCACAATAAGCTGCGCCCGCTGCCACGATCACAAGTTCGATCCCATTCCGAGCAAGGACTACTACTCCCTGGCAGGAATCCTGCATAGCACCAACGTGAATGATCAGCCAATAGAAACTTCAGAGTTTCTTGCCGAAAAAAAAGTTTTTGAAAATGTGTCCGAGACGCTCAAGGGCCGCCTTAAGGCCGCAGAGAAAAAACTTGAAGGTGTCCTTGATTCAAAAAATCGAATCCAGTTGCAGGCGGAAAAATTTGATCGCGGTAATGTCATTGTAGACAATGAAAGGTACGGGAAAGACATCGGGATCATATCCGATCCCGGATCACAGAAAAATTTTGCGGAATACGATCTGACCTTAAAATCGCCGGGATTGCTCCAATTGGAACTTCGTTACGCCGCAGCATCTTCCCGACCAGGACGCATTCTGATGAATGGCAAGGTAATAAGGGAGGATGCCATTGCAAACACAACCGGCGGATGGCTTCCGGAGCATCAACAGTGGCATTCAGAAGGCCTTTTCAAAATCACAGCCAAGCAGTTTACGCTGCGAATTGAGTCCGAACCCATGATGTCCCATATAGACCAGATACGCCTGACACCGCTTAAGGGAGATTCAAACGCATTGGAAATATTGAATGCTGAAATCGGGAAATTGAACAAGCAACTGGCCGAGAAACAAAAGGCTGCGCCAAAACCAAGAATGGTCATGGCCGTAAAGGATGGAAAAATTCAGGATATCAAACTACATGTTCGTGGCAGTCATCGGGACCTTGGAAATATGATTCCCAGGGGTGCTCCCATTGGCTTTGGTTTCCAGGGCATCCCGGATATTCCCAAGGACCAAAGCGGCCGATTACAGCTGGCCAAATGGTTGGCCCGCCCCGATCACCCTCTAACAGCACGGGTGATGGTAAACCGGGTCTGGCGGTGGCATTTTGGCCGGGGAATTGTTACCACCCCAAACAATTTTGGCACAAAGGGGCAACGACCCACACACCCTAAGCTACTGGATCACTTGGCATTGAAATTCATGCGATCGGGCTGGTCTCTTAAGTCGCTGCACCGCGAAATCCTCAACTCCAGCACCTACCAGATGGCATCAAACGTTGAGAATCCAGCCGCAATGGAAAGGGATCCAGGCAATGTGTTGCTCTGGAAAAGGGAGATGCGCCGGATGGAAGCCGAGGTTTTTCGGGATAGCTTGCTTCACCTCTCAGGTCGACTTCGATGGGCATTGGATGGCGGACCGATGCGGGTTAAATCGCAGGATCCGTCTCCAAAGGACTTGGCCAATAACCAGGGTTTCTATGAGAAGAGCGATCGTCGAAGCGTCTATCTTCCCGTTGTTCGATCCAATGTTTATGATCTTTTGACCCTGCTTGATTTCCCAAATGCGGCAACACCGGTCGGCAGCAGGGTCACCACAACGGTGCCAACCCAGGCGCTTCTGATGATGAACGGGGATTATCTTATGAATGAATCCCGGAGCATTGCAAAAAACTGGTTAAACGCCACTGACAAAGACTTAAAACCCTCACTGAACCTGCTCTACGAAGCCTTACTGACGCGCTCCCCCACTCCTGATGAATTGGAGTGGGCTAAAGATTTTCTGGAGGATTTTTCGCCTGAAGATTCAGACCCGAACAGGACTGAATCGTGGAATGCCCTTTGTCACACCCTTGTGATGTCGAATGATTTTATTCATGTGAGGTGATTAAGCTGACTAGTTATGAGGTTCGATAACATCAAACAAAATGAATATTTTTCATCAATGAACCGGCCTTATTCACGACGGACACTGCTACAACAGATGTGCCTTGGCTTTGGGGGCGTCGCCTTGCAGGGACTGATGCCAAATTCCGTCCATGCGACCCGAGCAGGGGCAGCATCAAATTCTCCGCTGGCACCGAAACAACCCCATATTCATGCTAGAGCCAAGCGGGTTATTTTTCTCTTCATGCATGGAGGCCCTTCGCACGTGGATCTGTTCGACTACAAGCCACGCCTGTACAAGGAGCACGACAAACCGCTTCCCTTCAAGGAGCGAGAAGTCCAGTTTGCAAATCGGGCCAATATTATGAAACCGCCCTGGGACTTCCGAAGAGTGGGCGCCTCCGGTCAATGGATGTCCGAGTTATGGGAGCATCTTCCGGAAGTTTCAGATGATTTGTGTGTGATCAATTCCGTGTGTGAAACAAATGTCGCTCACGGCGGAGCCTGCATGAAGATTCACTGCGGCGATGAGGCATTTCTTCGCCCTAGCATGGGTTCATGGGTCAGTTATGGCCTGGGAACAGAAAGTGACAACCTGCCCGGCTTCATCACCATTTGCCCCACCACCCTTCATGGCGGGGTGAATAATTTTGGAGCAGCATTCCTCCCATCAAGCCATCAGGGAGTTCCATTGGGCGCACCTGGCTATCCCAACACATTGGCCAAGGATGCCAAGTTCAACTACATGACCAATGATTCTCTGAGTCCGCGCCAGCAGAAGCTGCAACTGGAGCTTCTGCGTAAATTGCACGAACAGAACCGGTCAAATTCAACAATTAACGAAGCCTTAGAGGCCCGAATCCAGTCGTTCGAATTGGCCTTTCGTATGCAGACACAGGCCCCGGAGGTGACCGATCTCTCCGGAGAATCTGAGATCACGCGGAAACTCTACGGCATGGACGACTCAAAGACGGAAAATTTCGGGCAGATGTGCCTACTCGCGCGACGTTTCGCAGAACGAGGTGTTCGTTTCATTCAGGTCAGCCATGCCCACAGCCTTCCATTCAATAACGAGCAATGGGATCAACATTCCCACTTGGAAAAAGGTCATTCAATTAATGTTCAACAAATCGACAAGCCGATCACGGGATTGATTCGTGACTTGAAACGTCTGGGCATGCTTGAAGATACACTGGTTCTTTGGGGAGGTGAATTCGGCCGAACGCCGACCGCCCAGGCAGGAGGCGGTGAGCGTGGACGGGATCATCATCCGGACGGCTTCACGGTCTGGATGGCAGGCGGCGGTGTCAAGGGAGGTTTCCGGTACGGTGCCACCGACGAATATGGATACCACGCCGTCGAGGATCGAATGACCATTCATGATCTGCATGCGACATTATTGCACATCATGGGATTGGACCACACCCAGTTGACGTTCGAACATGCCGGCAGGGATTACCGCCTAACCGATGTCTACGGCGAAGCCGCGACCAAGATTCTCGCTTGAATCACTCCGCCTGGCCAAGTTCAGGAAAACCTGCGGTTAACCTAAATTAATCCCGATCCCACAAGACCAAAGCGTGGCCCCTGGGATACTGAAAACCAACCTCACTTGCCTTCATCGACGAGGCATGCCCGTCAACGAACAGCATCATGGATCGACCCGCATGCCGGTTCACAATCCGCGAGGGCAATGAGTGGTATGCACCCCCATTAGGGGTGCGAAAGAATACCGTCCGGAAGATCGTCCATGTTTTTGATGGGTCAACGGTCACCCTCCATTTGTCCGGATCCCGTTCGGTTGGATTTTCAATGATGGCGGCGTCGGCAAGGTGAACCGTGTCCACCGGGTGTTTAATATCGTCGTACTTGATGACATGCCCCGGTTGGGGGCGCCAGATGCTTAATTCATGATAGTTCAACCCGATTCCAAAACCATGCTGGCGCTGAACCGAGGGGCATTGATTGACCGACCGATCCTGTGAATACGGCTTAAGCAGGTCAGGCCACCAGCGAATCCCACCCGCACGATTGTCGGTGACGACTTTGTCCCTACTGTCGACATCATTCACCGCCAGGTTGATCAATTCCTCATCGTTGTCATCCTTGTAGAGGATCATGGCAATGCCAAGCTGCCGTTTGCTGTTCAGGCAACTGATAGCCTTGGCCTTCTCCTTGGACTGAGCCAGGGCCGGGAGCAGTAGCGCGGCGAGTATGGCAATAATCGCAATAACAACCAGAAGTTCAATCAGGGTAAATCCCCTTTGATCAAGTTTCCTACCGCATGGCCACTGGACATTAGGTGATTGCAAATACGTCAAAGTGGCATCTTCCAGTCGGCAACACCGGCTGTCAGGGTCTTGGCATCCCAGTAATCCTTGGTTTCGCCCATTTCCCACGGTGCAGGGCCGACGAACTCGCTTCGCCTTCCCTCGATCTTCAGGAATCCGCGCCCAGTGTCGATTGTCGCCAGTGCAAAGATGGAGTTCCTGTAGGGCACGGTATATTTGATGTACGGATACTTGGCATCAACCTCCTTGGAATACCGAACCCGTAGAAAGTTGCCACCCACCCAGTAGTAAGAGGCACTATTGATCTGCGGATAAACAATGTTGTTGATCTGGCGGACATAGTCCCGATGATGATGTCCGGTAAAACAGGCAACCACTTTACGGAAACCGGCGTCACGGTTGGCCTCCTCTAGGATACCTCGGACCGCCGCACCATTTTGTAATCCCCCATCATCCGGACGCTCGGGGCTTTGATGCACAAAGATCACGGTGCTCTTTTTGGTCGTTGCCAAGTCCTTTCTGAGCCATTTCAACTGATCATCGGCAACAAAACGGGGGTAGCCTGATTTATGATCCGCGGGCCTGTCGTTGCCATCGAGCACGACAAAATGGACCCCACCCTGGTCAAAGGAATAAAACCGGGCCGGCATCTTCCAATACGCCATCGTCCGTTCCCTGGTGGTGGGACCTTGTCCATTGTCATCCGTATCATGGTTCCCCAAAACGTGATACCGGGGCCCCTTGAAGGTGTTCCATACCTTGAGGAAACCAAGGTTTTCCTCCTTCGGGACACAGAAGTCACCCAATTGAATGATGAAATCAACCTTCTCACGCTCCATCTGCTCAACGAACACCCGCACGCGCTCATCCGCATCGTGCATCACATCCTTATGAATGTCCGTAATGATTCCAAAACGCAGCGGTCGTGATGGATCCGTGTTTTTGACTTGGGCATTGGCCAAAACCGGCCAAGTGGTGACAAACGAAGCGCCCCCAAGAATAGAGGACTTCAGAAATTCTCTACGATGAAAGAGGGAACTATTTGGAAACTGTTTCATTTCGGCAAAGACTGGCATCACATCCAGTAACGGTCAACGTTGCTCTAACAAACTTCTGAAACAACTTGCCCGCCCATCTAAGCAGCCGCATTCTTTGTTGGAAGCAGTTGCCATCGCCCGATATGGCAGTTCCCAAATTTATCACCGAAGAAACTCCCGAAGTTGGCGTGGATTGTCATCAGAAACCCGCGCGTGCAAAAGAACGCTCCGAAATGGTTTCCAGCCAGATTGAGGCACGAGGGGTCCGAAGTCAGCGCGTGCTGGAGGCAATGCGTAAGGTGGAGCGACACCGGTTTATCCCGCCGGACGGCCAGGCGTTCGCCTACCGAGACAGCCCGGTACCGATCGGCCAAGGCCAGACAATCTCCCAGCCGTACATCGTGGCATGCATGACCGAGATGCTCGAGCCACAGCCAAGCGATCGCGTGCTCGAGATCGGAACCGGCTCGGGATACCAGACTGCGGTCCTCGCTGAACTGGTTGCCGAGGTGTGCACCGTCGAGAACGTCGAGCGCTTGGCCAATCGGGCGAAGACGATCTTGAATCAAATGGATTACAAAAATATCTGCTTGAGCTTGGGTGACGGCCACCAGGGTTGGCCCGAGGCGGCACCATTCGACAAGGTCATCGTCACCGCGGCACCAGCCAAACTGCCCAAGGCCTTGTTGGATCAACTCAAGCCCGGCGGACGAATGATCGTGCCAGTCGGGCGATGGCGTCAGGAACTAATGCTGATCCACCACACTCCCGATGGGTGCCAACGGGAACGCCTCATGCCGGTCCGCTTCGTGCCCATGGTCAGGCGACTCAATCTTGACTGACTTTGAAGCGATTCATCTCCGCCGGGCAGTCCAACGCACAGCATTTTGCACCAGACGGTTAAGTGCATCCGTGGATTCTGGATGCGGACTGATGCACAGGACCCGGCCGTCTCCGTATTCACCGACAATAACGGCGGGAGTGTTGATCATGGTGCCTTCCTGTGGCTTGTATTTGGACACCTCGCTTCGGAAATGCGCTAGGGAGCGAAAGTTACCGAGTCCCTGCCTGCCCATCGGCGACATGATAGGCCCATTTTGGTAGCGAACTTCAAAAACACCCTCAAAATCGCCGAGGATTGTGCGGCCTTCATCAGTTAATTCCATCGTCACCGGCGCCGAGCCACCCCGAAACCACATGCTCTTGCGGCCGATCCCGGGTACATCAATGGTTTCACAGAAGGTTTTATGGTTGCTGATACCAAGCGACCAACTGTAATTCGACGCCGCGAGAAAGGCGCCCGCACAAATGCCCATATACCCTCCCCCATCCTCCACGAATTGCTTGACCACCTCCTGTCCCTCCTCCTCCAATGCAGCCGCCTGCTTGCTCCCGCTGCCTCCTGGGAAAATCACCATGTCAAACTGGTCCAGGACACCATCGCGAATGTCCGCCACCCCGACTCGACGCATTATTGATTTTGTTTTTGAAAACACCCTGTCCAGGTTGCGCGGACCTCTTTTACCCACACCACCAGCATCATAAACGGCAATACACAATTCACTCGTATCGGCCGGCACCAAGAGATGCGCCGATCCATCGATCATCCCCAGTTGGCCAAGCAGCGTGTGCACCATCAACCGGTGTTGACGGGTGCGGGTGGACACCGGTTGATCCTTGCTGGTAGTCTCAAGGATCATTGAAACCGCCTGCAACCGCTCATGGGCGGCACGGGCCAGGCTGCCGTTTACCGGGTACCGAAGCCTCACAAGTTTTTTCTCCGGGTCAGAAATCTCCGCGTTCACGGCCTGCAACATCCTCGGCACCACCGAATCGGCCGCCTCGCCCTTCACATCGATGATTGAGGAACCCACCGACTTGGAATTGATCTGGTGAAAATCAATCCCTTCATGCAGATCGATAAGCCAGTCCGGTTTGCTTGATTCAACAAACTTCCACAAAGTCTTTGCGAGCACCCCCCTGGCTCCAGGTTCCCCGTCGGTCATTGGGAAGTTCCGATTCAGATTGTGCAAGAGCTTGGACTCACCTGGCATATACCGCGTCCCTGCTTTCAGCCCGGGTATGTTTGCCTTCGGGACAACAATGAGCCGCCCCTTCTTGAGGGGCCAATGCCGGATCTGATCGGCGGCCCGCGCCCCTGCTGGCTCATTGCCATGAATGCCGCCTGTCACTAGCACCACCGGCCCGTCCACTCCACTGTCCCTCTGGTAAAACGCCGTCTCCCATTGGGTGCCCTTGGCCAAGACACCGCTGGATAACGTCTCCACCGCAACAGCCTGCAGAATGAATCCAACCCACAGAACGGTGATGATAATGAGGCGCTGCACGGAGCGATCATTAGATGGATCGCTTGGCCAAGCGATAAAAATAAGTGTCTTCATTTGCAAATAAGTCTTTTTTTGACACCGGTAAACAGATGGTTACCAGACTCTCTCATATCTTTACTCAAGGACCAGTTGAGGATAGTTGAGTGTTGCAACTCCTGAACTTTGAATAACAAACTGTTCGGCAAGCCTAATCCCTGGCAGTTTTGTGGAGGATTTGCTGATGTTTTTATCCAAGCTAATATTGTTTTTCATTTTAACAATTTTTGCCGCAGGGCTTACGAGCTGTTCCACTGCCAAGTATTACTCCCACGCTGTTGTCGGACATCTGCAACTCACAACTGGACTTACTCCAATCCAAAAGGTAGTTGATCAGGACGACACCAACAAAGAGATTAGAAGGCAACTTGAGTTAGTTACCGAATTAAGGGATTTCGCCGAGAACAAGCTCAGCCTAGACGTTGGGAAAGCATACTCCAAATATAAGCACTTAGACCGCTCAGCTGCTGTATGGGTAGTGTATGCTGCCTCTACGTTCTCAACCGAACTCCAAACATGGAAATACCCCATTGTCGGCGAGTA
>JAKUOU010000007.1 GCA_022451065.1 Pedosphaera sp. | reverse complement strand
CCCGATGAACATCCCCAACCATCCATCCGCACGATACCCCTCCTCCACAAGCAGCGGCACCATTTCCTTCTGACGCTGGTACGCGTACTGCGCCTCCAGACGACAGTTCGCCGACTCCTTGTATGACCGTGATACACTGATTATCAGCAACCTAGATATGGAGGCCTCACAACGTGAGCGTATCTCGGTGTGGGCGAGTTTTGACGGTGGTAGGACCTGGCGGGTTAAACGACTGGTTAATGCGTGGCGAAGCGGATATTCCTCGTTCGCAGTTGGTTGTAATGAGAACCTCTCTGCAGGATTGATTTATCACAATTCAAATAAATTAAATATAGCGACTAGTTATATAGGTCTTGGTTAAAATATTGAGCTTGAAGCACTATAAAAATATCAAACTTTTCTGAAAAGCCATGGGCACCCTGCATGCGAGTATTTTAATATTTTGAATGAATATCTTATTAAATAAAGAAGTCTCATAGAATTGTACGCTGAAATGAGTCAATCATTATACACTAAAAAATCTATTGTTAAAGCAAATGGCTTCACATTGATTGAATTGTTGGTGGTGATCGCCATCATCGCCATCTTGGCCGCCCTTCTGTTGCCGGCCCTTGGGAAGGCCAAGGAAAAGGGAAGACAGATCGCATGCAAAAGTAATATGCGCCAAATTCAACTGGCCTGGTTCCAGTATGCCGATGACCATGATGGCAGAGGGCACCCGCGGCGCAATTGGATGCGCTGGGTTCGGGACGGAGGTGATTTCACGGATCCGACCCCGAACAGGAGTCAAATGATTTCCCCCTCCCATACACATGCTTTCTGGGGCGTTGCCTATGTCCCCTACTTGGGATGGTCCCCCAAAGTCTATTTTTGCCCTACTACCAAATTCGTTGACGATCAATATGTAGGACCTCCCAATCAGGACGGGTTATTCAAGGATGGTTTTAAATATGTTTCATACGGTTTTAACGGATTTCATTCCACTCCCAACCGACGTGCAATAGGTCTAGACCTTGTCGTCTGGGAAGCCAAGGTTAATCAAATAGGCGCCGGATCTTTCACTACTCGCGCCAGAAAAATCAACAGCTATCCGCGTCCTTCTGATACCCTGATCTTTCAGGATGCTTGGGAAACAATGCTGGATGGGGTGAACGACACCCCTATCTTTCTAGGCCAATGGGCTGCCTTTAAGGAACGCGTAGACGAATACTACCGTCACGGTGATATTGGGAACATCATGTGGGGCGATGGACATGCATCCCAGGCGAGGCGAGGCGAGATTAATTGGAAAGAGGAATGGTACATAGGAAGGCCTTTACGAGGAGGAGGTTGATTGTCCCTGGATACGGCTATAATCCGAGATCCACCTGCCGGCTTATCAATAACCCAAGCATTTAATCTGGTAACGCATTTAACTTAGACGAAAACAGTTGAAACTATTAATATGAGTACGAAAATGAATATGACTACCCTTAAAACCCTGGTCGCGACATCCCTCTCCCTAGTTTACCTGGTTTCACTGCGGGCGGAGATTACCGGGCAGTGGGATTTTGAGAATGATTTATCCGCAACTGTCGGAAACGACATGGAATATTTTGATGATGTGGATGGTCCCACTGAACAGAAAACCAAATTTGGAACGACCGCCGACTTTGGCATTCCTGATATCAATGGGCAACCTGCCAATGTGATGAAAATGCCAAAAAATGACGCCACCATGGGTTATCTCATGCTGCCTGATCTGCCGGCAAACGGTGGGGGGCAATTGTGCAATCAGTGGTCGCTGGTCATGGATTTGCTGTATCCCACCGACTCGTCCGGGAAAGTGCGGGCGATTATTCAAATCGACGATCCATTTGGGAATTCAAACGGTGCTGAAGTCACGATCGGAGCCAATAACGCGGTTGGCCACGCTCAACCCCAGGGCTTAGTCCATCCTGATACTTGGCATCGCCTGGTGATCGCGGTGGATCAAGCTGCCGACCCGCCCATCATGTCAAAATACATTGATGGGATTAAGCTGGGTGAGGAGATCCTGCCGATAGGCGCTTTAGGTAAGCTTGACGGACGTTGGGCCATCCTGGACAAGGATTTCACATTTGGCGGCGATTTCGCTCTTCTGTTTTCGGATAGCACAGGTAGTTCCGAAGTAGGTTATGTCGGAAGTATTCAGATCCATGATAGGGCCTTATCAAGCGGCTACGTCGCGGCCATGGGAGGGCCGACGGCGGGTGGAATTCCAACCGATGTCAAGGCCGTAGCTGGAATCGAAAGAATTTCGCCGTATTCGGGCCAAATCCTTGTTTTCCCTGAAACGCCGATTGAAGTGAACTTACTCGACGGCGATCAGCCCATTCCGCAAAATTCGATCAAGTTGTCGGTGGACGGTCAGGAGGTCACCTCGCAGATTAGCAGCCCGAATCCTGGGGAGCACCACCTCACCTATGACCCCGGGCTGCTGGAACCGGGTTCCGTCGTCACCGCAAAGCTTAGTTTTATCGATCCAGCGAATAATAACGCGGAAAACATCACGGAATGGTCCTTCACGATAGCGCCCTATAACTTGTCACCTCTCGATCTTACCGTGGACAGTCTGCTATATCTGCGGTTTGAAGAAGCCACAGCCCTTGACGGTGATCAAATTGAGGATCACTCCCCGAGTGAAAACCACGGAACCCTTTTTCTTGGGGAGGAATCCGGAGATCGAAAAGTCGACGGTATCATTGGCAAAGGAATTGATTTCACTCCGATTCCGGTGGACTCACATAACCGTGTTGAGACGACCAATCCCTATGATGCCATGCCAAACAGCTATTCGTGCTGGGTCAAAATTGATGAAAATTTCTCTGACGGTCGCGTGGGCGTCACCTTGGGAAACTGGCCGACACTCCGCAATGTCAACTGGGAAGTGCATCAGAGGGGACGGCCACGTATCTATTGGAACAATGGGGAAGTTGATTGGAAGGTGGAAGGACATGACCTGAGGACAGGGAAATGGGAGCATTTTGCCTTTGTCCGTGATCCCTCGAAGAATCTGTTCTCATTCTATCGAAACGGGGTCTTGGCGGCCACGTTGACGGCCAATTCTACTGACGTCATTCCCGAAACGCCCCCCATGGCGGGTGCCGATTATCGCGGATCTGGCCAGACCTTTAAAGCGCAGCTGGATGAAGTGGTGGTTTTCAATAAGGTACTGACTCCCACCGAGGTGTTTCGGATCTATGCCCATGCGTTTGAGTTTCCAGAATATCAATTTCCGACTCCCCCCATTATTTCGGTTTCACCCCTGGAAGACGATTACAACATACGCCCTGATTCAACGGTCGAGGTGGTGATCGATGAATCGACGAGTCAGAACCAAGTAGACCAAGCGTCGGTTGTGTTACTGGTGAACGATGAGGCCGTGATTCCGACCCTTTCAAAGGAAAACGATCAGGTTTACGTTCGCTACAATCCAGCTGCTGGATTTGACTTAGAGTCGACCGTCACGATGAAGGTTACCTATGCCGACACCGGTGGAATCGAAACCTCAAAGACTTGGAGTTTCATTACCGCGCCTGAGCCGACGATCGAGAGGCAGCCTGAAAATATCTCCGTGATGGTGGGGGGCGCAACCTCGTTCTCAGTGAGCGCCAAGGCCATTTCGCCGGTGAACTACCAATGGAGGTTTAATGGAAATCCGATTCCGGATGCCACGGGTAGCACCTTGGTGTTGGTAAATATTCAGCTAGGCGAAGCCGGTGACTACGACGTCGTGATCACCGATGTCGGCGGGACGGTTACCAGTATCCCCGCCACGCTTAGCGTCTTGGCAGACGTCCTGCCGCAGAATCCGGAGGATTCGCTGGCGGTCGGGATGGCGGCGGCTTGGGCGTTTGACGCTGACTTTGGCAGTCATATTCCAGGTTTCGATGGCTCTCCCATCAATGGCGCCTCCATTGCGACCGACGCCAAAGTGGGATCAGGTTCGGTTTCCTTCAGTCAGGCAGAGGAACAATATGTTGATGTCGACCGGCAGGTGATCATCGACGGCGCTTTAAGCTACTCGGTCGCCGGATGGTTCAAGGTAACCGGAGGCGAGGGCAGGCGTTTCCTCTGGGAAACATCCCCATCGAACTGGGCTATCTCCGCCGAGGTGACGCCTGGTGGAAACGTGAAGGCCTTTGCCAAGTTGGCGGATGCCAGTTCCCATAGCGCGGATACCGGAATCCAACCTGCCCTCGATGAATGGCATCATGTTGCCGTGACCTTTGATGGAGGCGCTGGATTGGGGGCGGTTTATTATGATGGAGAAAAAGTGGATGTTGATTTTGCTCCGCCATTCCCGCCAGGGGTGGGTACAGCGGTTACAGAGGGATTCCACATCGGATCTTATCGCGGTGGCAATGGCCGATTCTTTAATGGATTGATCGATGAAGTGGGTGTTTGGGACCGATTATTGAGCGAATTGGAAATTGGTTATCTCGCCAGTGGAAATCCAATACCCGATCCTGACCCCGCAAAGACACTTCTCGGGGGGCAGAAGGCGACCTGGCATTTTGATGGTGATTTCGCGGCCACGACCCAGGGTTTTGACGGAGTACCGATCAACGGTGCATCGATCTCAACCGACGCCAAAGTCGGATCAGGTTCGGTTTCCTTCAGTCAGGCAGAGGAACAATATGTTGATGTCGATACCCAGGTGATCGCCGATGGAGCCTTTACCTATTCGGTCGCCGGATGGTTCAAGGTAACTGGAGGCGAGGGCAGGCGTTTCCTCTGGGAAACATCCCCATCGAACTGGGCTATCTCCGCCGAGGTGACGCCTGGTGGAAACGTGAAGGCCTTTGCCAAGNTGGCGGATGCCAGTTCCCATAGCGCGGATACCGGAATCCAACCTGCCCTCGATGAATGGCATCATGTTGCCGTGACCTTTGATGGCGGCGCTGGATTGGGGGCGGTTTATTATGATGGAGAAAAAGTGGATGTTGATTTTGCTCCGCCATTCCCGCCAGGGGTGGGTACAGCGGTTACAGAGGGATTCCACATCGGATCTTATCGCGGTGGCAATGGTCGGTTCTTTAATGGATTGATCGATGAAGTGGGTGTTTGGGACCGGGTATTGAATAAGTCGGAAATAGGATATCTGGCCGGTGGAAATCCGATACCTGATTTACCAACGACTCCAGTAGATCCCTTAACAATTACAGAAGTTGCAACCAGTGGCGGCAATTTTCGACTGTCCTGGGAAGGAGGAACCCCACCCTACCAGGTTCAGTCTCGAGACAGCATAGGTCAAGGTTCGTGGATGGATGTTGGCGATCCGACATCTGAAATGAGTTTTGAGGAATCCACAACGAAAATGATGCAATTCTATCGCGTCATTCAGCCGTAGTCCTCTGCATGATGACGTGGCGCCGGTATGAATCGCCATAGGGTTCATACCGGTGCAACCCAGTTCCGTCTCGCTCAATTTCCCTAATTTTGATAAAAGGATGTTAGGGAAAGAATTCTTGTAGCCAAGACCCTCCACTCTCCTAACCGTGAAGCACATGTGTTAGCCTGTCGTTGTCAAACTGTCGCATAATCCCTGAAAACTCGCGCGGGAGACGTTTGATTGTTGTGCCAATTCAATCTCAACTCAAATATGCTAAATCTCAACTCAAATAAAGGGAAGGGATGGAACTTGGCCTTCCCAAATTGCAAATCCGCCTGGCTAGGGACAATCTCAATGAGCCTGGTCATCGCCGGTATTGGTTGCTCCGCACTTAAGGCGGCTCAAACGAAGTTGGTCCCGGAAGGTTTCGGGCTCTTGGCTCATTGGTCCTTTGATGTCGATTATTCCAGTAGCGTGAATAATGACCTTTATCAAGGCAAACCGGTGGGAGGATCGTCTGTTCAAATCGTTCAGGACAGGCGGGTCGTGAAAGTGGGAAAGGGTGCCCTGCGGTTGGACAGTGGTTCCGTCTCAGGAAATAAGACATTCGTGGCCATTCGCAACCCGCTTTTCGGATATCACAACGCAGAAGTATTTACCGTGGTTGCCTGGTATCGTTATGAAGATTTGAGTGGCGACGGGTCCGATGATCGTAATTTTGTCTGGGAGTCGACACCGGGTTATTCACTGGCCTTTGGGTTGCGGCAGGAAGGGGGCCAGCGGGATGTCGAGTGGTGGTTTCAAACGGCTTCCCATTCTGCAGTCAGTGACACGACCGGACCGAGAATTGAGGCTCAGGAATGGTATCATGTGGGAATGGTTTGGAATCAAGCCCTGGGCCGCTGTAAATTCTATCACAACGGTATGCTGCGAGATGATGTTGCCATGCCAGAAGGCGAGGAGCTCGAGGAAATGACAGGTTTTCACATTGGTAACCATCGTGGGGGCGATGGCTCAAGAGATTGGGACGGTTACATTGATGATGTTGCCGTCTATGATCTGGAACTTACGCCAAAACAAATTCAGGCGCTGGCACAAGGGAGTCATGGAGGGCGTCGGATTCACGCGGGTAATGTGCTGCAGCGAGTCCCGCAGCCCACCGCGCAAAAGGTGGTCGAACGTGCGCCCGACTTCAAACCTCCGTTGCCATTATGGAATGGCTTACAGTCTCAAGCTCCCCTGGTCGGGCATGTGAGTGATCACTCGGCAATCATTTGGGCTCGGGTACCTGTTTCTGGCACCTATGAGTTGGAGGTGCACATACCTAGCGACGGAGCCCCTGCCCAGCGCGTGCTAGCGGTGGCCCGTGAATCCGAGGATTGGTGTCTGCGTTGGGAGGTTTCCGGTCTGAAAGCGAGTTCGGATTACCTGTATCGCATTCGTCGGGGTTCGGAGATACTTTGGGAAGGCGACGATTATTCCTTTGAGACTGCGCCCAAACCGGATCAACCGGTTCAAGTCACACTGGCTTTTGGTTCCTGCGCCAGCTCTGAATCCTCCTCAATCTGGACCCGGATGAAGGACGAAGGGGCAGACGGCGTCGTGTTATTAGGCGACACCCCCTACATCGATGTAACAGATCTTGATCGCGTGCGTGATGCGTACCGGCGTTTCTCCAGTATTCCTCTATTGGCCGAAACGCTACGTTCGATCCCATTTTGGAGCACGTGGGACGACCATGATTTTGGCCGAAACGATTCCGATGGAACCTTGCCCGGCAAGGAAAACTCGCGTCGAGGATTCATGAATTATCGCCCCAACCCAACCTTTGGCCACGATGACCAAGGGATCTACACGAAGTTTCGATATGGCCCGATCGAGGTGTTTCTGTTGGACACCCGTTGGTTTTCCCGCACTGAAAAATCCTGGGCGGATCCCAGTAAGCCGACCTTGCTTGGAAAGCGACAATGGGAGTGGCTAAAAGCTGGTTTACTGGCGTCCGATGCAACCTTTAGGATCCTGGCTTGTGGGATGATCTGGGATGACAAGAAGAACACGGAATCAGATGATTGGGGCACCTATATGCATGAGCGTCAGGCGTTGCAGAGCTGGTTGGGTGACAACCGAGTCGAGGGGGTCGTTTTGATCGGCGGCGATATCCACGTATCTCGGCTCCTCAAATACGATACCGTCGAGCAGGTTGGTTATCCGATTTACCAATTCATTACGTCCCCCATGCATGCCAGCGTTATTCCGAGTTTGAATGTGCCGCATCCCGCCCTGATTAAATCTGCCGAGGAGCCTTATGTCTTCTTGAAACTCAATGTCGACACAACGGTGATGCCGGCAACCCTCCAGGCAGTCTGGATGAACCGGGATGGCAAGGTAATTTTCGATGCCAATATCGATCGTGATGAGCTGTCACGTTCCAACTGAAGGTTGAACGCGCGTGGTTAATGAGGGCATGGTAACAACAGGGAAAACGTCGTTTCGGCGGGCCCAGTGGCGAATGCTATTGGCGACGATGTTTTGCTATTTGTTCTTCTACACGGGGCGACAAACAGCCGGCTTCGCAATTCCCGGAATTCATGAGGAACTCGGGATCAGCCTCACGATGCTCGGATGGATGAGCGCGACACTTTTTTGGTGTTACGCAGTGGGGCAATTTATCAATGGCAATCTTGGAGACCGGCTCGGCGCACGGGTTATGATGAGCTCCGGAGCCGTGATTTCCTGTGCATTAAACTGGGTGGTGAGTTTTGGGCAAGGAGTATTAACTTTGTTCATCCCGTGGGGCGCCAACGGGTTTGCCCAGTCGATGGCCTGGGCGCCGGGAAGCCGTCTCATTTCGAACTGGTGGGGACGCTACGAACGAGGCAAGGCATTCGGGTTTTATGTTTTTGCGGCGGGCATGTCATCGGTACTGGCATTTACAACGTCGTTAATTATCCTGGACGTGCTGCAACTAGGGTGGCGCTGGATATTCCGGTTGCCGGTTTTACTGATGCTCGTTGGTGGGGCGACCTACTTTTTCATTGCACGAAACCGGCCTGAGGATCTGGGTTTTCAGGTTCATCCTGGGAGTTCGGAGCCCGAGGTTTCACCTGCCGAAAAAGATGCGGCTGGTACGGAACAGGAGGAAACTTCCAGGGAGCGTTATACTGCGGTTTTTAGAAACTGGCGTTTCATGGTTGCCAGTTTGGCGATAGGCTTTCAGAACACGGCACGCTATGGGCTCCTGATCTGGGTCCCCGTCTATTTCCTGGGTAAGGATTGGAAGGGTGCCGATGCGACCAAATGGATCAGCATAGCCCTTCCTGTTGGCATGGCCTTGGGAGCGATGGTCAGTGGCTGGATTTCGGACGCCTTATTCAAGTCCAAACGATCACCGGTGATTATCATCTGCATGTTTATGGCGGCTGCATTCGCCTTTCTCATGTATATTGTGCCGCGGGAATCTTGGGTGGTTGGAATAATCAGTCTCTTTTTTGCAGGGTTCTTCGTGTACGGTGCGCAGTCGAGTTTTTGGGCGCTTTCCCCTGATTTACTTGGGCGCAAGCGCACGGGCACCGGAATTGGCGTCATGAATTTCTTCGCCTATGTCTTGGCCGGTCTCGGTGAACCGCTGATCGGTTACGTGATTGAAACCAATGACTATGAATATGGCCTGGTCTTCCCACTAGTCGGAACGGCCTGTTTGATCGCCGCTTTACTCGGCCTATTCATCCGACGGTAGATTCTTGTCAAAATGTGGCAAACTCCGATAGCAAAGCTCGGATAGCCAATGGTGACGTCACTCGTGTCGGAAAGGTTCTGGAGGAGATTGGCTCCGATTCGGTTCTCCAACTTTCCGCTAACACAAAATCACGGAAAACTAGCCGGAGAACCCTAACACGGGTTTTTTGAAAAACGGGAATTCCGGAAGAAAAATGGTGCGCTCGAAAGGACTCGAACCTTCACGCCTTTTGGGCACAACCACCTCAAGGTTGAATCCCGACCAGGTATCCCACGAGCCCTAGTAATTTACTGGAAGTGACTTAAGGATTTCATTTCGCTATCCAAATGAGCTCAAAAAGCGTTCGCTAACCATCCGCTAACAACGTCATTAATCCATTAATCTCGGAATCTCATGATTTAGATACTATCATCTTGACACCATTTTAGCTTAATAGACCAACAGTGAAACACCTCCTACTCACAACAATCGCAGCCGTGGTTTTGATAGCCAATGCTGAGGCCCGTAAGCCGAACTTGGTGGTCATTTACACCGACGACCAGGGTTCAATTGATATAAATGCCTACGGAGCGAAGGATTTGATCACGCCTGCAATGGATTCACTTTGTCGGGATGGCGTTAGGTTTACCCAGTTTTACTCTGCGGCAGCGGTTTGTTCGCCTTCACGGGCCGCATTGTTGACTGGTCGGGTACCTAACCGAGCGGGAGTGCCAGGGAATGTCTCATCGCATCCTGGAGGCAGAGGCGCTCTGCCGGCCGATCAGGTGACCATGGCGGAAATATTCAAGGATGCCGGATATGCCACCGCACATATCGGTAAATGGCATCTCGGCTTCACTCCGCCAACTATGCCTAACGCTCAGGGTTTCGATTATTCTTTTGGCCACATGGGTGGTTGCATTGATAACTATTCGCACTTTTTTTACTGGGTGCCACCGAATCGCCACGACCTTTACCAGAACGGCAAGGAGATTTGGCGCACGGGTGATTATTTCCCGACGTTGATGGTGGACGAGGCAGCGAAGTTCATGGAAGTTAATCGAGAGAAACCGTTCTTCATGTATTGGGCGATCAACCTTCCTCATTATCCGCTGCAGGGTACCGAGAAGTGGCGTCGCCGCTACGCGCACATGAAGGATGAAAAACGCCGACGCTACGCCGCGTTTATGTCTTCGATGGACGAAGCAATCGGCGACCTGCTTGAGGAGATCGACACCCTTGGATTGAGGGAGAATACCATCGTTGTTTTTCAAAGTGACCACGGCCACTCGGTCGAGTCGCGAACCTTCGGCGGCGGCGGCAACTCCGGACCGTATCGTGGAGCCAAGTCGAGTTTTTTCGAGGGCGGTATTCGCGTGCCGGCGATGATTCGTTGGCCGGGTAAAATACCAGCTGGCCAAGTGCGTGGCCAAATGAGCATATCTGTCGATTGGCTACCCACGCTGGCCGAGTTTGTAGGGGTGCCCTTGCCCAAGCGTAAATTCGACGGCAAGAGCCTAGTCAAGGTCATCCAGTCGGACACAGCCAAGTCGCAGCACTCGGAGTTTCACTGGATGGGCACAGGGAATAATCCACAATGGGCCGTGCGGAAGGGCAATTGGAAACTGATCGGTAATCCGCGAGATCCAACGGTTACTTCGGCGTTGAGCAAAGAAAACAAACTTTTTCTCGTGAACCTGTCTATCGATGTCGGTGAGCAAAACAATCTTCGAAACACTCATCCCGATCAGTTGAATCGGCTCAAGGCCATTCACAATCGCTGGGTCGCGGATTTACAGGGTTCGAACTGAAGGGAAATGAAACACCTCCTACTCACAACAATCGCAGCCGTGGTGCTGGTGGGGTGTGGTGAGCCTTCAAATCCTAAC
The DNA here is from genome assembly GCA_022451065.1 of Pedosphaera sp. GTDB lineage: Bacteria > Verrucomicrobiota > Verrucomicrobiia > Limisphaerales > UBA1096 > UBA1096. The sequence continues at coordinate 14,253 of JAKUOU010000007.1, read as the reverse complement.
TCAGGAGTAAGCGAACTGGATATGCAATTACTCAAAGCGGCCAAACTTGATGACCCTCAAGTGGTAGAAGATTTAATTAAATCCGGAGCTAATGTAAATTCAATATGGACTGGAGTTGAACGCCATTCAGCATTAGCCAACTGGCTTTATTACGGCAGCTTTAAATCATCAGAATTTACATGGATTGAAACTCCCCTGCATAATGCAATTATATATGATAAGACCAACAATAACGGTGTAAAGGCAGCAAGAATCATCTTGGATAATGGCGCGGATATCGAATTAAAAAAGAATAGGGAAGGATTAACTCCTTTGCATAGAGCGGTAGATCACTCCTCGGTTGCGATGATAGAGTTACTAATTAAACGTGGGGCAAAAATAGATGCGAAGAATAATGATGGGCTTACCCCTTTGGATTCTGCGCTACGAATTGCGAATAGCTCATCGGTGATTTTAGTGAGCATCGAACCTCGACAACAAGTCGCCGACCTCCTCCGCAAACACGGCGGCAAGACGGGTGAAGAATTGAAAGCTGAAGGAAAATGAAACACCTCCTACTCACAACAATCGCAGCCTTGCTGGTTGTGGGGTGCGCTACGACGCAGAAACCAGAACCTAAGACAACCAAAGCACCAGACATCTCAATTCACGATACTGTCAGTGAAGGAAGCAGCAAAGCCATCAAACAACGCTTAGAGGCTGGTACGGATGTAAATGCGAAGGATGATTATGGAACGACTCCCTTGCATCAAGTGACAACCAAGGAAATCGCCCAACTATTAATCGCCAAAGATGCGGATGTGAACGCGAAGAATAAGGGTGGCTTTATGACGATCCGTTTTCCGTGACTGAACCGGCGGACATCCGGTTGTTCAGCGATGCGGAATTGCAGGTGACAAAGAGTGGGCAGGTTTACCAGGAATTTGAAAACGAGATGGACATCGTGGCGATCAACCTGCGCCTGGCCAAGCGGCTGCCCGGCAGGTGCAAGCAGTTTTGGAAGGGTGACAAGGCCAAGGCCAAAGTGCGGGAGTTGATCGGCCTGCCGGAGACCCGGGCCAAGGCCACGATCCGGCGCAAAGGCCGGTTGCAAAACGACTGGGCATAGGTGGACAAATTTGTGTTTCAGCAACCGGATGGCATGCCGGTTCCAGAACTGCTTTTCCGCCCACCGAATCACGGCAACCGGCGGCTGGACGCCGTCATCACCGCCGATGGTCGCGGCATGACTCGGGTGATGAAGTCGACGCTCGTCCGTGAGTTATTAAACGAGAAAACAGCGGTGTTCACCGTGGATCTGCGAGGGTTCGGCGAGACGCGAGACGCCGGCAGCAACGCTAAGTATCAAAGCCACTCACACCGCACGGCTAACGTAGCCACGCACATCGGGCGGCCGCTGTTGGGCCAACGCGTGGGCGACCTTTTGTCGGTGGTCGATTTTTTGGAGGGAATCAGCAGTGAACGGGTGGGCGACATCAGGCTGGTTGGCATCCACGCGGCCGCACCTGCGGTGCTGCACGCTGCTGCTCTTGACGATCGAGTACAGCAGACAACCCTGCAGCAATCGCCGGTGAACAGTTGGGCGGACGATGTGGTGGCCAAGCCGTTGCGCAGTGACATGGTCGACCATGTCGTCCCCGGCGCACTCCGCTGGTATGACCTCAGTGATTTGGAATTCACCCTCAAGGATCGTCTCTGGAAGTAACCGATTTGGGGTTGCTTGGCGGCGGGTGGGAGGTAGCCTCGCCGGGATCCGTTAACGAATGAAGCGCTCGGTTTTCACAACTTGCCTGCTGGTCTCGATGCTGATGCTGCAGGTCAGCGGCCGCGCCGATGCCGGGCTTGGCCAGGCGAAAGCTGGGTCCGGTTCGCATTGGTCATTCCAAAAACCAGACGCGCCGGCTGTGCCGAGTGTGCGTGATAGCGCTTGGCCAAGGTCTGAGGTGGATCGTTTTTTGCTGGCTAAGCTGGAGGGCGCCGGGTTGGCGCCTCTTGACCAGGCGGACAAACGCACGCTGATCCGCCGCGCGACTTACGACCTCACCGGCCTGCCGCCAACCCCGGCTGAGGTGGACGCCTTTCTTGAGGACCCTTCCCCTCGGGCGTTTGCGCACGTGGTCGAGCGGTTGTTGGCTTCGGAGCGTTACGGCGAACGCTGGGGGCGGCACTGGCTGGACGTCGTCCGGTACGCGGACACCGCCGGCGAGAACACCGACATGCCGGTGGCCGATGCGTGGCGTTATCGCAACTTTGTCATTCGCGCCTTCAATGAGGACAGGCCATTTGACCAGTTTATCCGCGAGCAATTGGCCGGGGATATTTTGGCCAAGGCCGATCCAAACATTTCACCGGAGCAGTACAGCAAGTTGGTCACCGCCACCGGTTACCTTGCGATCTCGCGGCGGCACGGGCATGATGCTAAAAAGGATCACTATCTCACCATCGAGGATACGATCGACACGCTGGGTAAGTCGTTTCTCGGCCTGACGATCGCCTGTGCGCGCTGCCACGATCACAAGTACGATCCCATCTCGGCGCGGGACTACTACGGCCTGTACGGCATCTTCGCGAGCACGGTGTATTCGTTCCCCGGCTCGGAGGGCAACAAGCCCATCACCGACCTGATGCCGCTGAAGAATTCAGCGGAAATCAACGCGCGCGTGGCCGAGTGGAACAAACGAAAAACCGAGCTGGAACAAAAAATAGCCCAATCCAAAAAGGCGCTCACCGACGCTTCCGCGAAGTTTGCCAAGCTGGACAGTCAGCCGGCCACGCAGCTCGCAGAGGGGCAGATCAACATCCGCGAAGAACAGCCGTTTGCCGTCGACGAACTGACCGTGCGCCGAGGCGACATGATCCAGCTTATTGTTGACCCGAACGGCAATTACGGGGCGGACACGACGATCATTGAGTGGGAGTTAACCGAGATCGGCGGTGGGGAGCGAAACTGGAATGTGACGCACGATGTCGTTGACGATTTTCTCGCCAGCAACCCGCACGCGGACCGGCTTGGCAATCCGCAGACGTGGGCGTTCCTCGACGCACGCCAGCCGGGCAAACTGCTCACTGTGTCAGTGAAGGATAACGAAAACCGGGCCGGGAACCACGTCTGGCGTATCGACCCGTTGCCGTCTGTTTTCGTTAACGCAAACGACACGCCGATTGCGGCGTGGACCACGCTGCCGCCGAGGACCGTTTTTGTGCATCCGGCGGCAGATGGCCCGGTGGGTGTTGGCTGGACGAGCCCGATCGAAGGCCGCATTCGCATCCGTGGCCTCGTGAAAGATGGCCATCCATTCGGCAACGGAGTCGCATGGAAACTGGTTCATAAGAAGGGCGACTTTCTTCCGGTCATCGCCACCCCGCAGTTGGAGCTGGCTACGCTTCAGGCAGCAGAAAACGAGCTGGCCGATTGGCTGACGAGAGAAATTAAAATCGAACATGCCTACGGGGTGGCCGAGGGAAAAATGGTCGACGAAAAACTGCACCGCCGAGGCGACCCGACCGACGTGGGCGAGGCGGTTGCGCGGAAAAACATCGACCTGCTCGGTGGCCAAAAAGTCACTGAGGGCAGCGGTCGATTGCAGCTGGCGGAGTGGATCGGGCACCCGGACAATCCGCTGACCGCGCGCGTGATCGTTAATCGAGTCTGGATCAACCACTTCGGTCGCGGCCTTGTGACCACGCCCAACGACTTCGGCACGCAGGGCCAGACGCCCACGCATCCGGAGCTGCTCGACTGGCTGGCGCGGCGCTTCGTCCAGAACGGCTGGTCGATCAAGCAACTGCACCGGATCATCATGAATACGGCCGCCTATCAGCTTGAGGCCGGAGTTGGGCCGGAGCAAAAACTGTACGGCTCCTTTCAACCGCGGCGACTCAGTGCCGAAGAGTTGCGGGACACGCTGCTGTCGCTTGGCCAAACGCTCGACTACTCGACCCCGGCCGGGCATCCGTTCCCCGCCACCCGCAACTACACGCAGCACAACCCTTTCCGGGCGAATTACGATCACAACCACCGCAGTGTTTTCCTGATGACCCAGCGCATCCAGCGGCGGCCGTTGATGGCGCTGTTCGACGGGGCCGACGCCAACGCCAGCACCGGGCAGCGCCGACTGAGCAACGTGCCAACGCAGGCGCTCTACTTTTTGAATAACGACTTTTTGCACCGGCAGGCTGCCGCCTTGGCCAAGCGCTTGGCCAAGCGCACGGCGGATCCCGCCGGGCGCATTCGCCAGGCGCACCAGCTTGCGCTTGGCCGGCCAGCCACTGGGGAGGAGGTCGCGCAGGCCCGAGAATTCATCACCGCCTACATTGCCGCTGCGGATGAGACCCGCGCTTGGGACGCGTGGTGCCGTGTCCTGCTGGGCAGCAACGAGTTTTTGTACGTGAACTAACATGGAATCGTTCCTCCACAACCCAAGCCGCCGACATTTCCTGCGATCGATGGTCGCCGGCTCGGTGATGATGCCGGCGCTGGTCGCCGACATGATGGGGGAGGAACAGGCCAACCAGTACGCGCCGCGGAAGACTCATTTTTCTCCGAAAGCCAGGCGCGTCATTTTCATCAACCTGAGCGGCGGCGTGTCGCATCTCGACACGTTCGACCACAAGCCGCAGCTCTACCGTGACCACGGCAAGGAGATCGCCAAGGGGGATCATCCCGAAATCCAGAATCGGCCCGGCTACGAACGGATTTTTCTCAAGACACCCCAGTGGCAGTTCAAACGGTACGGCCAATGCGGCAAGGAGGTCAGCTCGCTTTTCCCGGAAGTCGCCCGGTGCGTGGATGACATCGCGTTCATCAACAGCATGCACACCAGCCACTCGAACCACTACAACGCCACGCTCGGCATGCACACCGGCTCGTTTACCGTGACGCGCCCGAGCATCGGCGCCTGGGTGAGCTACGGGCTGGGGACGGAAAACCAAAACCTGCCGTCGTTCATCGTGATCGCGCCGCATTCGCCGTATGCTGGGGGACAAGTTTGGGGCTCAGACTTTTTGCCGGGAGCGCACCAGGGCACGCGCGTTGTGCCGGGCAGCAACCCGGTGCCAAACATCACGCCGCGCGTGTCGGGCAAGCTGCAGAAGCTGGAGCTGGCGGCACTGCGCCGGCGCAACCAGCAGCACCTGGCCAAGCAGCCGGCCAATCCGGAACTGGCGGCGCGAATGCGGGCGTTTGAAACCGCGTTTGGCATGCAGATGGCCGTGCCGGAGGCGTTTGATTTTACGCGGGAATCGGGTGCCACACACGACCTGTACGGACTGAAACCCGGCCAGAATAAAGGCTTTGGTTGGCAGTGCCTCGCGGCCCGTCGCCTGGCCGAGCGCGGGGTCCGTTTCATCGAATTGATTCACACCGGCTCCTCCGGCAACTGGGATTCGCACGGGAACATGATGGATCACGAGCGCTTGGCCAAGCAGGTCGACCGGCCGATATACGGGTTGCTGACCGACCTGAAGCAACGCGGCCTGCTCGACGACACGCTGGTTGTCTGGACGACGGAGTTTGGCCGTACACCGTTCAACAGCTCGGCCGACCACAAGGGACGCGAGCACCACAACTGGGCGTTCACGACCTTCCTCGCCGGGGCCGGCGTGAAGGCCGGTCACACGCACGGGGCCACTGATGAGATTGGCCTCAAGTCCGTGGTCGATCCGGTTCACACCCACGATTTTCACGCGACCATCCTGCACCTGCTTGGCCTGAATCACGAGCGGCTCACGTACTTTCACGACGGCCGCGACTTTCGATTGACTGACGTTTCCGGCCAAGTCGTCACCGGTGTTTTGGCCTGACAAAAAATGCGGTAATATGCCCAAGGTTGTCATCACTGATTACACATTCCCGAATCTCGATATTGAGAAACTGGTTCTGGAGCCGAGCGATTGTGAACTGTCCGGGCACCAGTGCCGGACACCGGAGTCGTTGATCAAGGTGGTGCGGGATGCTGACCATGTGCTCACCCAGTTCGCGCCGGTGAATGCCGACGTGGTGAATGCGATGGAGCGGGCGAAAGTCATTGTCCGATACGGCATCGGCTACGACAATGTGGATCTCGCCGCCGCCGCCGCCCGGGGTATCCCGGTCTGCAACGTGCCCGAGTTTTGCACTGACGAGGTGGCCGATCACACGCTTGGCCTGATGGTAGCCGCCACACGATGTCTTTTTCAGAATCACCACGCCACTACGAACGGGAACTGGGGATTGGCCGTGCCGCTTGGCCAGATGAAAACGCTGGCTCGGTTGACCGTTGGAATCGTCGGCTTTGGCCGAATTGGTCGTGCCGTAGCCAAGCGCTTGGCCGGTTTTGGTTCCCGTTTACTAGTCTATGACCCTGCAATCGGCGATGAAGAAATTGAGCAGGGAGGAGGCGAACCGATCTCTATGGGTGAACTATTGGCCAATAGCGACCTGATCACGCTTCACTGCCCGTCTAGCGAGACAACACGTTGGATTATCAACGAGTCGTCAATCTCGAAGATGAAGCCTGGAGCGATTCTGATCAATGTGGGCCGCGGTGATCTCGTGGATCCCGATGCACTGGTGGCCGCGCTTGGCCTGGGCCGGATCAGTGCCGTTGGGCTGGATGTCTTTTCGCCGGAACCGATCCCGGCAGATCACCCAATCCTGCGGTTGGAAAACGTCATCGTCGGGTCGCACATTGCGTCCGCCAGCGAACAGGCCGTTATCACCCTGCGCGAGTCCGCAGCGAAGACCGTTCTTAAAGCCATCAACGGGGAGCCGTTGCCCAACATCGTCAACGGGGTTCCAAATGCGTGAGCCGGCATGAGTAATTCCCAAAAAAACGAACCTCAAAAGAACTGCCTCCCGACATGGAGCAAGGCGGAACTGCCCGAGCCGAAACCGTTGAGCTGGCGAAACTGGACCGGGTTCGTCGGGCCGGGGCTCGTGATGTGTGGAATTCAACTCGCCGGCGGCGAATGGCTCGTCGGCGCGGAGATAACCGCACGATATGGCGGGGGTCTGATGTGGATCGCAGCAGTCGCCATCATTTGCCAGGTTTTTTACAACATGGAATGCGGGAGGTACGCGCTGTTTTGCGGTGAGCCGGTTTTCACCGGGATGATGCGCAGCCGGCCGGGGCCGCGGTTTTGGATGGGGGTGTTTCTGTTGCTGAGCCTCGGTATGTTCATCCCGGCGCTGTCAACGCAGGGCGCGGCGGTGATCGCCTCGATTATCCAGGGGCAGCCGGCAGGCGAAGCGGACCGAGCGCTGGTGATCACACTGGCGTACGTGATGCTCGGCCTGGTTTCGCTTCCCATCCTTCTTGGCGGCAAGATTTTCAACATGATGCAGGTGGTATTCACGGCCAAGGTTGTGATCGTGTTGGGTTTCTGCCTGTTCGTTGGCGTGTTTTTCGTGAGCGCAGAAAACTGGGGCAAGGTGTTTGGTGGTTTTTTCAAGATTGGCACGCTGCCGGTGGAGGATGCGGACGGAAAAGAGACGGTGACCAACATCTTTGCACACCGCTGGGAACACGGGGTATGGCCGACGTTGTTCCTGGGCAACATTGCCTTGCTCGGAGCGTTTGCGGGATACGCCGGTGGGGGAGGACTGGGCAATGCCACGTACAGCAACTTCGTGCGGGACAAGGGCTGGGGCATGGGCAGCACGGTGGGGGCGATCCCCAGCGCCATCGGCGGACGCAAGATTACACTCAGCCACATTGGCAAGACGTTTGACGTCAACGATGAGAACGTCAGGCGCTGGAACGGCTGGTGGCGATACATCCGCACCGACCAGTTGTTCATTTGGATGCCCGGTTGCTTCATGGGTATGGCGCTTCCGGCGCTCATCTCGCTGCAATTCTCACCGCACTCCCCGATGTTCGATGATCCCGACCGGCTCGACTGGGCCCAGGCCATCATCAGCGCTGATGGCATGCGGCATGCGTTCACGCTCGGCACGGGGCTGTCGACCTTCTTCTGGGTGACGACGCTGCTGGTTGGACTGGTGGTGCTGCTGCCCAGTCAAATGTCCATCGTCGAGGACGTCTGCCGGCGCTGGACAGACATCCTGTGGTCCGGCAGCCAGACCGTTCGCGAAAAAATGCGCCCCGACCAGGTTCGGCGAATTTACTACTCCATTCTTGCCATCTACATCCTGTGGACATTTGTCTGTGCGACAATTTTTCTTTTTTACAGCAAACCCAAAATCATGGTGCTGATTGTCGCCAATCTGAATACGATCGGCATTGGCTTCACGGCATTTCTCATCCTGCGGATGAACTGCCGGCTGCTGCCCGTGCAGTTGCGGCCGCGCTGGTATCACCGTATGGGGATGATTGGGTGCGGCATTTTTTATCTGGGCATGGCAAGTATCGTTTTTTTCCAGACGCAGGTGCCGCTTATCCGGGAGCTTTTTTTCTAGTGATAAAATTCAACCATGACCAACTCACTCTTTAACCTAAGCGGCAAGGTCGCAGCCGTGTCCGGCGCGGCCAGCGGCATGGGCCGGGCAATGTTACTTGCCCTTGCCGAGGCCGGGGCGGATGTGGTTGCAATCGACCTCAATCAGGAGGGTGCACGTGGTGTAGCAAGGGAAATCAAGGAGCTCGGCCAAAAATGTCATGTTGCCAAATGCGACGTATCCAATCCAGACGACATCCGGGCCATGTTCGAGAGCATCGACGAAGCGTTCGGCTGTATCGATTTTCTCGGCAATGTTGCCGGCGAAGCCGTCCGCGAAAAACCAGAGAAAATCCAACTAAAAGACATCGAATCCTCATGGCGCAACCTCGTGCTGGGCCGATTTTGCTGCTGCCAAGAAGCGGGCCGACGCATGCTCGCACGAGGCAAAGGCAGCATTGTCAATATCGGCTCGCTCGCCAGCGTCACCGCGCTGGGCCGGGGACACATCGGCTACAGCATGGCCATGGGCGCGGTGGCCCAGATGACTCGCGAGTTAAGCACCGAGTGGGCGCATCGTGGTGTCCGGGTGAATGCCATTCTGCCAGCGCAGGTAATGAACGATGGACTCCAGAAGCGCATCGATGCCGACCCGGGGATTCGCGATCGTTTTCTCAGTGGTATCCCTTCCAGACGGTTTGGCCACCCTGACGACATCCGCGGGCTCTCTGTTTTTCTTGCGTCTGACGCCTCGTCGTGGATAACCGGCGCGCTCATCCCGATGGACGGCGGCAACCTAGCCCAGAACGCCGGGGGCTCGCATGGCAATGAGACCTTCAAAGAATAACCAGCCGATGATCGCCACCAAGGAAACCAATCTGATTCTTTATCGTCAAATGCAGCTCATCCGGCAAACGGAACTGGCTCTGGCCAAGGCGCACCAGCGCGGGCTTGTTCACGGTGCCTGCCACACATATGTCGGCCAAGAGGCGATCGCCGCTGGGGTATGCCATCATCTGAGACGGGAGGATGTCGTGTTTAGCACACACCGCGGTCACGGACATGCACTAGCCAAGGGTATGGAGCCGGAGGAACTGATCGCAGAGCTGTTTGGCCGAGAGACCGGATGTTCCCAGGGCCGCGGCGGCAGCATGCACCTGTTCAAGCCTGAGATTGGGATGATGGGCACCAGCGGTATCGTCGGGCCCTGCATTCTTCAGGCCTGCGGGGGTGGCTACAGTTTCAAGTTGCTGGGCCGGGACAATGTGGCTGTGGCGTTTTTCGGGGATGGAGCCGTTAACAATGGCGCCTTCCATGAGGGGCTCAATATGGCCGGCATCTGGAAACTGCCTGTCCTTTTTGTCTGCGAAAACAACCATTTCGCAACCGAGGTATCGTTCGATTATTCCAGTAGCAATCCGCATGTCGGACGGCGTGCGAAGCAGTACGGAATGAGCGGAGTTGAAGTTGATGGCAACAATGTGAGTGAGGTTGAGCAGGCCGCCAAACAGGCCATTGAACAGGCACGACATGGTGGTGGCCCAACATTGATAGAGTGCAGAACCTACCGCACCCGGGCGCATGCCGAAGGGATGTCCGACTTCAACTACCGCACACATGAGGAGGTAGAACGATGGAAGGAACGCTGCCCCATCCGGCAGCTTGGCAAAGCGCTGGTTGAATCGGGAAAAGCAGAGGCTGATGAACTAAAGACCATCGAGGACGAGATCGCGGAACTAGTCGCGCTGGGCCAGACAGAAGCTGAGCAGGCCGCCTGGCCTGATCCGGGAATAGTTACCAACCATGTCTTTTGCGAGGATATCCAAACTGTTCCCAATCTACCCGAACCTGGCGACAGAGAGACGACATATGTAGGCGGCACACTTGAAGCACTAGCCTTTGAGATGAAACGCAACCCGGCCATCTTTGTAATGGGTGAGGGCATCGGCCAGCGAGGCGGCAATTTCGCCACCACGCTTGGCCTGTACCAAGAACACGGGGCAAAACGCCTTTGCGACACTCCGATTTGCGAGCGGGGTTTCATCGGGCTCGGATGCGGCGCAGCGATGACCGGCTCACGGCCGGTAATCGATTTCATGTTTATCGACTTCATCAACGACGCCTTCGGCGAGGTCATCAATCAGGTGGCCAAGATGCGTTACATGAGCAGTGGCCGTTTGAAGATGCCTATTCTTCTTCGGGGCTGCATCGGCATCGGGCACAGCGCAGCCACGCACCACTCCGGGAATTACGCTTCCATCTACTCGCACATCCCGGGCATTCGCGTAGTGTTGCCATCAACACCATATGATGCAAAGGGCCTATTTCATCACGCGCTGCGTTGCAACGACCCTGTACTGTTCCTTGAGCACCGTGAACTGATGGCCACCAAGGGCAAGGTTCCTGAATCAGATTACGAGATTCCTTTTGGCCAAGCGCGAGTCGCATGCAAAGGATCGGACGCCACCGTCGTCGCCCTGTCTCTGATGGTGCGCCATACACTGGAAGCAACTGAAAAACTGGCCAAGGAAGGCATCTCAGTCGAGGTGGTAGATCCCCGAACAGCGTCCCCATTGGATTTCGACACAATCCTTCAATCAGTATCCAAGACTGGCCGATTACTGGTGGTGGATGAGGCGTTTGGCCCATGCAGCCTAACCTCGGAAATCGCGGCTCACATAGCCGAGGAAGGCTTCGATGAACTCGACGCGCCGGTAAAGCGGCTTAATGGACTCCACACGCCCATTCCCTATAGCCCGCCACTCGAACAGGCCATCGTACCCAACCCGGACGCCATAGAGGCCGCCATCCGCGACCTGCTTGAGGAGTGAGCATGGCAACGGAAGTAATAGTGCCCCGCATGGGCTGGTCGATGGAGGAGGGCACATTTCAGGAATGGCTCAAGAGAGACGGTGAACGGGTCGAGGTCGGGGACATGCTGTTTGTCATGGAGGGGAACAAGACCGCCCAGGAAGTTGAATCCTTTGACGCCGGCTACCTGCGCCTGCCGCCCGATGCGCCCAAGCCCGGGGACGCCGTTGTGGTCGGCCAGCGCCTAGCTTTTCTCGCTGATGAAGACGACCTAGAGCCGTGGAAGGATGCCCCCCGGGCCGAGGCGGGGCCTGGCCACCAGATCCCGACCGACAAATCGCCCGGCCCGGCCGCGTCCCAAGCCAAGCCGGTGCGCCCCGGGAAATCCATTTCGCCGAGAGCCCTTCGCTTGGCCAACGAGATGGACGTCGACTGGGATAATATTGAAGGTACCGGCCGCGGCGGACGCATTCGCGAACAGGACATACGCGCTGCAGTTACTGTTGCCCAAACATCTGGCCCGAATGACCCGTTAACTGGAAAAACGGAACCGCTTTCCGCCACTCGAAAAGTCATTGCCCGGCAGATGACGATCGGAACCGACCCGGCGGCGCCAGTGACTCTACACCGAGAAGTGGATGCCACAGCGCTGGTCGAATTGCGCAGAAAATACAAGCAAACTAGCGCCGAAAAAAAAGTAATTCCGAGCTACAACGACATGCTCATTCGCCTCACCGCCGAATCACTTAAGAGCCACTCTCAGCTTAACAGCCAATGGCATGAAAACGGGATTTTTCTGCCGGACCAGATCCACATTGCCTTCGCGATGGACACACCAGCAGGACTCCTTACCCCGGTCATCCGTAATGCGAACCGACTCGCCATAGACGAGTTGGCCGAGCAAACAAGAGCACTGATGGAAAAAGCCCGCATGGGCCAACTTAAAGCCGAGGAAATGCAAGCTGCCACATTCACTATCTCCAATCTGGGAGGACTTGGTGTTGACGCATTCACACCGGTTATCAATCCCCCGCAATGTGCCGTCCTCGGGATTGGGCGCATTCAAGAAAAAGTGATATGGCAAAAGGAACAAGCCATGTGTCAGGAGCGCTTAACCCTAAATCTGACTTTTGATCACCGAATTGTCGACGGAGCTCCCGCGGCAAGATTTCTCGAACATCTTGCCGTACAAATCGAAAAACCACCTGAATGCTTGACGTATTGAATTCACTCTATGAAATCCATGAAAACAAGACTCGACATAGTCACATTGCTAACTTTCGTCATGGCGCTTGGCCAAAGCGGCTCAGTTCAGGCGAACGACCGGGACCAGGGACAAATTGTCGATCTCTCTCTAATCGTCGCTGAGAATTACCCCTGCACTTGGGCCACCGGATTCCCGCGGTTTTACATGAACCGCTACATCCGGATCGGGCCATCGAGCCCCTACAACAGTGACCTACTGCAGATCGACGGCAACACCGGCACTCAGATCGATGTGCCGCCCCACTCCATCCCGCGCCCGGGCAGCGGACTCAAGAATGCCGGCCCACTTGGCCTTGAGTACACCGACCAAACCCCGGCTTGGAAACTGGTCGGCGAAGCCTGCGTCATCGACGTGACTTCTCTCCTCGACCAAGCGCCCAATGGTGTCAGTCCCCTTATAAAAAAGGAGCATATCATTGCTTGGGAAAAGAAGTATCGTCCACTTGGTCAAGGAGACATCGTGCTGCTAAGAAGTGATTACAGTGACCGTTATTACAAACCTATGCCAGAGGGTCGCAGATTCCTTGCACTGCCACTCGAGAAAAAATCGCCAGCCTGGCCAGACCCCGATCCCGAGTGCATGGCCTACATCGCAAAGAAAGGCGTCACTGCCGTTGGCTGTGACAGCCCGACAATGGGGCCAATGCCGGACCTCGCCGCAGCGGTTCATGATGAGGGCCTGTTGCGGGGCCTGGTCTTCACTGAAGGGGCCACCAATCTTAAGAAGCTCCCGCCGACCGGGGCGTTTTACTGCATGATGGGGCCGAGGCATTTCAAGGGACCATATGGAGAGGGAAGAGCCTTTGCCATTGTAGGAGGCCAGGCCGACTCCCTCATAAAGTCCGCGCGCGCAAAACGGGTAGCCGATCTCTCGGTGGTGATGGCGGCGAACTATCCGTTGACCTGGCCCGGTCGTGGAGTCTCAAGACACCGCCATCCCTATACCCGAGCAGACTTTTTTTATGAACCAGCGCTGGACATCTTTCATCATACCCATCTGATGGACAGCCACGCAGGTACACACCTAGTCCCACCGGCCTACTCCCTCCCAAAGCCAGGGTTCAACAACAACAATTATCCACCGAAGGTACTGCAGTGGCTCAAGGAATATGAAGTTAAATTCGGCAAACGCGGCACCAGTCGAGTAACTGCAGACAAGGTTCCCCTCTCGCAAATTTCGGGAAACGCCCGTGTGATCGATGTGAGACCCCTCATCGGCACAACACAGAACAGCCAGTGGCCTGCCTCACCGGCGATCACTGCCGCCCACCTTGAAGTTTACGAGAAGAAGACCGGCAAACTCGAACGGGGTGAAATCGTTCTGTTTCGCACTGGGCATGTGGACACCCATTACAAGCCGTTGCCGGAAGGTAAAACGTGCATGGAAAACCCAATCAACGGACTCAGCGAAGGCTGGCCGGCTCCAGACGCGGGAGCTATCCTGCATTTGGCCAAGCGCGGAATCCGCTGCGTGGGCACTGACGCCCCCACGCTCGGAGGTGTGGATTCAAAACAGGCACTATTTACCTACTGGACATTGGGAACGCAGGACATGGTCGGAGTCGAGTTTCTGACCAGACTTGGACAACTGCCAGCCAAGGCGGTATTTCTATTTGCCTCGCCGAAAATCAAGGGCTGCCATGGTGGTCCCGGCCGTGCCATCGCACTCTACTGAACCCCGCTGCCGCTTGGCCAAGCGCCTGGTTTGAAGCGGTAAAAACGGGTTAAAACAGGTTGGCCAGCGGCGTTTTTCTCACTAGATTTGGCGGAAGACAGCAGCGCGGAGGGTTTTAACATCGC
>JAKUOU010000069.1 GCA_022451065.1 Pedosphaera sp. | reverse complement strand
TTGGTAGCCAATGCCAATCTCGACAGCTTAAGTATCTTAGCCAAGCGCTCATCGCCGGTGCCATCCTGCCAAATCAACTGCTGCGGAATGCTGGGCTGTACCAGCGCGACGGTCAATTTGTTCTCCGGCGATGCTACATTTGCGGCACGAATAACTCCCGAGCCACAAACCAATCCCAACGCCAGTAACGGCAGTGCCACGTCGGCCATCCACGACCAAGGGTTGGACGGCGAGTGACGGATTTGCAGCACGGCGAACAGCAGGCTCACCGACGCCCACACCACTAAAAACGACACACCGTAAACGCCGGTCAACGACGCGATTTGAATCAGCGCGAAATTCTCGAACTGGCTGACACCGAGAAAGTTCCACGGATAGCCGCCGAGTAACCTTGCCTGCAACATTTCGAATGCCACCCAAGTGGCGGCGGCAAACAGGCCAAAGCCGAGCCGCCGAAACCACGGCCACTGCAGTTTGGCCAAGCCATCCCGCAGCGACCTGCCACAAAGCCACGCCCAAGCCGCCGGATACAGCGCCGAGTATAGGCTCAACGCCAGCCAGCCGGCGATCGCCCCGGCCATGTGTGGCATATTCAGCAGGAACCGCAGTGAAACCAGTCGAAAAACCAGCGCTGCGACAAATGCCAGGCCGAACAACCGCCAGCCTCTCTCTCCGGCAACGACCGCCAGCCATGCACCTGGAACCAGCCATGCGAAGACAACCCAGCGCGGCTCCGGAAAAGCCAAGGCCATCGCCAAGCCTACCAGTACCGTCAGCGGCCACCGCGCTTGGCTAAGTTGTTTTGCTCCAATCAACGACGGGAGATTGCCCGACGACAAATGCAGAGTCGAGCGCCCGGCTTTTAACTTGCGAATCGCCCCTGCTGCCGTCACCGTCCGCTCCGCAATGCCTAGCGCAAAGACTCCCAAAAAATGGATCGTCGCCGCCCTGCTCTTCGCCACCGTGGCAAGCCCAACGTTTGCTGAGAAGATCAGTGTGCTGTTCGTCGATGGACAAAACAACCACAACTGGAAAGCCATGACGCCTTACATGAAGGCACAAATGGAAAAGACCGAATTGTTCCAAGTCGATGTGGCTACCTCCCCGCCGCGCGCCCCACGCCCGCCAAGGAACTTGAGCGAGAGCCAAAAGGCCAAGGCGGCCGAAGCCGCCTCGAAAATCCGCGAGGAGTTTCAAGCCAAGTGGGACGACTTCCGTCCGGCATTCAAAAAATATGATGTCATCGTGAGCAACTACAACGGAGAAGACTGGCCCGAACCAGTTCAGCGCGCGTTTGAAAAATACATGAAAAACGGCGGCCGATTCATTGTCGTCCATGCCGCAGACAACTCATTCCCGAATTGGCTCGAGTATAACAAGATGATCGGCCTCGGCGGATGGGGAGGCCGCACCGAGAAACACGGGCCATACGTCTACTACGATGACAACGGCAAAATCGTTCGGAATACAGAGCCCGGCCGCGGCGGCAGCCACGGCCCGCAACACGCCTTCAAGATCGTCATTCGAGACGGCTCCCACCCGGTCACTAAAGGGATGCCAGCTGAGTGGATGCACGCGCAGGACGAACTGTACGACTCCCTCCGCGGACCCGCCGAAAACATGAATGTGCTGGCCACCGCATACAGCGCCAAGAGCAAGCGACACGAGCCAATGATGATGACGATTCAATACGGTGAAGGCATCATTTTTCACACGCCGATGGGCCACGAGAACGGTAAGTCACTCCAGTGCGTCGGCTTTATCACCACGATCAACCGCGCTGCTCAGTGGCTCGCCACCGGCAATGTCACCCAGGCATTACCCGGAAAATTCCCCACTGCCGATCGCATCTCACTATCTGACTGATACAGGCTTTCACATGAGCGAAAACGCAAATCCAAACGCGACTATCCAGACCACCAAGGGGGAAATAACCTTAGAACTTTGGCCCGATATTGCCCCCGGCACGGTGGAAAACTTCACCAAGCTTGCCAACGATGGGTTTTACGATGGCACTTGCTTTCACCGTATCATGGCCGGATTCATGATCCAGGGCGGCGACCCGCAAACCAAGGATGAGTCGCTCGAAAACCTCTGGGGCACCGGCGGTCCCGGCCATACGATCAAGGCCGAGTTCAACGATCGGCCGCATGTTCGCGGCGTCATCTCGATGGCCCGATCGGCCGATCCTGACTCCGCCGGCAGCCAATTTTTTGTCTGCCTTGGCAATGCAGACTTCCTCGACGGCAAGTACACCGCCTTTGGCCAACTGAGCGCAGGCGACAACACGCTGGGCGACATCGGCGACACACCGGTTGGCCCAAGCAGCAGCGGCGAGAACAGCAAGCCGCAGGAGCGCGTTGAGGTCACCAGCATCAGGGTGGCGTGACTTTTTCCAAGCGCTGCCCCAACCCCGTGTGAGCCACACCGATCGAAACACCGAATTGGCCAAGCTGCTGACCACGATGGGGTGCCCCAAGACCAAGGCCCATGAGATGGCGGTGCAATTGGCCAGGCGCTCCAGGCAATTGGCCAAGGAGCGAAACATCTCATGCGATGAAACGATGACACACCTGCTGAACCTCATGCGACAGGGCTGGGCAGCCAAGGAACAGCCTGATGCCAATTAACAATTCAGAACTGATTCCATGGCCACTGGAGAAGAGTCTCTGCGCCGGCGACTACAAGATTTTCAAGGTGCGCTCGGATCGCCGCACCTCACCGCGCACCGGCGACGAGCACGATTTTTTTGTGATCGAATCGGTAGATTGGTGCAACACTGTCGCCCTGACGCCGGACAATCAACTGGTAATGATTGAGCAATACCGGCAGGGAACCAACCTGATCGAGTTGGAACTGCCCGGGGGAATGATCGACCCTGGCGAAGACCCGTTGGAAACGGCGGTACGGGAGTTGCGCGAAGAAACCGGCTATGCCGGCGACACGCCTGAGACCGTAGGTTTCGTTTATGCCAACCCGGCGATCATGAACAACAAGGTACACACAACTGTCATCCGAAACGCCACCAGGCAACACAACACCCAACTCGATGCCGGAGAAGACATAGTCACCCGGCTCGTAGCAATCAACGACATCCAGAGACTGATCGGCGACGGCACGATCAGCCACTCGCTGATGGTCGCCGCGCTCTTCCGGTTTCAGCTAGCGGAAAACGCCGATTAAGCGCGAATCCCGTTTTTCTTTTGCTCGAGTTCCTCCTCGAGCACCTTACGTTCGCTGGCCAACTGCTTGTTTAACTGCTCGACCTGCTCAAACTCACCGGCCGCCTCGGCCTTTTCCATTTCACCGTTGAGAAACACTACCCTGTCGGCAATCTTGGCCTCATACACCTTGCTTAGTTCGGCCAACTCCCCCCTCTGCTCATCGGTCAATTCCCGGGTTGGGGCTTCCTTCTCCAACCGTTCCATCGCCAGTTCGAATGCTGATTTCATTGCAAAATTATTGAGGAAGACGGACGAACACTTCGCCTGCCTCCACCTTGGTTTCAAAGCAGTCCACCTTTGCGCGTGGATTGGTGGTGCACTGTCCAGTCCGCAGGTCAAATGGCCAACCGTGTAACGGGCAGGATACGGTCCCACCATCGACAAACCCCTCGCCTAACGGCCCGCCGACGTGCGGGCAGATTCCGTCGATCGCGCACACCTCACCGCCAAACTTGAACAGGCCCACCTCGCGATCGTCGACCGTACGCTGGATGCCGCCATCCTCACGCAGTTCATCCACCGCGGCGACCCGTACAAATCCATCATGCATCAGCTGTCGCCCTCCGCTTGGCCTTTGTTACGATTTTTCCGCCACGGCATGTCCGGGAACTTGCCCGGCAGCTTGAATGACTCTGCCCTGGGCTGAGCCATTTGCAGCCCATCGCCGCCATCGGAGCTTGGGACAGCGTCCTCGCCGGGCTGTTTCCATGAAGCGATCTTCGACTGTAGGCCGTGATGCTCTGCCGCCTCCTTATTGCCGGTTTTCACGTAAAACAGCGAGAGGTTCGTGTGAACCAATGGGTCGTTGGGGTGCAGTTTCTCGGCCTTGTGCCCCTCCTCAATCGCCCGCTCGTACTGCTCCAGTCGACACAAGGACATACTCAGTGACATGCGGGCGTCGAAGTGATTTTCGTCCGCCGCGAGGATCGCATTGAAGCCATCTACCGCTTGCTCGTACTCGCCTTGACTGAAAGCGAACGTGGCGTCGTCAAATTGTTCCTGCAACTCGTTCATCGAAACCAAGCGCCTGGCCAATGTAACTTCGACGGCGCCATGCAGCAAGCGCTTGGCCAGGCGCAATCGAAAAAAAGGCCCCGGCAGCAATCCGCCGGGGCCTCTCGAAAGATCGTTCGCTCGTTTATTTCTGCACCTTGGCGATGTGCTTGGCCGGGTCCTTAGTGAAGTCACCCAGGCAGTTGCCGCAGCAGAAGCCGATCACGAACTGCTTGGACGCATCGATATCCTTGCCGCTAATTGGGCACTTTTTGTTGTCGGGCTCCTTGACCTTGGCGATGTGCTTGGTCGGGTCCTTGGTGAAGTCACCCAGGCAGTTGCCGCAGCAGAAGTTGATGGCGAAGAGCTTGGCCGCATCAACGTCCTTGCCGCTGACCGGGCATTTTTTGTTGAAGGCGACCTGCTTCACTTCCGCTTTCTTTACTTCCTTCTTCTCCTCCTTCTTCGGCTCGACCTTGGCCAGTTTAAAGCCAAGGTTGACGTCGACGTTCGGCAGCGCCTTGCTCAACTCGGCAGCGCCCTGCTCGGTGACGCCGCTCTGCCACGCATACACCTTGCGCAGGAACTTCATGTTCTTGAGGCTGGCCAGCCCGGCATCGGTCACCTTGGTGTTGTAGAGGTTGAGCGACATCAGGTTCGCGAGTCCCTCGATATGCTTCAACCCCGCGTCATCAACCGATGTGTTAGCCAGGCTGAGCTTGGTCAAGTTGTTAGCTTTGCTGATGTGCTTTAGGCCCTCGGCGGTAATCTGCGTGTTACCCAAGTCCAATTCGCTCAGGTTTTGAATATCCGCCAATGGCGCAAGGTGCTCGTCCCGGACGTCCTTACCGACGAGGCGGAAGTTGGCGTAGATCAACTGGGTGTTCTGTGCCAGCGCCATTACCAGTGGGGCACCAAACTTCTCTCCAATTCCCTCCCCGGCAGCCAGCTTGGCGATCGCGGCCTTCTCGGCATCAGAAACAGGGGCTTCCTTGATTTCCGGCTCCGGCAGCTTGTTGGCGGCGGCCTCTGCTGCGGCACGATCCTTGGCGCTGATCAACACCAGCTCCTTTGGCCAGTTGGCACCCTCATCGATCCATTGCTTTATGGTAGCTATCTGCTCCTTGGTTAACGGGTCTCCCTTTGGCGGCATGATATCCTCGTGATCAGCAGGCAGAGAGATATGCTTGTAGAGCTCGCTTTCGCCTGACTTGCCAGGCTTGATAACCTCAGCCAACGCTGTCTCTTGACTGTCTAGCCTGAGATCCCCCTTTTGTTTTTTAGAGCCGTGACAATCGATGCAACGCGCCTCGAAAATGCCTTGAACCGACTTGGCAAAGTCCACCTTGTTCTCCGCCCTGCCATTCAGGCCAAGGGCGGCCACGGAAAGAATAATTGCGATTGTTTTTCTCATTTTCGGTTTAGTCCAGACACCAAGTATCCCCGAGCTATTCATCGTTGGCAACCG
The DNA here is from genome assembly GCA_022451065.1 of Pedosphaera sp. Classification (GTDB taxonomy): domain Bacteria; phylum Verrucomicrobiota; class Verrucomicrobiia; order Limisphaerales; family UBA1096; genus UBA1096. The sequence goes on along the minus strand of JAKUOU010000069.1, from coordinate 11,361 downwards.
AAAATTGCGCTTGGTCAAGCGTTTAATAGACCCGCCGAAGATGCGAAGGCAAGATGTTCAGCTCGGCCCGGTACTTGGCGACGGTACGGCGGGCAATTTTGACACCCTTATCGGTGAAAGCCTTTACCAAGTCCTCGTCAGAGAGCGGCTTGGTGGCGTCCTCCTTTTTGACCAGTTCGCTGAGCATCTCCTTAACGCTGGTATTGGCCAGACTGGAGCCGTCCTTGGAAGCTAATCCCGATGTGAAGAAATATTTCATCTCCAGCACACCGTGGGGTGTCTCGACGTATTTGCCCGAAACCGCGCGACTGACGGTGGTCTCGTGCACGCCGACGGCATCGGCCACCTGCGACATGGTCATCGGGCGCAACTCCGACGCGCCGTGCTCCATGAACCCTCCCTGACGTTTTAGGATTTCCTGGGCGATGTTGAGTATGGTGGACTGCCTCTGGAGGATACTCTTGAGCAGGAATTTCCCGGAACGAATCTTGTCTCGGATGTAGTCACGCACATCGCCCGAAGTGGCAGCCTGCGCCATAAGGTCCTTGTAAGCGTTACTGATGCGAAGACGGGGAATGTACTCGTTGTTGGAAGTAGCCTTCCACTCGCCATTATCTCCACGCGAAATAAATATCTCCGGCACAACAAACTGCTCGGTCTCAGGCATGTACTCGCGGCCGGGCTTGGGCTCAAGATGACCGATGCACTCCACCGCATTCTGAACGTCATCGACCTTTTCACCTATCTTCTTGGAAATCTCGAGGATACGTCGCCGACCCAGTTCGTCCATGCAGTCCCGAACAATCCGATACTCCAGTGAGTCGACACGCTCCGCCCGCTCAAGCTGGAGCATCAGACATTCGCGCAAATCACGGGCAGCCACTCCCGGCGGATGAAAAGCCTGCACGATTTCAAGCACAGTCTGAATCTCGATGCTCGGGCGGCCGCTTGAAAACACTAGTTCATCGACGCCCGACTGCAGGAAGCCGCTATCATCGATATTCCCAATGATCAACTCGGCAATCTTGAACTGTTGTTCGTCAAAATCTGACAAGCGAGCCTGCTCCAGCAGAAAGCCCTGCAGCGACTGACTGGTAGTCACCGAGTCGAGCATGAACTGTCGTTTTTCATCCTCTTGTTTCGAGTTACGCACCGGGATACTGGTGCTGGAAAAGTGGTCTCGCCACCCCTGATCCAGTTCGATCAACTGATCGATTTCCTTCTGAAAGTCGTCTACAGGTTCCCCAACGTTGCTCTCGTCGGCGGGATCGTACTGCGTGTCGCTAGGCGGCTCAGTGAGGTCAACCTTGGACTCTTCGCCCTCGGAGGACTTCCGGATGTCGTGCTCCCCCGCATCCAGAGTACCGTGCTCCTCGAGTACTGGATTAAGTTGCAACTCCTGGTCCACCATGGCCTTGAGTTCCAGCATGGGGGCCTGCAGTAGGTTGAGCGATTGCTGAAGCTGCGGCGCCAACACTTGGTTGAGCGACATCTTCTGCGACATCTGGAATCCCTGCTGCGCCACGCCCCAACATTATAAACTTATTAAATCTCACACAACATGAATCAGGCATGAAATTTGCTTCAGGATTACCGTGCCAATAGCTCTTTACCTCTTGATTTGTGAACAACTTTTTTCTGCACTCCATTGCCCACCCATCGCCGTGCCCCTAAAGTTACCCGGTGCCTGCACGGTTCACAGTTTTGGGGAGTGGTTCCGGGGGAAATGCCTCTTATCTTGAAACAGAACAGACGCGACTGCTGATCGACGCCGGTCTCAGCGGCCGTCAAATCCGCCTCCGACTAGCCCAGTTGGGCCGCTCACCCGAGACGCTCGACGGCATCCTGCTCACCCACGAACATGCCGACCACACGCAGGGGCTCAAGGCACTCTGCGCCAAACTCAAGATACCGGTTTACTGTAACCGACTTACAGCCGACGAAATGCGTTTCAAGATGGAGACCAAGCTCGAGATTTGCCAGTTCATCACCGGTGAGCCGTTCGAAATTGGCGACGTATTGGTCGAGAACTTCCCGGTGCCGCACGATGCGCAGGATCCGGTTGGCTTTCACCTAAAAACCGTAGGCGGCGGCATCGGCATGTTGACCGATCTTGGCCAGGCCACCCGGTTGGTACTTGAGCGCGTTCGCGGAGCCAGCGCCTTGTTTATCGAGGCCAATTACGACCTCAACTTGCTGCAGAAAGACACCCGCCGCCCTTGGGCCATTAAGCAGCGTATCATGAGCCGGCACGGCCACCTGTCCAACGACGCTACCGCCGAGGCAGTTGCGACCCTGGCCAACGGAACACTGCGCCATGTCACGCTGGGCCACCTAAGCCGCGACTGCAACACGCCGCAGATCGCGAGGGAAACTATCGCGGCCAAGCTTGGCGAAGCTGGTATTGACACCATCCAGATCAACGTCTCCACCCAGGCCGATCCCACTGAAACGCTCACGCTCTAGCCAAGCGCTTGACCAGGGGATGTTCACCCCTGTTTTCTCGGCCAGCGGCGCAAGCCGTTTTCTAGCCACAGCCGCCAGACCATCCAGACCGCCTCGCGGACAATCTTACCGCTCATTTTGGAGGTACCGATAAAACGGTCAGTGAAGATAATTGGTACCTCAGCGACCTTGTGGCCAGTGCGCCAGAGGATATGTGTTAACTCGATCTGAAAGCTGTAACCATTGGCCCGGACCCGATCGAGGGCGATCGACTGAAGCGCTCGCCGCCGAAAACACTTGAAACCGCCAGTCGGATCGGTGAACCGCATCCCAGTGATGATCTTCACGTACTTGGCCGCTGCAAGGCTGAGCAGCATGCGGCTGATCGGCCAGTTGATCACCCGGATTCCCTCACAGTAACGCGAGCCCAGCACGAGATCAGCATCCTCCGCGTCCGACTTCTCAATGAATCGCGGAATTTCGGCTGGATCATGGGAAAAGTCACAGTCCATCTCGAAGATGAACTCGTAGTCGCGCTCAAGTGCCCACGCAAATCCGGCGCAGTAGGCACGGCCGAGCCCGTCTTTTTCATGACGGTGCAGCACGTGGACGCGCTTGTTGGATTTGGCCAAGCCGTCCGCGATATCACCGGTGCCATCCGGCGAATTGTCATCCACCACTAGCACCTCCAGCGCCGGCTCCATCGCCATCAAGCGCTCCGTCATTGGACGGAGGTTGTCCGCCTCATTATAGGTCGGAAGAATGATGAGCGTATCCGGCACGTTAGTGAGACTTACCGTCAACCAAGCGGCGGATACCCAGCGGATTAGCCTCCTGTAACTCAGTCGGCAGCAACGCATCGGGAAAGCCCTGGTAACAAACAAGGCGAGTGAAACGATGAATCGCGTTGGTCCCGACCGAGGTCGACCGGCCATCCGACGTCGCCGGGAACGGCCCGCCGTGCACCATCGCATGGCAAACCTCCACGCCAGTCGGAAAGCCGTTGATAACCACCCGGCCAACCGTTCTTTCGAGCACGTCAAGTAGTTCACGATTGGCCCGGAGATCCGCATCGGTGCCGTGAACTGTCGCCGTTAACTGGCCCTCGAGCGACCTGGCCAAGGTCAGCATTTTGTCGGTGCCATCGTCCGTGACCACCAGCGTCGATGGCCCGAATAACTCCGCGCCTAGCGACTCGTCGCTAAGGAACGCCTTAGCGCTCGTCCGGAACAGCGCCGCACCGGACTGGCATTGACCACCGGCCGTCTGACCAAGCGCGACGGTATCGACTGCACTGTTTTGGCGAAGCAAGTCCGCGCCCGAGTCGTAAGCGTCGCTGATGCCGGAGTTAAGCATCGTCGCTCCAGGACTGCCTTCGACCAATTCGCCGAGCTTGGCCACGAATGGCTCGATATCGGCGCTCCCGTCTAAAATCGTCAGACCGGGGTTAGTGCAAAACTGCCCCACCCCAAGCGTCATCGAGCCATGCAGCCCAGCGGCAAGCTGATCCGGACTCTCGGCCATCGCTCCCGGCAAAATGAAAACCGGGTTAATACTACTCATCTCGGCGTAAAACGGAATCGGCTCCGGCCGCTCTGCAGCCAGCTTCATCAGCGCCTGGCCACCGGCCCGCGACCCGGTAAAGCCGGCCGCCTTGATCGCCGGATGCCGCACCAACGCAGAGCCGGTTTCGCGGCCTGGACCGTATACGAGTGAAAACGTACCCTCCGGTAAAGCGCAGTCGTGCACCGCCGCCGATACCGCCTGGCCAACGAGCTCCGCCGTGCCGGGATGCGAGTGGTGCGCCTTGACCACAACCGGACAACCAGCCGCGAAGGCCGATGCCGTGTCGCCGCCCGCCACCGAAAACGCGAGCGGGAAGTTGCTAGCGCAAAAAACCGCCACCGGGCCAAGGGGGCGTTCCATCGAACGGACATCCGGTTTGGGCACCGGCTCGCGCTCGGGATCGGCGTGATCAATGCGGGCATCCACCCACGACCCTTCCTCCACCACCGAGGCGAACAACCGCAACTGCCCACAGGTGCGCCCGGTCTCCATACGAATACGCCCTTCCGGCAGGCCGGTTTCCTGCGGGGTACACTGAGCCAAGTCGTCACCGATCGCCTCAATGTTGTCAGCGATTTTTCGCAGGAACACTGCCCTAACTGCACCGCTAGTTTTGCCAAGCGTCTCAAACGCCCTGGCCGCCAGCATGGCAGCTCGATTCAACTCGACCTCGCTCACCACCGCGTAGCCGGGCTGAAGCGACTCACCGGTTGCAGGGTTGATACCAAAAAGGGTTGGATGGCCCTCGTCTCCCGGCTGAGACCCGATGATCGACTTACCTGTCAATTCCGCCATACGCCAGAGGCTACCCAAAGGCCTTACCCGAGAGAAGAGCGCTCTATTAAAAAATTGACCAAGGGCGAGCTTGCCCTGCTTGTAAATTCCACCGACACTCTCGTTATGGATCGGGACAAAGCCTGGGGGCTGCTCAATGAGTACACGGAGTCGGAGTCGCTACTCAAACATGCGCTATGCGTCGAGGCGGCGATGCGGCATTATGCCACCAAGCGGGGCGAGGACACCGAGCAATGGGGTGTCACCGGCCTGCTGCACGATTTCGATTACGAGCGCTGGCCCGATATCCCTGCTCACACGCAGGAAGGAGCGAAAATCCTGCGTGAGCACGATGTCGATGAGGAGATCATCGGGGCAATTTTATCGCATGCGGAATGGAACCAAGGTGAATATCCACTCGACCGACCCATTCGTAAGGCGCTATTTGCAGTGGATGAACTTTGCGGTTTTATCGTAGCTGTGGCCTATGTGCGCCCGGAAAAACTGGACGGCATGACGCCAAAGAGTGTCCGCAAGAAAATGAAGGCCAAGGGATTTGCGGCAGCTGTAAAACGGGAGGATATTGTTCAAGGTGCAGAGCTAATGGAAGCCGAACTTAACGACCACATCGCCGAAGTGATTACGGCGCTTCAGGAGGTTTCATCCGCACTCGGATTTGACTGATCCGCTCGCACCGCTGCCAACCGGCGGGATTCATCCATGAACTCAGCCATACGCATCGACGCCGTGATCGGGAACATCGCCAGTGCCAGCCCGGCGAAAAAGTCCACCGTCAACACGAGGCGACGCATCAAGGATGACATCTCCAGATCAAACCACACACCAGTTATCGGATTGAAGCGTGCGATCGGAATCGGCAGCCGCCGAAACTGCATAGACTCCCACTCGGCATAACCGCAAAACCAGACACCCAACGCCAAGCTGAGCAGGACCGAAAACCAGTACAGCCCAACCCAGCCGCTTGGCCAAGCTCGGCCAAAGTAGAGCGTAACGCTGTTTTTAAGGATCCAACCGGCAAAGAAAGCCACCGGCAATATGACCATCAATCCAATCATTTCCAGCTTCGCTTCGCCTAATACACCGCTTACTTGCCGCCGAGGCTTACTAGATGGCCAAGCGTGCGAAGATACATACGATCGGTCCCCAGCGCCGGGGTGGCGTTGGACGCCTCGCCGAGGTCGTTGACGGCGATCTGCTTAAATTTATCGGCAGCGGAGATCACCACCACCTTGCCGGTGGTAGAAATGCAAAACAACCGGCCCTCGACCCAAACCGGCGAACCAAAAAACCGGCCCTCGACACGTTCCTGCCAAACCAAGTCACCACTCTTGGCACGTACGCAGGTCACAATGCCAGCGTCCCCCCACAGAAACAACAACCCGTCCCTTGCCACGCTGGTTGGCACATACGGGATTGAACGTCGTAACTTGTACGCCAAAATTGGCGAATCTCCCTTGGTCGCATGGCCCGGCTTGACCGCGACGAGATAGTTGCCCCCCTGTCCGCTACCGCAAGTGCCAATGAGCAGGCCTTCAGCCACTAGGCAGGAACTCACCGTTCGCTTGTCGAACAGTTCACTCTGCTCCCAAAACGTTTTGCCGGTGCTTGGATCCAGGAATGTAATGCCGTGAGCCATGCTGTTAAACAGAAGCCCCTCGGTGCCGGAAGGGTCCACGAAACGGCATGGCGTCGAGAAGGCCGCCTTGACGTTGGCCCGGTCGGTCTTCCACAGCACACTTCCACTGTCAGCATCAAGTGCCGCCAGAAAACTTTGGTTCTCCTCGTCGCCCGCCAGAACCACCTTGGCACCGTGGAAGATCGGCGACACACCGCCGCCATGGTTGCTTATGATAGTTTCAAACTTCCTTTCCCAAAGTTTTTTTCCATCCATATCCAGAGCAAAAACCGTGTGGGCTCCTGGCTCGGACATGAGTACCACCAGTCGTTTACCATCGGTCGCCGGAGAGGATGAGGCCAGATGGTTAAACTTGTGCATGCGATACAGTTTTTGCGGCCGTTCCATTGACCAAACCTCTGAGCCATCACTGACCTTGAAACACTGGACGATGAACGACTCTTGCCTTTCATCGGAACCAGTGACAAAGACACGGTCACCCCACAACACAGGCGATGAGTGGCCCTCTCCTTTTAGTGGCACGCGCCAGTTGGCGTCGCCCAGCGTGAACGTGGACGGGATGCCAGTGGCCGAGCTGATGCCGGTTCCGTTCGGCCCGCGAAAGCGCGGCCATTCACCGACGGTTTGACAGTAATTGTTTGGAACTAAAACGTGCGACAGAATGATAAAAACGGAGCAGGCAAGACCACACAACGACGTTCGCCGTGAATTCAACATGGTGACGGGATCAGTCACTAGTGGGTCGATGAAATCGGCTTGTTCTCATAAAAATCAATTGCCCAAGCGCCTGGCCAGGAAGCATTGGATCACTCCCTTGCTGGTGCTCGTGTACAGGCGGCCATCAGCCACAGCCAGGCCGAACACCTCGCCGTTTGCCTCGCCCTGCCAAAGCAGGCTTCCATCCTTGGCATGATACGCCGCCACTTGGTTATGGCCGCCAGTAAACAGGGTTTGCCCGGCTAGCACCATGCTTAGCGGTTGGGTGCTGGCCACTCGCCATGCAAAACATTCCTGCATACCAGCCTGAACCTGGTCGAGTTGCTGCCCAACTTGAGCGGCCTCCTCTAGAAGCTGCACACGCCGGCTGCCATTTTTGGATTTCTTCAACTCCCCCTGAAGTTGTTCGTGCTTTTTTTTGAGCACACGCCGCTTGCGGGCCAAATCAAGGTAACGGCTTCGATCCAATGCGCTCAAATCTGTGTCGCTTTGGAGAAAGGATCGCGACGGGGTGACTATCATGTGGTTCCCCTTAAATGAGGCAAGTTGATCGGACTGGTTGGACTCCACAAAACCAAGCGTGCCAGTTTTGCCGGGGCCAAACACCAGATTGTCGCCGGTCAATAGCGCATACGTCCCACCCTGTCCGCTCACGACCCGGATGCGTTTGCCGTCGGCGCGATTAAGTACGACGGGGTTGTTGCGCCCGGCCGGTACGTAGAGCCGCGTGTGGGACGCAAGCATGTAACCCTGTGCCGGCAGATCGGTCTGCTTTTGCTGCCACTTGATCTTACCGGTGCCGGCGTCGATCGCCGTGATCAAAACCCCCTCGGCAGGAAACATCCCGGCGGCACAATAGGCCGTATCGCCGATGACGACGATGCCGGTACGCACCGGCCAGCGCGAGATGATACGCGCGTTGCCCGGGATGCGGTAGTCCCTCGGGCCGAGGAGTGTCTTCCAAATCAACGTGCCACTTTTCGCGTCGAGACAGTAGGCATGGCCGTCATCGGAGCCGACATATACGCGGCCCTCGGCAATCGTCGGGGCCAGGCGCACCGGCCCCTCAGTGAAGTAGGTCCAGCGCTCCTTACCGGTAGCGGCGGCGAGGCAGTAAACCTTGTCGTCAGCCGAAGAGCCGTAATAGAGCAGACCATCGACGATGACAGGGTGGTAGGCGTAGTCGAAGATTTGCCGTGACTTCATGTCGTACACCTTGTTGTAGCCGTCCCACTTTGCCTCGCCGCGCCAGGCGGGCCGCGGAGCATGTTTCGAGTGATGCACCCAGGCGCTGGTCAACGGAGTGAGCAGCGATTCCGTAGCAACACCGGTTCGAGCGTAGTCGTGCTGATAGGTGGGCCAGTCGGCCGCTTGGCCAAGCGCGGCGACGCCGAACAGCCAAAGGAAAGCAAACTGTCGTATGAAAAACATGATCATAACACCGATGCGACGTCGGAATTTTAGATGGTTGGCAACGGGGGCGCAATGCTAACCGGCCAAAAATGGCGAATTGTCTTTACTGAGCCTAGTCCGCCAAGACCAAACTCAGCAAATGGAGTCGGAACTGTCCAAGATGAGCGACCGATTCTACGTTACCCAGGACTCTCACCATGTCATTTAGGAGGAGTTGGCCAACGAACGGCAATGCGACCTCTAGCTCAATACCGAATTGAGCTAAGCGCTGTTTCCAGCAAGGCCCGTTGATTTTCTTTTGACAACAGCCGAAATCATGCCAGTTTGCCCCACCGGTTTTACTGAGCACGGCTGCCGCGCAGCCAACTGAGCATTCCTTCAAACTTAAGATGAAGCGGCTTTTTTTGAAAAACAGCCTTAGTGTCATTGTCGCCTCTGCCGTTGCGTTCGTGGTGTCCACATCCGTGCAAGCGGCACCCAGCCTTAAGACACTTAGCAAGTCCTGCTTCATCCTCCACGATCCATCGGGCAAATACGAAATCAGCCCGGAGTGGGAGGAACCGACCAGGGTCATGAACGGGCTGCCAATTCTCCCGGACCTGACTAGGCGGATCAAAGAAGTCATCACAGCCGACCACGGCAACAAGTCGGTGTTGATCGTCGGTGACGCCTCATCGGCCTACCGCTACTTCATCGCCAGCTTGGCCGTGAGTGGTGATCCAGCCCTAGCCAAATTTGCCCATCTTGAGATCGACCTGCCGAAGATTGTCGAGGGCCACACGCTACTTGGCCAAGTGCAGGAATATTGGCAGAAGGAAATCAGTAAGCCGGCGCTTGGCGAGGATATCATCCTGTATATCTCCAACCTCAGCTCGATGATCGGGCTCGGCGCGTCGAACCGCTCCTCCACCGGGGTGGAAACCCTGTTTGCCCCGAACATCCAGGGTGGTAAAATGCGCAGCGTCGCGTTCATCGACTACTTCAACTACTCACGCGTGCGCTCCGACAATAACTATGTCATCAACTCCTTCGGCGACACCGTGTTCCTGCCGGAGTACGGGAGCGACGACATCAACGGCATCTTGCTCAACTATTCCCGAGTCTACATCCCCCAGTTGAAGCTGACCGAGGCGCACGTCAACTACATCAAGGAGATCATCGGCTACTATCAACCCAACAAGCCGGAACCGCAGCGTACGCTCACAGTATTCAAAGAACTCGTCACAATGATGGAGAAGGCGGTGGCAAAGAACGGCCGATTCGTTATGGACAAGGCCACGCTCAAGGCCGCCTCGATGAAGGCCGCCCAGGTGCCGGACTGGATCATCCAAAAGGATTTCTCAATGCTGAAGGCGCTGCCGGAAAAGATCCGGTCGCGATTCATCGGTCAGGACGAGGCGGTTAATGGTGTCGTGCGACTCTCGCGCATTGGCTACGGCGGCGGACGAACCGATGAAAAGCCGATCGCCAGTATCATGTTCGCCGGGCCTACTGGCACTGGTAAAACCTACCTCTCCAAGCTTTTATCCAAAGGCCTTGATCTGAAGATGATCACCATGGACATGACAACCTACCGCAGCTCTACCAGCATGGACCGCTTCCTCTCTGTCATGACCGACAACCTCACGATCAACCCGCACGCCGTATACGTGTTTGAGGAGATCGACAAGGCCAACGTACAGGTACTCGACCGACTCTACTTCCTGCTCGACGAGGGGATTTTTTATGACCGAAACCAGAAACCGATGTACGCGCGTGGCTGTTTTGTCGTGATGACCACAAACGCGGGCTACGATGTTATTGTCAAAAACCGTAACAAGGCAAACGTCCGGGAGCTATTCGAGTTGGCATTGCTCGACCGTTTCCGGCCCAGTTTTCTCAATCGCTTCGACGAGATCGCCATGTTCCGGCCGTTCACCAAGCCTGAGTACATTGACATGGCCAAGCTCCACATCCGCCTCAAAGCCGACGGGATGAAGGAAACCTACAACTGGAACCTGACCGTGGACGACGCCATCCACAACCTGATCGCTCGCGAAAGCCAGAGTCTCACCTTCGGCGCGCGCCCCACCCTGCGGATGATCAACGGCATTCTCTCGCTCGGCGTGACCAACTACCAGATCGAGAAGGCCCCACTCGAGGAGGGTTCCAAAATCAACCTCGAGCTTTTGTCCGCAGAAGACGAGCGATTCAGGCTCAGCGTGGAAGGCGGCGACTCGCTTGATTACCAGGTGAATCTTTAACCGGGATCGACATGGTCAACTAAGAGTCTGTCGATGCCCAACGACCATTTTTCAACCGGCAAAAAGATCGCCTTCACGGGGGTCATGTTCCTGTACATCAACCTGGTCCTCACCATTTTTTGGATTCTGAAGCCGCTCAAGAAAAGCCTTTTCATTGGACAATACGACGGCGACCAGACCTTCAAACTGGGCTCGATGGAAATGCTCGGCAGCAGCGCCGAACTTTTGGCCAAAGGGATGAACCTATTGATTGCCTTCCTGCTGGTTGTATTTCTCACCCTTGTCACCCGCTTGGCCAAGCGCCAACGATTGACCTATTGCTGCATGGGCCTGGTCATCGCCATGACATTCTATTTTTCGCTGCAAATCAATGAACCCAGTGAGTCAACAGTCTGGCTATTTTACTGGTTTGGCGACTTGTACATCAGCCTCATGCTGGCTGCTTTCTTTTCATTCCTGCACGACACGGTGGATCTGAAAAACGCCAAACGGCTTTACGGATTCATCGTGCTGGGAGCGGTTTCCGGTGGTGCCGTTGGCAGCACT
>JAKUOU010000068.1 GCA_022451065.1 Pedosphaera sp. | reverse complement strand
AATCATCGCGCTGCTGCACGAACTTCGTGAAAAAGGCAAGACGCTGCTGGTGGTACATCACGACCTGCCGACAGCGCGCAATTATTTTGACCAACTGCTGCTGCTAAACATGCGGGTGGTGGCCTACGGCGAGACTGAAAAGGTGTTCACGTACGAGCTGCTCCAGAAAACGTACGGCGGCCGATTGACGATTCTTTCTGAGGTCGCGGATGCAGTCGGGCAGCGTGCCAAGTAACCGATGATCACTCGGCGACAAACCTTGGACAAGCAGGGATGGCGTGCGGTACACGCACTTGGCCTGTTGGCGGTCTTTGTAGTTTTGCCGGAGAGCGCCTGGTCGGCGAAGATCGGCGATGTTGCGGAGGAGACATCGCTTGGCCAACAGGCGATCCGTTTTTTTTCGTTCCGTGATCCGTCGGTGCGCTACGCGGTAATTGGCTCGGTGATGCTCGGCATCTCGTGCGGGTTGCTAGGCTGCTTCATCGTGGTTCGCAAGATGGCGCTTGTCGGCGACACATTGTCGCACGCGGTGCTGCCCGGCGTTGCGCTTGGCTTCCTGTTTTCCGGCGTGAGTGCCAGCGGATTGTTTGACTGGAGTTTTGACGTGGCCAACATCACCAAGAATCCGTCACTAATTTTTTGTGGCGCGGTCGTGGCCGGGGTGGCCGGGACGTTTCTTGTCAACACCCTGAAACAGACGACCAAGATCAAGGAGGATTCGGCACTTGGCCTAACACTGGCGTCGTTTTTCGCCGTGGGAATCTGTCTACTGACGATGATCCAGGACCTGCCCACCGGCAACAAGAGCGGCATCGACAAGTTCATGTTCGGCCAGGCGGCGGCGATTGGCGAGGATGACATTCGGCTGATGACCGGTGTCACTTTTCTGATCGTGGCGGTGGTGTTTGTGTTTTACAAGGAGCTGCTGGTAACAAGCTTTGATGCGGGGTTTGCCCGGTCAATCGCATTGCCCAGCCAGTGGATTCACCACGGGTTGATGCTGCTGGTGGCGTTCGCGGTGGTGATCGCGCTGCAGGCGGTGGGTGTGGTGCTGGTATCGGCGATGCTGATCACCCCGGCGGCGGCGGCGTATCTGCTGACCGATCGTATGCACCGTATGCTGCTTTTGGCGGTGGGTTTCGGCGTGGCATCGGGAGTGCTCGGCGCGTTCATTTCCTTTCTCAAGCCGAACATCCCGACTGGACCGTGCATGGTGCTGGGTGCGAGCGCGGTATTTGCGGTGGCGTTCTTTGCTGGGCCAAGGTACGGGGTGATGACGCGCTGGTGGCGGCACGTGTCACGCTCAAAGCGGGTACAGCGGGAGAATACCCTCAAGGCGATGTTTCAGGTTTTGGAACGCCGTGATGCCCAGCCGGAGGAAAGTGTATCTCTGAAGGAGCTGGCCGAGCGTCGGCGTGAAACGCTTGATGAAGTGTCCGGCCAGGCGCAGGCGCTGAAACAACACGGACTTGTCACACTGCACGAGGAGGGCAACAAGATCTTGTTCACGCCAAGCGGTTGGCAACTGGCCTGCACGATCGTCCGTAACCATCGGTTATGGGAATTGTACCTGACCAATGAGGCCAACATTGCTGCCGACCACGTGCACGACGATGCTGAGCAAATCGAGCACGTGCTCGGTGATGATGTCGTGCGCGAGCTTGAGCGGATGCTCGATGACACGACACGCGACCCGCACGGCCGGGCCATCCCTGGCTTTGCAGACATTCATAAGCCGTTCACGCCGGCTGTTCCGGGGCCAAGCGGGTACGGGGGGAGCTCGTGACCGATTTTATTCCAGCCTTCGAGTGGCAGAGGGTCATGGTTGAACCGTGGACGGAGAATCTGACGACGACGTTTTGGATCGTGCTGATGGGGTTCTTGGTCACCGCCGCATGTGGGATGATTGGAAACTACCTTATTCTCCGTCGCATGGCGTTGGTGGGCGACGCGATCAGCCACAGCGTGCTGCCAGGCCTGGCGATCGCCTTTCTGCTCATGCACAGCCTCAAAACCGTGCCGATGTTTATCGGGGCATTGGTTGCAGGCATCTTGACCACCGTGCTGATCGAGTTGATTCACAAAAAATCGCGTGTCAAACAGGACTCGGCGATCGGGATCACCTTCTCGACTTTATTTGCCATCGGCGTGATCCTGATCAGCTTCGGGCAAATGGAAGCGGTACATCTCGATGCCGAGTGCGTGCTATACGGCGAGATTGCGCTTGTGCCGCTGGACCTCGTCCAGACCCAGTTGGGGCCGGGCGCGTTGTCGGTGGTGGAGAAAATCCCGGGGCTTAACTCGGAGATGTTTCTCAATGGCAACCTGTTGACCATCCCGCCGCCATCGGTCATTCGCATGGCGGTGGTCACCGGCATCACACTGTTGTTGATTTTGGTGTTCTACAAGGAGTTGCTGGTGACGAGTTTCGACTCCGGCCTGTCGTCGTCGCTGGGCATCAATTCCACCGTGGTGCATTACACGCTGATGGGGATGCTCTCGGTGATCATTGTCAGTGCGTTCGAGGCGGTCGGTGCAATTCTTGTTATTGCGATGTTGATCCTGCCTGGGGCGACCGCATCGCTGCTGGTGCACCGGTTGCCGCCGATGTTTGGCATCACCGTCATACACGCCGCGCTGAGCGCGGGCGGCGGCATCCATCTGGCCACTTGGCTGAACTGTTCCCCCGCCGGGGCAATGGTGGTGGCCGGCTCGGTGTTGTTTGCGCTGGCGTGGATGTTCAGCCCAAGCCAGGGTCTGCTACGGCGCTGGCTCGGGCGTGAGTTGGATGAGCTTGATGAGGAGGAACTCGAGCGCTTGGCCCGTAGGATTTAAAATCCAAAATCGATACAAAAAAAGGACTCAATGTTGAGTCCCTTCAAATTCATTGTGGGTTTGGCTTAGTCGTCAGCCTTCTTCCAGGTGCGCTTGGGTGGCTTGGTGACGAGGCCCTTCTTGATGGCCTTGGCGGTGACGCGAATATACTTCACCTCGCCATCGACGATGGCCTTGACACGCTGCAGGTTCGGCAGGAACCGGCGCTTCACCACCTTGGTGACGTGCATGCCGATGCCACCCTTTTTCTTGGCTTTACCACTGCGGCGTATGCGGCTCCCAGAGACGGGACCTGTGCCGGTTAGTTGACAAACTCTGGACATTTTGTGCCTCCCTTGATTGAAGGGGCCGCGGACTCTAGCGAAAAAAAACATTCTGACAAGCCCTTTTCCGAGCTTTTTTGGTTCGCGTGGTGACTCGAAAATGGGGGCACGCCTCCGCAATACCAAAGTCAGTCGCCCGGGATTTCTAGCCGGAAAAATTGTATCTGGCCAAGCGGTACGACTAGTTTTACTGGGCCGCCGTTCGGTGGGCCGTTGAGTTCGCCAGCCGTCTGCCAAGGGCCAAGAACGTTCGGGCTTTGCAGCAGCCGATAGCTCCGGTTGGGTGCGGAATGAAAATAAACCGATAGTTGCTCGCCCGTGGCATCCACTTGGATCATCCGGATTTCCAATCGGCTTTTGGCATCCTTCGGGCCGGTGCCGGCAATGTACTCGTCTTGGTTGCTCATGCCGTCGTTGTCCGGATCGGCGTCGGGGCCGGAGACGATCGCTTGGCCAAGTTCTGCCAAGGCAAAATGGGCATGCTGCCAGGCCGCGAAGGAATTGCCCTCGGCGTGGATCACCAACTCCCTCATCGATTGTGCTTGGCCGTCGTCTGCAACAAAGATGAGCACATAAGTTCCAGGTTCGCTAAACGACGCAGTGGTTGCGCCCCGGTGGCGCCGCGAATGGCCGATGTGCATGGGTGCGGTGACGCCCAGCCTGTCATCGATGAGGGTTACCGTGCCAGGACCCGATTTGAGCTTCCAGCGCATGGCCAGCTGGCCCGGGGTTGATGGCAGAGCATCATCGCTCACCTGGACCTCAAGTTTGATGGGTGATGGCCAGGCAAGGGTCAGGTCGTTGAAGGGAAGAACCTTTGGTGGCTGATTTTCATCTGAGCCTTTGCCACGCAACTCAAAGTCGAAGCTGATGTCGCTCGAGGTTAGGCTGGTTTGGTGCACCTCCACGGCGATCACGTTTTTGCCCTCCACCAGCAGGATAGGATCGACGGTAAATGGTTGAAATGCCGATTCCTCCTCTCCTCCCACAGTGAGCGAGGCGAGCGTGTCGTACCTGATGTTGCCCTGGGGCATGTTGCTCCGGAGGATTTCCTTTCCGTTGAGATAGGCCGCCGCGCCGTCATCCCGCACAAGGGCTGCCTCGAGCGAGATCACGCCAGTAGGGGTGGTGACCTCGAAGGCATGCCGGAAGTAGGAGGTGACGTGCTTGTTGCTGCTGTTGCCACCAAAGCTCAGCTCGGTTTTTTCGCCGTTGTCACCGTAGCCAAGCTGCGCCGGGCCTTCTTTCCATTTGGTGTCATCGAACAGGCGGGCACGCCATTTTGTGCGCTGGTTTGAGCCGTTGTCGAGATAGCGCCATTCTGAACCTGCCGCGATGAAAGTTCGCTCCATTGGGGCGCGCTTTATCTCGACAGTTAATTCATCCGAGACGGTGTATTGAGCGTCGTCCACAGTGAGACGGAAGGTATGTTTCCCAAGCCCGAACAGTTCAGCGGTGGTTTGTAGCTCGCCACTGTTGGTAAATATCACGGTTGTTTGATTATTGGAGAGAGACCAACTGGTTTTGACGGTCGGAAAATCCGGGTTCGCATCATCACTCATCATGCCGGATAGGTGGACGGACACCGGAAGCGATTCCGTCTCGATGACCTGGTCCACCCCAGCCATGACTCGGGGTGGACGATTGCCCATGTTTTCCACGCCGGGCGATGGTCCGCCCGGGCTGGACCGCCAATTGGCGGAATCATTGCCGTGGCGCTTCGGCTCAAGTTTCTCAAGCGATGGACCGTTTCCGTCAGGTTCAGACGGCCAGGGTGGGTTATCGTTGTAACGTACCGCGTCGATGACAATATAGGGAACGATTTCACTGCCACCAGAATCTGTGTCCGGTTCGTCCGGCTTCAACAGCTCGAGACGTTCTCCACTGTCCTGAAGGATTCCCAGGAACGGCCCCAGAACTGGCACGTCATCAGGGATCGCGTAATGCGAACCAAAATCAGACGGTTCAGCGTTGGAGATTATCAGCAGCCCGCCCGGGTGAATGGATGTCCCCGTTGGAAACTGGAAATCAATTCCGCCCACGTGCCAGGTGTTTCGGGGGTGCTGCGGATCATACAGCAGAACCGTATGCTGGGTGATGTTCTTCAACTCGACAAACTCAGGTCCGACGCCTTGCGGATGATAATGAATCTCGTTGATGACGATCGGTCCCACTTTGGGGCCGGCGTTGGGGAGGCCCAAACTTGGTCTTGATTGAGCAGGATATTGGGCTTGGCCGCTGCCTGTCACGAGCCTGCCAAAAGTCACGCCGTTTTCCGAAGCACCGAAAGTAAACCCATCGGAAAACCCGGTAAGTTTGCCGTTGGCATCAGCGGAAAACAGAAAAACCTGATCACCATGGGAATCGAGGGCAAACCCCTTGTTATTGGCATTGAACTGTTCCTCGGTAAAGACGATGTAGCCTCCAGGTGAAAGAATCGTATTTTCAGGTATGGTGAATTTTGCAGGCTCACTCCAGTCATCACTTAGAAACCAATGGCTGAGGTCCAGGGCGGCAGCATTGGGGTTGTGAATTTCCACGGAGTCAACGCTGGGGGGATCGCTGTGGGCTAGCACTTCTGTGATCCATGCTGGCTTGATGTCCGGGGGCAGATCGTTGTGTCCTGGTGATCCGCCAGGAGTGGTGCTGGCACGCCAGTTATTGGGATCGTCCGGGTCGGTGTTTGGATTGGCCAGCCTGGGCACCAGGGAGAAGCCGCGGCCGTCTGCGGTCGAGGGCCAGGGCGATTGATCGGAGTAGGTCACGCTGAGGAACGGCTTGGCCAAGCTGTCGATCAATTCGATTTTTTCCGAGCTGTTCGAGAGGCGCCCATCGTACACGCCCCCCAGGGTCAGGTCGGGGAATTGGTCGGTGAAAGTGTCCGCATCCCCGGCTAGCACGACGAAGGCGCCGGGAGCCAGTTGGAAGCCTTCCGGGAAGGTGAACCGAATGCCTTCGCTGATCTTCACACCGCTGAGGTTCAGAATCTCTGTCCCGGTATTTTTCAGTTCTAGAAATTCGGGGTGGCCTTGGAGTGGGTGGTACATCACCTCAGTGATCAGTAGTTTCTCCAGGGAACCCTCAACGACAAATTGGGCTTCGGCCAAGGCACTCCATTTATTTTGGTATCTAACACGGGATTTTATTCGGGCGGTGCCTTCGATGGGCAAAGCCTTGCTGTAGCGATTTGCGGTTTCGGACAGGGCACCACCTGCAAGTCGCGGATCACTTCCGTCCAGCGTGAAGTAAATTTCCCCTTTGGACGTCTTTATTGTAAGCTTGAAACCGGTTGGGACCGATCCGCCGTGTTGACTAAACGTTGGTGCGGCGAGCGAGGGGTAAAGATTTTGAGCTCGCAATTGGTTGAGGACAATGCCGGTCCGTCTCGGAAAATACTGTTTCAGTAGGCGGTTTTTTTCAGCGACCCATTCCTTGTCACGCGTGAAGGGTGTTGACCGCTGGTTGTCCCCCCAGCGCGCGGACTCGGCAACGATTGCCTCATCAATGTTGTCGAGCCGGACCTGATAGCTTGCAGCCGCCTTTTCCGGGGTCAACGCGCCGTTGTTAAAAAAATGCCGGTGGATCTTATCTCCGAATAACGTCCGGTATTCCTCGTTACGTTTCAGACTCTGGTGAAAGCCAGTCGGGCTGGCCGCATTGTTTTTTCCGACAGAGTTGTCGTTGACTCCCTTGAGCACATGTTCAGCGTCCCAACTGTGGAACCGCCAGCGTCCCTCGGGGTTGTTGCGGTTAAAGGAGGCGTACCAGTTCTGGTGCGACCAGTCGGTGTTACCGACGTAGAAGTTTAACAGCATGTAGTCGATAAAGTTGGTGATATCGAGCTGCTGCTTAACTGCGGCGAAGGCGGAGGCGTTCGACAGGCTTTTGGAGGTGGCGGCAATGAGGGCGTTGTAGCTGCGGCTATTACCACTGACCACGGTGGATTTGCGGTGTTTCATCACGTCATAATCATCCTTGCTTCCGCCTAGGTAGTGGGCGGCGAAGTGTTCGTCGGGCCGCTCGTGCAGGGTATGCAGGCCCCAGTAAAGGCCGTTGATGTAGACGTGCACATGGATTCCATGTGGGGCAAAACCGCCCATTTGGTTTTGGAGGTCGGCTACGAACTGGTCGCGCGTGTTTTGTCCTCGGCGCCTCTGGTCGCTGGGTCCGGAACCACCGCCGTAGGACCAAACTTGATTCAGTCGGGCGTCCACCACCAGGGTGTCAAACTGGTTCATGGCATGTTCGCCAAAAAGCGGATGTCGAAAATTAGAGTCCCCAAAACGAGAGGTGAATTTCAGTCGCATGGAGAGCTTGTCCACCTTCCAGCGGCCGGTGCTGCTGCCTCCGACGATCTGTACAGACCCGTCAGCCTGGATGCTGTCTGTCGTATCTGGATAAATCAATTCAACCGAAGTTGCTTTCTCTATATTTTCGCCTTTGGGGTAAATGCCTTGACCGGTTTTGAAGAAGTCGTCTCGGTTCAACACGAGCGATAGCGAGGGGATCGCCTTTAAGGCGCCGGCGACACGGCCCTTGTAGTTGCGATTGTTGACCACCTTCGGATCCATCTCGTAATCGGCGGGGTGCCCGTTCCATGAGGTGGGAAAGCCGGTCGGCTTGGCCGGTTGCTTGATGATGTGTTGAGCAAACAGGTAAGTGTGTGTGTCTACGTTGCTGGCACGCAGGCCGGATTTGAACCCCGCCGCCCGCAGCGTGGTGGTCGTGTCGATGGCGATTGGCCCCGCATAAACCTTACCATTGGCTGCCGTCGGCTTGCTGCCGTCGAGCGTATACCGAATCTCTGTGCCCGGCGTGGCGACGGTGATGGTCACATGAAACGATGCGTCGAAAAATCCGCGATTCGGTTCGAACTTGGTATCCTGCACAAACCCGCCAAAGCCGCTGCCGTTGCCCCGCCCTGGGGTCGGCTTATCGAAAAAATGGAACTTGCCGCCGGCACCCACTCCGTAGGAGATGTTCTCACGTTGATCGGGATACTCTGGCGCGAAGTCACTGGCCGCCGTTGAACCATCCGGTTGCACCAAGGCCAGATATTCACCGTCACCATTCAGCTTGAAGTTGGTGTGCAGCTCGTTCCCTTCCGTTCGGTCTTTTCCGGAGGCGAACACCACGAGGTATTTTCTTGGGCCAAGGGTAACGTTTGGGAACAACCACTTGTCCGGCGACTTTGTGTCATCGGTCAGCGACCAACCTCCCAGCGAAACCGCCTTCGAGCCGGGATTGTAAATCTCGATCCAGTCCGTCGCTTCTTCGTCCTCGTCGGCCAGGCCACGATTGTTCACCGCTAGGAACTCATTGATCCGCGGCTCGGCAAACAACGGCAGGGCCAGCGCCCATAGCCCAAGCAGGAGTGCCATCGCACAGGAGCAGCGCTTGGCTTTAAGACTGGAGGAGAACCATTTCAACCGACGCAATGCTACCGCCCAACAGTGCGCTTGGCCAAGCGCGGAACTTTGTGTTTTATCTGTTTACAGTCGGTTGATTTGCTTTAGAGTTCCCGGCCCATGAACAAGTTCCTATTGGTGGCAATGTTGGTGGCTCCGTTGGCGGTGATTGGCGCGGACGAGGCCAAGGGCAAAAAGAAAGGCGAAAAAGGCTTTATCAGTCTGTTCGACGGCAAGTCGCTTGATGGCTGGAAGGTCAACAAGGAGAATCCCAAGTCGATCGTGGTTAAGGACGGCAATATCGTTATCGATGGACCTAGGGCGCACCTCTTCTATGATGGCGAAGTTGAGAATCACAACTTCAAGAATTTTGTGTTGCGCGCCGAGGTGATGACCAAGCCAAGCGCCAACTCCGGCATTTATTTCCACACCAAGTACCAGGACTCCGGTTGGCCGGATGCCGGGTTCGAGGCGCAGGTGAACAACACCCACAGCGACCCCAAGAAAACTGGAGGCCTCTATGCCGTGAAGGATGTCAACCCCGCACCGGCCAAGGATAACGAATGGTTCAAATACGAGATTCGCGTGAAGGGCAAGAAGATCAACATCAAGATTAACGGCAAGTTGACTTCAAGCTGGACCGAGGAGCCAAACGCCCCTCATCTCAAGTCGATGCCCGGTCGCAAGCTCGGCAGTGGCACATTTGCCCTGCAGGCGCACGACCCCAAGAGCGTCATCCATTACCGCAACATCCGAGTCAAGCCGCTCAAGTAAGCTTGGCCAAGCGGGAGTCGGCCACCCGTGAACATCCTCGACAAGATCGTTGCCCACAAGCGCACCGAGCTCGGGCATCTGTCCAACGCGCCGGTGAGTGTCGAGTCGTTGTGCACCGTCATAGGGCAGCACGGTTCGAGGCGCGACTTCATCGGCGGGCTTCTGGCTCCTCGACGTGGGCAGGTCGGCCTCATCGCCGAGGTTAAAAAAGCTTCACCCTCCGAGGGCGTCATCCGTGGGGATTTTGATCCGGTTGCGATCGCAAAAACCTGCGAGGATGCTGGAGCGACTTGTCTGTCAGTGCTGACCGATCGCGAGTTTTTTCAAGGATCACTCGATTATCTGCGCGATATTCGTGAGGCCGTTTCACTGCCGTTGTTGCGCAAGGATTTTATGATCGACGAACGGCAGTTGCTCGAGTCGATCGAGCACGGCGCGGACGCTATCCTGCTTATCGTCGCCTGTCTCGAGGACGAGCAACTTGCCCATCTGCATCGCTTGGCCACCGGGGCCGGATTGGCAGCATTGGTCGAGGTGCACAACGAGGCCGAGCTAGAACGCGCTCTGGCCATTGATGCGCGGTTGATCGGTGTCAACAACCGAGACCTAACAAACTTCACCGTCGACCTTGGTACTACCGAGCACTTGGCCAAGCGCATCACTGGAAGTGGCGGAGCTGAAAAAGTCCTCGTCGCCGAGAGCGGCATCCATTCCCGGGCGGATGTCGAGCGCTTGGAAAAATGCGGAGCCAGAGCCATTCTCGTCGGCACCTCCCTAATGTGCCAACCCGACATCTCTGCCAAAGCCGCCGAGCTATTGGGTTAATCACCCCGTCGGATGATCGGCTCCTGGCACCGGTTCCCGATTATCCATCGCAAGCAACTGGTAATCGAGTGACGGCCATGGAGTGCTTTTGGGATCGGTCTTGTAGGGTTGATTAGCGTCCGCGGCGACCGCTTGGCTACGATTTGGCCCAAGCATTTCCGCCCGGGATGTGGACGCTGCCTAAGCTGCTTCGTTCTTGTTTCTGGCTGGGGTTTTTGATACGATCACCGGGCCTCGGGTTTTTCTGTTTGACGCTGTGTGGCAATTAATTTAGCAACCGCAGCCACTTTTCTGGAAGTGAAACCCTCGGCGGTCCGCGCGTTGTTGAACGGATTGGCATGGTTTGCCGTCCAAGCTGTTGAAATAAAATGAGTTCTAATTCCTTCCTAACAATCGATATGGGCGCCGGCACACTGCGTGCCGCCGAGTTCGAGCCCACAGCTGAGGGCGGCGTGCGCTTGGTTCGTTTTGGGGTAAAGCCAATGGGGCTCGAGGGGTCCAGTGAGAGGGCGCGTCCCAAGGCGATGGAGAAGGCGGCGCAGGAATTGTGGAATGAGGCTGGCTTCACGGCCACGCGCGGCTTGGTGGCGTCTCCTGGTTTTCAGGTATTGTCCAAGCCGATCCGCCTGCCGGCGATCGACAAGACAAAGGTTGCGCAACTGATTAAGTTTGAGGCGCAGCAGAACATTCCGTTCCCGCTGGAGGAGGCCGCGTGGGATCATTACACGATGGGCGTGGCCAAGTCGGGCGAGGTCGAGGTGCTGCTCTCCGCGCTCAAGAGCGAGGTTGCGGACGGGATGATCAAGGTGGCAAAGGCGCAGGGTGTAAACGTGGAACTGGTTGACACGGCGCAGGCTGCGCTGGTCAACGCATTCCGTTTTAACTACGGCGATCTTGAGGGCTGCTCTGTGGTTCTTGATATCGGGGCCAAGACGACGCACGTATTGTTTTTTGAAGGCGAGAAATTTTTCATCCGCACCATCAACATCGGGGCCAACTCCATCACCCAGGAGTTTGCGACGGAAACGAAGATGCGCTTTTCAGAGGCGGAGGCGATCAAGCTGCAGAAGGGCTTGGTCGGCTTGGGCGGTGCGTATGCCGAATCGGAGGATCCGCATGAGGCGGCGCTCTCCAAGATTGCCCGGCAGGTGATGACCCGTCTGCACGTGCAGGTGAACCAGACGTTGCAATTCTGGCAGAAGCAGCAGGGCGGCAGCAACCCGGTGCGGGTGTTCCTGCACGGTGGCGCGACCATCATGCCGTATTTACCGGAGTTCTTTGCTGAGAAACTCAGCGTGCCGATCGAGTACTTCAACCCGTTCATCGGGGTGGAGATTGACCAGGATAGCGTGGATGTCGCCGAGTTGGAGAAGGTCGGCCATGCGTTCGGCCAACTCGTGGGTCTGGCCATCCGCGAGGTGGCCAACTGCCCGCTGGAGATGAACCTGATGCCGAGTACGGCCCGTCTGCAGCAAGATGTGGATCGGAAGAAGCCCTACTTTTATGGTGCGGCAGCCTGTCTGGTGGCAGCGGTTTGGATGGGTGTTTACTTCAACAAAACCGTGCACAGCGCACAGGATGCTGAAAATACCGAACTGGCGAGCTTGGTTGAACGATACAGTTTACCCGAGTCAAAGCTTAGTACCGAGGTGGGGAAACTGGAAACCTTGAAAACGGAGGCGGACCAGTTCAACAAGTGGATTGGGGAGCGGTTCCTTTGGGCGGACGTTCTGCAGGCGGTGCGCCAATCGATGATCGCCACCGAGATGAGAATGCGTCAATCCACCGGTTCGCAGGTTGGTGTCTGGGTGGCAGCGTTCAACCAGGTCGATGCTGATGAGGGCTACGAGGATGCCGTTGGGAGTATTTACGGCATGGGCATGATGGGTGGCATGGGCATGGGCATGGGGATGGGCATGGGGATGCCTGGCATGATGCCCTACGGCATGGGGATGGGGATGCCTGGCATGAATCCCTACGGCATGGGCATGCCGGGGGGAGGTACTAAGCCGGCGGGCGAACCTGGTAATCCTGTCGGGATGAATCCCTACGGCAACCCGATGATGGGTAACCCGATGATGATGGGGGGAATGTATGGCATGGGCGGGATGATGATGGGCGACACAAACAACGTGAAGGTTGTCGGGTCCAAGGACAAGCCTCTCAAGGTGGTCTGCAAGGCGATCGACATGCGCGACGTGGATCCCACGGCGAACAACCGGCTCATCACCGAGTTGGTTCAGCAGGTGAAGAATAAAGGATTGTTTGACTACAACGAAACCAAGCCGAGGGAGCTGGATGAAACGGAGCGGATGGAACTGGCGGACATCAGGGACGAGAAGAGCGAGGAGGAGGGCAAGGCACGGTTGAAGACCTACCTGTTCGGCTTGAACCTGGTGCTGCGTGAACCCATTGAACTGTAATCATGGCTGCTAAAATCAACATCAATCTCGACATAATCAAGGGGAACCTTGGCCTGATTATTGTCACGGTGGTGGCCCTTGGCCTGATAGGCCTTGGCTGGCTCCAACTCGCAGCGACCAAGACGACCCAGGAAGAGAGCGCTCAACAGCTGGAAGCGGAAACCACCCGATACAATAACAAGAAAAACTTAGCGCTTCCCGATAGCCTTGGCCTGACCAACTCGCCCTCCATCACCACTGACGAGGCCCACGGAAACTTGGCCTTGGTGAAAAAGGCTGGGACCAACTTTGTCACCCATCTGGATCGGGTTCGCGAAAAATTCAAACCGCTGGATATACCGGACGGGATCGTGCTCGACGAAAAGACCGGGGCAATCATAAGCGTCACGTTGATGCAGGGCGGAACCAAGTACAACGAAACCGCCCCGCCCGTTACAGTTACGAGCGTCAAGGGCAAGGGGGCCAAGCTTGAGGCGAGCACCCGTGATCTCGGAGGAGAGACGCCCGGGTACTACGTAGAAAAAATCGATGTGGTCGACGGAGGTTCCGGCTACACCAAGGGCGACATTGCAATCATCATCGGCGATGATTCAGGCGGAGGCGGTTTCGATCCCAATGGCATTGATCCGGCGGTGGCCGGTGATCCTAGCTTTAACGCTCCCCCGGTACCGGGCATGGGGATGCCGGGCATGGGGATGCCGGGCATGGGGATGCCGGGCATGGGGATGCCGGGCATGGGGATGATGGGGGGTAGTGGAGGTGTTGGGGACGACTCCGAGGCCCGCTATGGGCTGGACAATAACACGTTCAGGAACTACATGCAGAAAACTGTCTTCGGACTCCAAAGCCGTTGCAAGGAGCAGCGCATTCGGCTTCCCAAGATCGATGATGAGGAGAGGGAGTTTCGTTTCAGTTTTTCCAAGATCTGGGACACGTTCGAATTTGAGCCGCACGAGCGTGAGCTCATGTCGCACCAACTGGCGGAGATCGAGGTGTTATGCAATGCCCTCTTTGCAGCCAATATCCATGAGATTTACAATCTCAAGCGGCTCAAGGTCGTCCGCAACCCGGCCGAGATGGATATGGGGGAGGATTCGCTGGAATACCTGCACGAGATGGAGTTCTCGCTTAATGACGTGATGGAATTTGCCACCGGCAATAACGCGGACAACACCCCGCGGCTTGGCCTCGTTCCCGGCGCACGGGTATTGCCGTACGAGGTGACGTTTCGCGGGTTTAGCACTGAACTGTCCAAGGTGCTTGAGGAACTCTACAAGTCGAAGGTCTTTTTCGTGGTAAAAAACATTGCCGTCCTCGAGGCCACCGATGTCGTGGATGTTTTCGAGGAGGAGGAGAAAGAGATGAGCCTCGGCGCCTTTGGAGGCACTCGAAGTGGCAGGGAAATGTACGGCATGGGACCGCGAGGCATGATGGATCCGCGCTACCAGGCCATGCTCGGCGGGCAGGGCTTCGGCGGGATTGGGGGCGAGAATAAGCGCCAACGGCCTGCTTCGCTTCTGCTCGACGAGAGCCCGCTCAAGGTCACCATCAAGATCAACTCACTGAAAGTCGTGGCGAAGGAGAAGGACGAGAGCGACGCCATCACGGCCCTGGCCCAGAAGATAGAGAGCACGAAGAAGAAGGAGGAGGAGGAAGGCGAAGACGAATTCAGCACCGCGGAAGACACCGACGGGGATGGCGTTGATGATTACGATGAATCTCTACTTGGGCCGGATGGCAATCCCATCGGTGATGTAGACGATCCAAACGTTTTCCCGACAGAAGAACAAATTGAAGCAGGAACTCCACCATGATGCTGCAGGCGGTTGAGAATTAAACGGGTGGTTTGTTTATTGAACAACTTGAAAACCGAATGAAACTTTGGTGCGCATGGGTCAACTGAAAGAACATTACGAGAAGATCATCCTTGGTCTGGCCATGCTGGCTCTGGTGTATGTGGCTTATGGCATTGTGATGGATCCCTCCAAGGAAAACATCGAGGAACAAAAGCAGGCCCGGAGTCGGCCCGACTTGGAGTCGAAAAAAGAAATGCCCGAGATGGATATGTCCAACTATCGGGCCATGCTGTCCCGGCTGGAAAACGCCAAGGCGCTGAACCTCGGCAACCCGCACAACCTGTTCAATCCTGTCCAGTGGCGGGTGGCCCGGGATGGAACCGTGCTCAAGGTCGAGAGCGGCAACGAAATCGGTGCTGGTGCTATCGTGCTCAGCGAAACCAAGCCGCTCTACCTGAAGGTGGAGTATCGTGGCACCAGCGGCACCGGCCAGAACATTCGTTACCGCTTCGCCGTTACCCGCGAGTCAGCCAAGAAGAAGAAGGAACGGCTTCGCATGACCACCACGGCCACGAAAGAGTCAAACAAGGACACCCGGGATCTATTTACTCTTTTGAAGATTGAGGGCGACAAACTCGCCCCGACCGCCTTTCAACTAAGGCTGGCGGGCGACTCTGGAGCCATCACGGTCGAGAAGGGCAAGCTGTTTCAGCGCATCGACGGCTACATGGCCAGCCTCGCTTACGATACACGTGGTGAAAAGAAGAGCTACGTCAACAAGCGGGTCGGTGATAAACTTTTTTTTGCGGAAGATGGTCACAATATCGTTGCCATCGGGGAGAGGGAAGTTGTACTTTCCACCGCTTCAACGTCCAAGCGGACCACAATCCGCCTGCGCTAGAACCAACAACCAATGGATTATCATCCGGTTTCGTGCAACCGTAAGGTACCCCTCGTATCCCGAGGGGGTTTTGCTGTCTGTCGGCTGAGTTCCGGCCGCGAGACCGGCACGTTTCCTTTAGACCCAAAAAAAGCCGGCTTGGCCTGTTATCTCCGCGTGGCATTCACGCGTAACGTGTCCTTCTCACGCCTGGCCTGCATTTGGCCAGGCGCTGAAACCAGCCTAATACCCCATGCCTATGTCGTTTTGACTGTGGCATGTGCGGTGCTACAGACAAATCCATTTTCGATGAACTGATCCAGCAGCTTTCAACCCCGAACCCCAATCAATTTAACAGACCGACTCAAGCAATCATGATCAAACCAATCAAGACAGCCGGCATCGCAATGCTTTTGGGTGTCGTTGTGCTGCCAATTGCGCAGGCACAGACCCCTGCCCAAAATGCGGCCCAGGAAGTGGTGCGACGGCAGGCAGCCATCATCGAGCTTCGCAACAAACTGAAGGAGGCCGGGACGGTCGAGCAAAGCGGCAACATCGTTGCGGCCGCCATCCTTTATGAGGAAGCGCAAAAACGGGTCGAGTCGATCGGTATCGGGGCCAAGGGGATTGATGTCGAGAGCGCAGCCACCATCGAGGGTCTAACCCGCGTGCGCTTGGCATTGGGTGAGAAACATGCGACCAGCGGTAAGCTCGTCGAGGCGCGTAAGCAGGTACAGCGTGTGCTGGTGCTCTCGCCGGGGAATCTCACGGCGCGCGAACAGTTGCAGGCCATTGACGCCCAGATCGAGAAGCTACGTGGCCGAATGCCCACCGAGGATACCATCGAGCAGGTTAAGGATGTCGTTGAGGAAAAAACCCAGGCGGCCTCCCTCGTTCAGGACGGCAAGCTGTTTTACGAGATGGCACGATACGACGAGGCCGAGGCCAAATTGAGACAGGCAACCAAGATCGATCCCGCCAACCGTGGCGCCACTTATTATCTGCATCTGGTGCATGAGGCAAAGAACATGATCCAAGTCAAGAAGCGTGACGAGACCTCTCGTAATTCCATAAAGGATGTGACCAAGGATTGGGTGGCGCCCTCAATGAGCTTCAGTTTGGGCGATGCCGACGCCGGTGAAGGCCTGCCGTCGTCGAACCCCCTGGCCAACGTTTCGCCGACCAACAGCTATCCCGTTCGCATCTACACCGGGCCGGGCCGCATCCGCATCCATCGCCTGCTCAACAGTATCCGTCTGGAGAAGTTCCCCGTGAGCGGCATTGTGGACAGTCTCTCGCTGCAGGATATCGTCAAGGATCTTCACGAAACCATCCAGACAATCGATGAGGATGGAATCAACATCATCATCGACCAGAACACCGGCGTGATTGCGCAGTCGCTCGATGCGTTTGATCCATTGGGTGGTGACCCGAATGACCCATTCGGCACGGGCGGCTTCCCGCAGGCCCAGGAGGCTGAGCAGGTCAACATCGCCCAGGAGGTCAGCATCACGATCGATCCCCCGCTGAGCAATGTCACGCTTGGCCAGACACTGGAGATTATCATGAAACTATCCAACATCCCGATCAAATACTCGGTCGAGGATTGGGGCATCATATTTTCCCACGCGCCCATCGAGGGGCCGCGCCTTGAGACCCGCACTTACCGGGTGGATCCTGATACATTCATGCAGGGCCTGCAAGCGGTTGGCGTTTCCTATGTCAGCGCTGATTCCGGCATGGGCGGCGGCATGGGCGGCATGGGCGGCGGCATGGGCGGCGGCATGAACGCCATGATGGGCGCCACGCCGCTCGGCAGCACCTTTCCGGGTGGCATGGGCGC
>JAKUOU010000067.1 GCA_022451065.1 Pedosphaera sp. | reverse complement strand
CACGTTGACGACCAGATCGTCCGGCTCAATCTCTCCGGCCAGCATTCGGCAGATCTCGCCGATACGCAGGCCGCACGAGTAGATCGTCTCGAGGATTGCTCGGTCGCGAAGAGATGGCACTTGGCTGGCTTTTCTCTTCGTTCCGTCCTTAGCACTGAGTTCCCGCATCGGCGCGTCAAGCAGTGCATTCATCTGGTCGATCGTCAGGAATTGTGGCAGCCGTTTCGCCGGCTTGGGCAGGGTAACACCCTTTACTGGGGATGACTCGACGAGTCCGCGCCGCATGAGGAATTTGTAAAACGAGTTGAGTACACTGAATCGCAGCCGGATGGCCGCCTGGCTGAGTTCCTTGCGGCCAAGCTGCCGGAGGAACAGTCGGAAATCGTTACGCTCCAGTTGATTCCAGCGTACCGGCGACTTGTTGGTGTCGCGGTACCACTGCTCGAACTCGTTGAGCGCCTGCTGGTAGTTACGCTGTGTGTACACCGAGGCGTCCTTCTCGTTGGAGAGGAAGCGGAAAAACTGCCCCGGCCAATCCGCAGACGACAGGCTGTTCTGGTTGGGCTCTGGCACGGTACCAATTATATCGGCTTAATCCGGCTTTTTGGAGGGTAATTTGCCGCTTGGCCAAGTAGTATTTCGGCAAATGAGGGTGCGATCGACAGGTTGGCTGGCCGGTTTGGTGGCCATGGGGGTGGTTGGAGGCTTGATCGCCGAGGAGGTCAAGTCGGTATCGGAACTGCCCAAGAAATTCATCCGCATGACGATGAATCCGGAGCGCCCACGCATTCCACAGTCGCTCGACACGTCGATCATCCGGTTTGTGCCGACCGACGAGAAATTAGCCAAGGCCGGTGTAACGGTGGATCTAATCGGTGCCATCCATATCGGCGACCAGGCCTACTTTCAAAAACTCGACAAGAGTTTTAAACAGTACGACGCGCTTCTATACGAGATGGTGGCGGAGAAGGATGAAACCGGTGGTGCGCCGCAACGATGGGAGGATCGGGATCAGCCCGGGACGGGAACCGCGCAGGCACCCAGGAAGACATCCGTCTCCGGGGAGAAAAGTTTTGAGGCAGGCATGACCGTGATTGGTGGTATGCAACTCGGTGCGAAAGACATGCTCGGGCTTGCGTTCCAGCTCGACGGGATCAACTACAACGCCCCCAACATGGTACATGCCGACATGTCGCCCGAGGAGTTTGCTCAAAAGATGAAGGATCGCGGCGAGTCGTTCTTCACAATGTTCATGGAATTGTTCATGCAGGGGTTGGCCCAGCAGCGTGCGAACAAGCAGGGTGGCGCAAGCGACGTTGCGCTATTGTTTGCGTTTTTCTCCAGCGACCGTGAGTTGGCGTTGAAACGGGTGCTGGCCAAGCAGTTTGCCGAGGTGGATATTCTCGACATGCTGGGAGGCGAGAAGGGGTCCACCATCATCACTGAGCGCAACCTCATTGCGCTCGATGTGCTGAGTGAGCAACTGGCCAAGGGCAAAAAACGTATCGGAATCTTTTACGGAGCCGGCCATTTGGGTGACATGAGCCGTCGCCTTGTCAGTGATTTTGGCATGAAGTTTACCGGTGAAAAATGGGTTGAGGCGTGGAACCTTCGCTCCAAGCCGCGGCGCCGATCGCGCAAATAGCCTTTGACAGGCAGGGTGGGGGATGTTGCGATGCGGCCAGAGCCATTCGAATCATGTTAAAAGAAACTCATTGTCTGTTATTGTTGTTGGCTGCGGTTTTTTGCAGCCCAGTCGCCGGCCTAGACTTTGTCCGAGCTGATGAGAAAAACCGGGTCTTCGAGATTCGCACCTACTACGCCAACGAAGGCAAGCTGGATGCGTTGCTTGCCCGGTTCCGGGATCATACTGTGGCGTTGTTCAAGAAACATGGCATAACCAATATTGGCTACTGGGTGCCCACCGATAACAAGGAAAACAAGCTGATTTACATACTCGCCTATCCCAGCCGTGAGGCACGTGGGAAGGCGTGGAAGGCGTTCATTGCCGATCCCGACTGGAAAAAGGCCTACAAGGAATCGACCAGCGAGGGGAAGTTGGTGAAGAGGGTGGTGAATGATTTTCTAGCCGGCACTGATTTCTCTAAAATCAACTAAGCCCCGTTGGTTTTTTTGAAGGTAACGGGGTGATTTCAGTCGCGATTTTTGCCTTGGAGTGGGTTCGTTTCCCACTTGGCCGATTGCTTGGCTTGCGATCAACTTTTTGTATGCGTAGCCTAACCGCTATCAGGGAAATTCAATGACTAACAAAATGACATTCAACAGCGAGACATCCCGTAGGGATTTTCTCAAGACATCCTCGAGTGCAGCCGTGGCCAGCGCAGCCACGCTTGGCCTGATTTCACGTGGAAGCGCATACGGCCAGAACAGCGACACCATTCGGGTGGGGTTGGTCGGCTGCGGCGGGCGTGGGACCGGGGCGGCGAGTCAGGCGCTTACGGCTGATGAGAACGTCAAGTTAACCGCTGTGGCGGACGTGTTCCCGGGCAGGGTAGAGAGTACCGTGAATGGTCTCAAGAAGCGGCATGAGAAAAAAGTGGATGTGCCGCACCAATTCGTCGGTCTCGACGCTTATCAAAAACTCATTAATAGCGGGGTGGATTTGGTGGTACTGGCGACACCTCCTGGCTTTCGTCCCGTGCATTTTCGAGCCGTTGTCGAGGCTGGTAAGCATTGTTTCATCGAGAAACCGATGGCCACCGACGCTCCTGGCGTGCGCTCGATCATGGAGTCGGTAAAGATCGCGAAGCAGAAGAATCTGGCGGTCGTCGCCGGTTTCTGCTGGCGATACGACTACGAGAGACGTGCTTTTTACGAGCGCATTCTTGACGGCGAAATCGGTAGTATCCAGTCGATTTACGCCACCTATTTGACAGGCCCGGTCAAGCCGATGCAGCCGGATTCTGCCCGTAAGCCTGAGTGGAGCGACATTCAATGGCAGGTGCGCAACTGGTACAACTTTGCCTGGCTCGGCGGCGATGGTCTAGTCGAACAGGCGGTGCATAGCGTCGATAAAATCGCGTGGGCCATGCGGGACAAGCCGCCGGTCAGCTGTACCGCAGTCGGCGGGCGAGGAATTCCGAACAACAGCGGCAACATCTTTGATCACATCGAGGTGAACTACTCGTATCCGAAAGGCGTACGCGCCTTCATGGCCCAGCGCCAGCAGCGCCGTTGCCACAACGAGAACCACGATTATCTGCTCGGCACCAAGGGTCGCGGTGATATTACTCGAAGCATCTTCATCGAGAATGCCAAGGGCCGCTGGAGCTACGACGGCAAGCGCGAAAACATGTATCAAGTCGAACACAACGAGCTTTTCCAGTCGATCCGTGACGGCAAGCCGATCAATGACGGCGACCGCATGGCACTCAGTACGATGATGGCTATCATGGGCCGTACGGCCGCCTATACTGGCAAGGAGATTACATACGAGCAGATCCTCAACGCCAAGGAGGATCGCTACCCGAAAGACATGAACTGGGAGAGCGGTAGTCACACGCCACCGCCTTTGGCTAAGCCGGGTATCACGCCCTTTGTTTAAAATGATGACCCATATCAAGATGAGTCGGCGCGACTACGGAAAAGCAAGCGGCTTGGCCTTGGCGGCCGCCGCGCTGCCAGCGCTTGGTCAAGCGGAGACTGAGGGCAGGGCGCGTATTCTCAAGTCGATCAAGTTTGGCATGTTCGGTGGAAAACTCCCTATTGCTGAAAAGTTTCGGATACTTAAGGAGATCGGTTATGACGGGGTGGAACTCAACAGTCCGGGTGGCGTGGACAAGAAGCAGGCCCTGGCCGCTAGCCACGAAACCGGTCTTCCAATTCACGGTGTCGTCGACTCGATTCACTGGGGTACCAGGCTTTCTTCCCCGGCTCACGAGACGAGACAAAAGGGTTTGGATGGGCTAAAGACCGCCATACGCGACACTTACTTGGTCGGGGGCTCAGCGGTATTGCTTGTACCCGGGGCAGTACGTGATGCGAACAACGAAAACCATCAACAGGTTTGGGATCGTTCAATAGAGCAAATTATGAAGGCGCTACCATTGGCAGCTCGTCGCGGAATTCACATCTTGATCGAGAATGTTTGGAACGGTTTCTTGTATGATCCCAAGGGAGACGACAATCAGTCAGCTGATAAGTTGGTTGAATATCTTGATGAGATCAACAGCCCGTGGGTGGGGAGTTACTTTGATATCGGCAATCATCAGCGATTCGGAAAACCGGCACAATGGATTCGTCAGTTGGGCAGGCGCATCGTCAAACTGGACGTGAAGGACTGGGGTAAGTCGAACGGCTTTTGCAAGATCGGTGACGGCGATGTCGACTGGCCGGATGTGCGCCGTGCGCTCAAGGAGATTAGCTTCACCGGCTGGTCCACCGCCGAGGTTGGTGGGGGCAACCGTGACCGGATGAAGGATATCCACGA
Source organism: Pedosphaera sp. (assembly GCA_022451065.1). Lineage (GTDB taxonomy): Bacteria > Verrucomicrobiota > Verrucomicrobiia > Limisphaerales > UBA1096 > UBA1096. The sequence continues at coordinate 12,901 of JAKUOU010000067.1, read as the reverse complement.
TCGCATGGACAAACACCTGCTCGGCAAAAGCTGAGATTGCACCATCCAAATATACAAAAAACGGGCTCAATGTTGAGCCCGTTTTTGTTTTCAGAAACTTTATTCAAAAATCAGATCTGTGAATAAGGTGCGGGGTCAAAGAACCTCGCCACTATTTTGGACACGGTGTCTTTGTAGATTTCCATGTTTTTCATGCGATCCCAATCTGGGTGCTTAAGGAACGCCTGCCAGTTTTTGCCACGCATCGCTTGGTCTTTGTAAACAAGCATGTAAGTCAGGTTCGGGATATCCGGGCCAATTAATGTCTGGCCGAAAAAGACCGATTTGAGGCCGGTCGCATTGAATATGTCGATTTCACCTTCGTTGAACATTTGCACCTTTAGCTGGGCCTTAAGTTCGTTGTGGCTCTGATACTCGCGCAGTTCGAAGATACGGTTGCCTTTTATTGGAATCGCAAGCTTTGGCTTGCCGTTGAACGCCCGCATGAACGATGAGGTAATGCGTGTGTAGGCCGGATCCGTTTTCTGGCTGTTCAAGTACTCGTCTGCAGCTTCGACAAACACGTCGTCGACGAGTTTTTCATCGCGTGAGAAAAACTCCTGCGCGTTCTTGAACGGCGTCAGCGCCCAAATATCGTGTTGTTCCGCTTTGTTGTTTTTAGGATGATCAGCCGAATGAAACACGCCGATTGGGCCCAGATTAATGCGTTTGGCAGCCGGCATGACCGCGTTTTTTAAAAAGCGATCGACAACGGCTTTCTTTTCCGCTGTGGGAATGTGCCAATGGCGAAGTTCATAGTGTTCGTGGCCGCCGCCGTGATGGTCGGCCTGCGCTTGGCCAATCGCAGACAAACCAACTGCTCCAGATGCGGCAAAACTTGTTTTGAGGAAATCGCGTCGTTGCATGATTTAGTTTTTAAATTGGTTTATCCTTGCTTGGCTTTTTGGGCACCATCGGCGGCGACGGCGAGGCATTCGCCAATATCAGCGAGTAGTTTTGGATGGTCATTGGGTGTTTCCTCGTACTCAAGGCTCAAAGCCCCATCGGCCGGAAACTTGACCTTGCGAAGTGCCTTGAACACGCCAGGCACGTCGAGGTGGCCCTTTCCGAGGATGACGCCATGTGTCCTCTTCTTCTGCTCGGCAAAATCCTTGAGGTGGATGCCGTACAGCCGATCACCAAGCTTGTGGATGACTTCCACCGGATCCTCGGCTGAGCGAATGTAGTGGCCAAGGTCAGCGCAAAAACCGATTCGTTTGTCATGCCCTTTCACCGCCTTCAGGCCGTCGTTGATCTTGTCGTAAAGAGCGCCCGGGCCATGGTTATGAATGGAAATACGAATGTCGTATTTGGCCACGAGCTTGTCCAGGCTATCGAACGAATTTGGTGCCGGGTTAGCTGATATGTTTTTGATGCCAGCCATCTTTGCAAATTGGAATACCACTTCATTTTTGTCGTGGTCGGCCCCGAAACCGTTGACACCGTGAGCACTTATCGTCATGTCGCGCTTGCCCAGCTTCTTGGTCATTTCATTGATCTTGATTTTATCCTTCGTGATCGGGAAGTGGCCGCTAAAATATTCGATAAAGTGCAGGCCAAGCTTGTGGGTCTGCTCGATTGCGCCATCCACGCCGAAACCTCTTAGGGAGTAACTCTGGATGCCCATTGGGAAGCCACCGTATTTATTAAGCGCAGCTTTCTTCCCGCTGGCAGCGAGGATTTTGGGGATATCAAACCAGGTCGCGCCGGCGGCGGCTGCCGTTACAATGGTGGTGTTGATGAATTGTCGTCTGGAAACGTGTTGTGTATTCATAAAGACAAGGCGTGGATGGAGGTGAGGTTGGGATATGGGACTACAAAAGTCAAACGCTTGCGCCAAGTCAAGCTAGAGAGGTCTGTGCTTCTGGTACCACCACAGTTTTTTGTCGATGAAGTATTGGTTTTTGTATTCGTAGTGAAGATCGGTGTAGGTGATGTTACTGCCACCCTTACTTTTTTCTTTGGCTCGGTTGTTTTTTCCTGAGTTATGCCGGGCGTATAACTCGTTCGGAGGGTTTGAGGATGAGCTTGGTTGATGCGGGCCGCTTGAGTTATAGACTCGCTCATGGTCCCAATGCGGTACAACCATGTAGGTGGCACAACCAAAAAAGAAGATTTTATCTGGCTCGGGTACCTGACTAATTTTTTTGTACCTTTGATCCGATGGCCCAATCATTTGCTCATTGGCTCCATAAGAGAAGACAATGTCACGGCTTCTTTTATCAAGAAGGATTCTCCGTTTTCTGAGTGTTAAAATATTATACGGGCCTTCGACATCCGCGGGATCGGTGAATAGATCCATGGTGCTGAGGTATCCCGCATCATGCATGCTAACAAGCCAATTGGCATGGTTCTGTACAGTGTGTGGCGTTATGGAGATGGGGAACCTGTCATCATAATCCTCCGCGTACATCGCGGTTGAGAGACCAAGTTGCTTTTGGTTGCTCATGCAAACGGTCTGCCGTGCCTTACTCTTTGAGCGGGCCAATGCCGGGAGCAGCAAGCTGGCAAGAATGGCTATGATGGCGATCACGACCAAAAGCTCGATGAGCGTAAATCCATTCTGCTTGGTTTTCATGATCTTCAATGTCTAGGCGATGATGTCGTGGGCGACATTGCCATGGACATCCGTTAAACGGAAGTCTCGTCCACTCCATCGGTAGGTTAGTTTCTCATGGTCGATGCCCATGAGATGCAAAATCGTGGCGTGAAAATCATGCACATGCATTCGGTTTTCCTGGGCGTACATGCCGAACTCATCGCTCGTTCCGTAGGTCATGCCGCCCCGGACGCCGCCACCGGCAAGCAACATCGAGAACGCTGTGCTGTGGTGGTCCCGCCCAACGTTCTTTTTGTCTTTTTGCTGTGCGTATGGGGTGCGGCCAAATTCACCGCCCCAGATGACCAGCGTGTCCTCGAGCAGGCCTCGCTCCTTTAGATCTGAAATGAGAGCGGCAGTGGCCTTATCGCTGTCTTCGCAAAGCTTGGTGTGGCCGGAGTTGTGGCTTTTATGCGTGTCCCACGGTTGGTTGCCGTTGTTGACGTAATACACGCCTATGTAGCGGACGCCGCTCTCGACCAGCCGGCGGGCGAGCAGGCAGGAGTTGGCAAAAGGGGTGCGGCCGTACTTGTCTCGGGTGGCTGCACTTTCCTTCTCGACATCGAACGTGTCCATCGCCTCGAACTGCATACGGTAGGCCGTTTCCATGGCTTTTATCTGTGCGTTCAACTCCAGGTCATTATTGCGCTTGGCCAAGTGCAGTTGGTTGAGTTGGTTAAGCAGGTCAAGTTGCTGGCGCTGCTCACGGTTTGTGAGGCTGGTGTTGCGGACGTTGGCGACCAGTTTGTCGACTTTCATGTCGGCGGTAATGATACTCGCAGCTTGGTGCTGGGCTGGGAGAAAGCTATTACTCCAGAGCGCGGGGCCGACGACGATCTTGTTCGTGGGGCGCAGCACGACATAGCCCGGCAGGTTGTCATTCAATGAACCGAGGCCGTACTGCAGCCAGGACCCGATCGAGGGTCGGATCGGTTGCACGTTGCCGGTATGCATCTGCAGCAGGGCCGGTTCGTGGTTGGGGATGTCCGTGTACATCGAGCGAATGACGCAGCACTCATCGATGATTTGGCTAATGTGCGGCAGCGATTCGCTGACCTCGATCCTGCTTTGCCCGTGTGGCCTGAACTCGAACGGCGACGGCATGAAGCCGGACGAGTTTGGCTTCTTGTAAATCTTGCCGGTCGGCTGGGTGTTTTCGTGTTTCTTCAGCGCCGGCTTGGGGTCGAACGTGTCGACATGCGACGGGCCGCCGTTCATGAACAGGAAGATCACCCGCTTGGCCCGGGGCGCGAAGTGCGGTCCACCGGGGCTGGTGGCACAGGCCTGTTCCGGGCCAAGCATCCCGGCCAGGCCAAGTGTGCCGAAGCCAGCCGTGCAACGCCGAAGCATCTCTCGCCGATTGATTTCAGTTAAAAACGGGGCGTTCATTAATCGATGAAGCTCATCTCGTTGGCGGCCAACAAGGCGTGCGAATATTGCTCCCAGCGGGTAAGTCGACTCTCGGCGGGCAGTTGGAGAAAGCCAAGCGCCAGGTCCAGTTCGGCCGCGCTTGGCTTGCGGTTGTAAAGGATGTCGTAGATGGATTGCACCTGCTCGGCGCTGGCGTCCAGGCTGTCGCCGGTGACGCGCTTGGCTAAGCGCTTGGCTTGCTCGACCATAAAGCGGTTGTTCATCACGAACAGCTTTTGCATCGCAGTCGTTGTTGCGGAGCGCTTGGCCGCATGGACGTTGGGGTCCGGGTAGTCGAACTGCATCAACATGTCGTTCAGTTTCTTTCGACTGACGCGGGCGTAGACGGTTCGGCGAACGTTCTTTTTGTCGGTCAACTCGAGTGACTTTCCGCCGGTCCGCTCGAGGTTGTCGCCCGCGGCAAGGATCGAGTCGCGCCATTGCTCGATGCTCAATCGTCGCCTGTTCATCCGCCACAGGTGAGTGTTGCCTGGGTCTATGGCCCGGTTGGCTTCCGATTCGTCGGAACACTGGCGGTAGGTTGAGGATAGAACCATCTCGCGAATGAGCCGTTTCATCGACCAGCCGTTTTCCATGAACCGAACGGCGAGGTCGTCCAGCAGGGCGGGGTGGCTTGGCTTGGTGCCGAGCAGACCGAAGTTGCTCGGTGTGGTGACGAGGCCGCGCCCGAAGAACATCGACCAGACACGATTGACGACCACACGTGCGGTGAGGGGGTTGTCGGGCGAGACGATTGACTCGGCCAGTTCCAGCCGGCCAGTACCCTGGGTGAATGGCTTGGGCTCGCCTTCCGACAGTACGCGAAGAAAGCGGCGTGGCACGATGTCGCCTTTTGTCTGGGTGTTCCCCCGAAGGAACACGTGCAGGTTTTGCGGTTTCTTGTCGTGCACCATGTGAATGATGTCGATGCGCTTCTTCGCCGCCTCAGTGTCCTTCTTGATTTCGCTGCCGTCAGCCATGCGGTCGACGAGGTCGGTGCTCGCGAAGACGCCGGCGAGGGCGTAGTAGTCCTTTTGTGTGAAGGCATCGTATTTGTGATCGTGGCACTGGGCGCAGGCCACGGTCAGCCCCAGCAGCGATCGCGTCAGCGTATCGACCTGCTCAGCCCACTCCTCTGCCTTCACATCAAGGCGGCCACGATTGTAATATTTATGGCCAAGCCCGATGAAACCCAGCGCCGGCAAATCCCCGGTTGGGGTGTCCTTGATCAAGTCGGCTGCAAGTTGCTTTCGGATGAACTTGTCATATGGGACGTCGTTATTAAACGCATCGATCACCCACTCGCGATAACGATAAGCATTCGGATAAAAGAATGCCGTATTGGCGCCGACCTGATGTGCCTGGTCCTCGGCGTAGCGAACGTTGTTCAGCCACATGCTTGCCAGGCGTTCGCCAAACGCACGGCGCTGCATAAGTTCCTCAACCAGTCGTTCATAGGCATCACCGGTTTCATCGCTGAGAAACGCAGCCGTCTCGGCCGGAGTGGGGGGCAGGCCGGTCAGGTCAAGATATAGCCGTCTAGCAAGTATGCGTTTGGTGGTCTCGGGAGAGGGTGTGAGTTGTTCCGAATCCAGTTTGGCCAGAATGAAATGGTCGATTCGTTGGCTTGGCCAAGCGCTGTTTGAAACAGCGGGGAGTTCGTTTTTTTGAGGTGCCTGATAGGCCCACCATTTGCGGGCCTTTTCCCAGTCGATTGGAGTAGCTTTATCAGTATCGGTCGCTGCAGTGCCTGGCCAAGTGACAACAAGCCAGGCTGCCAGCCAAGCCAATCGGCCAAAGCCAAACAGAACCCCGGACATTTTCCAGCCAAAAACCATTCCCAAAGCGTTGGCGAAGAGTATGAATCTTGCGAATTGGTTACAATGCAAAAGGTCGCTGATGTTGATGATTGACCGCCAGTACTTTTGGGCTTTCTCTTTTGGCGAATTCGTATGAGGAAATTGAATCTGTTTTTGGTGTTGTTTTTATTCGTTTTGTCTGTGTCTGCAGCAAAACGGCCGAATGTTGTTTTGGTGATTACTGATGACCAGGGCTACGGCGACTTGTCGTGTCATGGTAACCCGGTTCTCAAGACTCCGCACCTAGACAACCTGCATGCGGAGAGTGTGCGGCTGACGGATTATCACGTGGCACCGACGTGTTCGCCGACGCGGGCGGCGTTGATCACCGGGCACTGGACCAATCGTACCGGTGTTTGGCACACGATCATGGGCCGATCGATGCTGCGGCATAACGAGGTGACCATCGGAAAGATTCTGGGAGATGGCGGGTATCACACCGGCATGTTCGGCAAATGGCATCTTGGCGATAATTATCCGTATCGCCCTGAGGATCGCGGCTTTCATGAGGTGCTGCGCCATGGCGGAGGCGGGGTGGGGCAGACGCCGGACTTCTGGGACAACGCCTACTTCGATGGCTCCTATTTCCACAACGGAAAGGCCGTGCCGGCCAAGGGCTTTTGCACTGATGTGTTTTTTGATTACGCCAAGCGGTTCATCACCAAGGTGAAGGACAGCGATAAGCCGTTCTTCGTGTACCTCTGCACCAACGCGCCGCACGGGCCGATGCACGCGCCGGAGAAATACAGCAAGCCCTACGAGAAACAGGGCGTCAATGTGGCCAACTTTCTGGGCATGATTGCGAATATTGATGCAAACGTTGGTGCCATGCGCGCGTTCCTTAAGAAGGAAGGCCTCGCCGAGAATACCATTTTCATTTTCACGACCGACAACGGCACCTCCAGCGGCGCGAACATCCACAACAACGGCATGCGCGGCCGCAAGGGTAGCGAGTACGACGGCGGCCATCGCGTGCCCTTCTTCATCCGCTGGCCCAAGGGTGGCCTCACCGGCGGGCGCGACGTGGAAACCATTACCTCCTATGTCGACGTGGTCCCCACGCTCATTGACTACTGTCAGGTGCCTGCGCCGAAGGGCGTGAAGTTTGATGGCGTGAATATTCGGTCGCTTATCGAGGGTAATTCGAAGAACTGGCCCGACCGCATCTTGGTAACCGACAGTCAGCGTGTGCGTGATCCCATCAAGTGGCGCAAGAGTTCGGTCATGACGGACCAGTGGCGGTTGGTGAATGGCAAGGAACTTTACGACATTAATGCTGATCCCGGCCAAAAGAAGAATATTGCCGACACCAACCCGAAAGTTGTTGCGCGCCTCACCAAGTTTTACGATGCGTGGTGGGAGGAGATCGTGCCCACCTTCGGCCAGCCCACCGCCATTTACCTCGGCGCCAACGCGCCGCTTGCCAATCCGGTCACACTCACTTGCCACGATTGGATTGCTGACGGAAGCACGCCGTGGAACCAGCGTCACATTCGCAACGCCGAGAAACGCCCCAGCAACACCGGGTTTTGGGCGGTGGATGTGAAAACCGCAGGCGAATACACGATCGAGCTGCGCCGTTGGCCGAAGGAATCCGGTGCAGCTATCACGGCTTCACTTGAAGCTGGCACCGATGTGCCGGGTGTCACCCCATTTCGTGCTATTGCAGGAAAGCCATTTGCCGCCGTGAAAGCGCACCTCAAACTCGGCGGCCAGGAGTTGTCACTACCGGTGAAGCCGAGTGCCAAAAGCGTCACCTTCAAGTTAAAGCTCAAGCCCGGGCGCGACGAACTATGGGCCAAGTTTACCGACGAAGCCGACACGCCGATGGGCGCTTTTTATGCCTATGTCACAAAGGTGGAGTAACCAATGGTTGTGTTCAGTGGTCCCGCACGTAGACTTTCGGTAACCGTATTTACCCATGAAAAAAACTCTTTCCCGCCGTTGTTTTCTCTCCAATGCAACCGTTACGGCGATTGCCGCGCCGCGTTTGTTGTTGGCCAAGAAAGATTCCACGCAACTCGTTATTGGTGAGGGCGCTTACCAATATGAAGTACAGCACAATTGGGCGCAGTTGCCTGCTAAGTACAGTTGGCAAACAACCCACAATGTGGCGGTCGATGCCGAAGGATTGCTCTATGTTATCCATGAGGGGCGCGAGAACCAGAAGGATCATCCTTCCATTTTTGTTTTCGACCGGAAGGGCAAGTTCATCCGTGCCTTTGGGTCGCAGTTCCAGGGCGGTGGCCATGGCATTGAGGTGCGAACGCAGGGCAGTGAGCAGTTTCTTTACGTGTGCGCCTATCAGCAGGTGAAGTCTTTTGCCAAGCTTACTCTCAAAGGCGAGACGGTTTGGGAAAAGTACGCGCCGATGGACAGCGGTGTATACCGCAAGGATGAGGACAAAATTCGCGTGAAACGTTGGGGCCGTGATGCCTTTATGCCGACGAACTTCGCATTCCTTGATGACGGTGGTTTTCTGCTTACCGACGGCTACGGCTCCTGGTACGTGCATCGTTATGACAAAGAAGGGAACTGGGTTTCCAAGTTCGGCGGCCCTGGCGAGGGCGAAGGAAAGTTCAACTTGCCGCACGGCATCTGGATTGACCGCCGTCCCGGCCGCAAGGAACGTATAGTCGTCTGCGATCGAGCGCATCACACGCTGCAGTATTTCAACATGGACGGCAAGTACCTGGAGACTCTCAAGGGCTACGGTCTTCCGGCCAACTGCGACACATACAAAAACCTACTGCTCGTCCCCGAACTCCAAGCGCGTGTGACCTTGCTCAACGAAAAGAATGAAATCGTCGTCCAACTTGGCGAAGATGTCGAGCGCGTCACCAAGACAGTGAAAGGCGTGCGTAACGATCCCAAGAAGTGGATCGACGGCAAATTTGTCCACCCGCACGATGCCTGTTTCGATCACGACGGCAACATCCTCGTAGCCGAATGGGTCGCCACCGGCCGGGTGACGCGCCTTCGCCGGTTAAGTTAAAAATGAAAAAGCTTTTTACGATTTTACTTTGGCTGTCACTGCATTGTTCAGCGCATCCAACCAAACCGAACATTGTGCTCGTCTTCATAGACGACATGGGATGGGGTGATTTTTCCTGTTTCGGAAATGAAGCCGCTAGGACGCCGCACATTGATCGCTTGGCCAAAGAGGGCGTACGGTTCGAGCAGTTTTATGTGAACTCGCCGATTTGCTCGCCGTCGCGTACGGCAATCTCCACCGGCCATTATCCGCAGCGTTGGCGTATTACCTCCTACCTCGCGCATCGCGACATGAACAAACGACGTGGCATGGCGCAGTGGCTCGATCCAAAGGCGCCGATGCTCGCCCGTTCGCTTCAGCAGGCCGGTTATGCCACCGGGCATTTTGGAAAATGGCACATGGGGGGGCAGCGCAATGTGGATGACGCTCCGTCGATCACCGCCTACGGTTTTGACGCTTCGTTGACCAACTTTGAGGGCATGGGGCCGAAGTTACTGCCTTTGACACTTAAGCCAGGTCAGGATCCGGTAAAGCCAGGCCGTATCTGGGCCGATGCCGAGCGGCTCGGCCAAGGGGTGCGCTGGATGCAGCGCTCGGAGATCACCCGTGGCTTCGTTGATGAGGCCATTCCTTTCATCGATCGCGCCGTGAAGAGTGGTACGCCATTCTATATTAACCTTTGGCCGGACGATGTGCATAGCCCGTTCTGGCCGCCGGTGGCCAAGTGGGGGAATAATAAACGCGAGTTGTACCTGTCTGTTTTGGAGACGATGGACGAGCAGTTAGGAAAACTGTTTAGCCACATTCGCGACACCCCGCTGCTACGAAATAATACGCTGGTCTTGGTGTGCTCCGACAACGGGCCGGAGTTAGGTGCCGGTGTGGCCGGGCCGTTTCGCGGATTCAAGACTCACCTGTACGAGGGGGGAGTGCGCTCGTCGTTGATCGCCTGGGGGCCGGGGTTGGTGAAGGCGAAAAACAAGGTCAACTGCGAATCGGTTTTCTCGGCGGTTGACCTCGTGCCGACATTGCTAGACATCACCGGCACACCGCACGCGAATGGTGTGACCTATGATGGTGAGTCGGTTCCGGACGTGTTACTCGGCAAGAGCAACGTCTCCCGCAAGTCGCCGATATTCTTTCGCCGCCCACCCGACCGCGATGCCTTTTACGGGGACAAGGACCTTCCTGATCTTGCTGTGCGGGACGGCAAATGGAAGTTTCTGTGCGAGTACGACGGTTCTGAGCCGGAGCTCTTCGACATCGAAAAAGACCGCGGCGAAACGACCAACATCGCAAGCGAACACCCCAAACTCGTGGCTCGGTTCGCCAAGGCGTGCATCGCTTGGCACAAATCTCTCCCCCCGGACAAAGGCCCAGACTTGGTGGGCAATTTTCGGCGTAACCCACCGAAAAAACCGAAAAAGGATTGAGGATTACGACAGTCGGAGTGACATGAGCAAAAAGCGAATCGCGATTATTCGTGGGGACGGTATCGGGGTTGAGGTTATTGAGGAGGGGCTGAAGGTGCTGTGTGCGATGGAAGACCGCGCGAGGCTTGGTTTTGAGTTCACCGAATTTCCATGGGGGTCGGACTACTACCTTGAGCACGGAGCCATGATGCCGACCGACGCACTGGATACCTTGGCCGGGTTCGATGCGATTTACCTCGGGGCGGTAGGGCATCCGGAGATTCACGACCACGTGACGCTCAATGAACTGCTGCTGCCAATCCGGCGGCGGTTTGACCAGTATGTTTGCCTGCGGCCCAACACGCTTTTTCCTGGGATGGACTCTCCTCTCAAGAATGCAGCACCGTGGGATATCGACATCACTATCGTGCGCGAGAATACCGAAGGTGAATACGCTGATGTCGGAGGCATTCAGTTCAAAAATCAGCCCAACGAGATAGGAGTGCAGACCGGTGTGTTTACGCGACGTGGTTGTGAGCGTGTGATCCGTTACGCCTTCGAACTTGCTCGTAAGCGGGGCAGTCAAAAGCCGGTTGCATCCATCACCAAGTCAAACGCGCAGGGTTACGGCATGGTAGTATGGGACTGTGCGTTCGAACGGGTGGCGGCCGATTACCCGGAGTTGCCAACCATGTCATTGCTTGTCGATGCGGCCGCAATGGAGTTCGTACGTCGCCCTGAGGCGTTTGACTTGGTAGTGGCTAGCAACTTGTTCGGCGACATTCTCTCCGACATGGCTGCGATCATCACAGGTAGTATCGGCTTGGCAGCCAGCGGTAACATCAACCCCGACGGCGAGCAACCGTCGATGTTCGAGCCGGTGCACGGCAGCGCGCCCGACATCGCAGGCAAGGGTGTGGCTAACCCGTTGGCTGCGATCTTGTCGGCGGCGATGATGCTAGAACATCTTGGGCAAGCCGCTGAGGCGGAGGCGATTCAGAAGGCAGTGCTGTTGGTAATTGAGAGGAGAGAAATGCTGCCATCCGACATGGGTGGCACCGCAACCACACAGCAGGTCGGTGACGCCGTTTTATCCGCTTTAGGATCAGTGTGACATTAGCCTATTGGCCAATCGGGGGGCGTTGACGGCGAAGAGGGGGGGTTCTATTCTTCGCGCATGACCATGCGTTTCTCGTATCGTTTCCTTTTCATCACGGCACTTGGTATTTTAGTCTCGTCTGCTCATGCGGAGGATAAACCAAAATCGATCCGAGCGCTGCTCGTGACGGGTGGTTGTTGCCACAATTACAAGTACCAATCCAAGGCGCTTATCGCTGGCGTGGCTAAGGAGGCCAAGGTTGAGTGGAAGGTGGTAAACGAAGGCGGCACTGGAACCAAGGCTAAGATTGATCTTTATAGCGATGCCGACTGGGCTAAGGGCTACGATGTGGTGGTGCATAACGAGTGCTTTGCCAACACGGTTGATGAGAATTACATCCGTAGCATCACCAAGGCCCATATGGCAGGCGTACCCGCGGTGGTGATTCACTGCGCGATGCACACCTATCGCGCGTCCAAAACCGATGACTGGCGCCAGTTTCTTGGTGTGACCAGTCGCCATCACGAGCATCAAAGTCGTTACCCGGTAAAGAAGGTTGCTTTGAAGCACCCAATCCTGAAGGGCATGCCGGACGATTGGGTGACACCGATGGATGAGTTGTACGTGATTGAGAAGATTTGGCCGAAAGCCAAGGTGCTTGCCACGTCCAAGAGTGAGCGTAGTGGCAAGGAACAAGCGGTCGCTTGGACAAACGAGTATGGCAAGGCCCGTGTATTCGGCACCACCTACGGCCATTCCGACGCTACCTTCAGCGATCCGGTCTTTCTCAAGATGGTCGCTCGCGCCCTGCTTTGGGCATCAGGTCGGTTGGAGGACTAATCGGCTTCAAACACCACTTGGCCAAGTGATTTCATTATTGGGTTGATCCCCAAGCCAGGTTGAGTTGATGAGGCCAAGCGGCCGTTGTTTCTTTGGGGAGCATCGTCGGCGATTGACACGGTGACGTAGCTGTTGAAGTCGGTGGAGGAGAAAAGCAGCTCGGTCGGGGTGCTGTGGGCCAAGTGCGAGATGGCCGCCGTGATGATGTCGCCGCCCCAACTGTCCTCGATGGTCATGGCGATCCCCAACGACACACAGAGATCGCGCGCCTGTCGCGCCTTGGTCAATCCTCCGAACTTGCTGATCTTGATGTTCACGACATCCATCGCCTGCAGGCTGTTGGCTCGGAGCAGAATCGGCAGTCCGTCGATGCTTTCGTCTAGGACGAACGGATGATCGGTCATCTTCCGGATCGAGTAACATTCCTCAAATGTCTCGCACGGTTGCTCGATGTAAACATCGACGTCCTTCACGGCGCGGACGACGCGGGCTGCCTGGTGCATGAGCCAGCCGGTGTTGGCATCGGCGATAAGCACGTCGCCTCGTTGCAATTCCGCCGACACGGCGTGGATGCGTTCGATGTCCGTCTCCGGATCGCCACCGACTTTGAGCTGAAATTTACGATAGCCCTCGGCGCGGTAACCGGCG
>JAKUOU010000066.1 GCA_022451065.1 Pedosphaera sp. | reverse complement strand
TGATGAGACCTCGAACTGGACCACGCCGCGCATCTTTACCCACGCGGGTCGCCGCCAGGTGGTGGTCAATGGAAAGACAGTGCGATCGTACGACTTGGCCACTGGCGAGCTGATCTGGCGATGTGGCGGTCATACCGCGGGCGCGATCCCCATGCCGGCGGTCGGCCATGGCTTGGTTTACACTGCCAGTGGTTGGAGGAAAGATATGCTTCAGGCGATCGCATTGGGTAAGCGCGGCGACTTGACCGGTAGCGAAAGCGTGGTCTGGTCGCTCCGCCGCGGTGTGCCCTATGTGCCCTGCCCGATGCTCTGGGGAGAGGAGATCTACCTGCTGGAAGACCAGAGTTTCTTCTCTTGCCTCGGCGCAACAGATGGCGCGCATCGTTACCTGAAACACCGTTTGCCTGGGAACCTCAACTTCAGTGCATCGCCAGTCGGGGCGGCGGACCGCATCTACCTGCTCAGCGAGGCAGGCAGAATGGTCGTTCTTAAGCGCGGCCCTGAAATTAAAGTGCTGGCGATCAATAAACTGAACGAGACGTTCTATGCATCGCCAGCCATCGTCGGCGATGCCATCTACCTACGTGGCGATGAACATCTGTTTTGCTTTGCGGAGCCTTCGCGCTGATTAGGTCGATTTCAAGAAAGCTGAAGGCATGCAGAATAGCATCGTTTTTCTTGTTCCTCCTTGCTATTGATTTGACGATGTTGAACGGCAAAAACACAGTCGATTGGTTTCGCCTCTGTGCATTATTACTTTTCATTATTAGTCTGACTTTAAGCCATGCTGATTCGACGGTAGCCTTCAAGGCTCGGTCCCGTTATTTGCAGGATGGGATGGATGTCGTCAAAACTGTTGATGTAAAATGGTCGGCGGAAAAAACTGCAGTGGTTATTTGCGATATGTGGTCAAGTCATTGGTGTGATTCGGCGTCGCGAAGGTGTGCTGAAATGGCACCCCGGATCAATGCTTTCGTGTCTGAGCTTCGCTCCCGGGGTGTCCTTATTATTCATTGCCCGAGTTCCGGTGTGGAACACTACGAAAGCACTCCGATGAGGATGCGCGCCAAAGCGGCACCCGTGGTGAAGGTAAAAGTGCCGCTGCGCGATTGGTGTTCCCTCGATAAGACCCGCGAACAGGCATTGCCCATCGATGACTCGGACAACGGCTGTGACTGTCAACCGAGGTGCCAAACTGGTGCTGAACGCATGGACCTTCGCCAGATTGCAGCCATTAAAATGGCAGATGAAGATGCAGTTACCGACAGTCCTGAAGCCTATTACCTTATGAAACAGCGTGGGATCACGAATGTGATCATTCTTGGTGTCCACACAAACATGTGTGTACTTGGCCGGCCTTTTTCAATCCGGCAAATGGTTTATCAGGGTCAGAATGTTGCCCTTGTGCGTGACCTGACAGATACAATGTATAATCCACGTAGTAAGCCCTTTGTGCCTCATACCCGCGGTACTGAACTGGTGGTCGAACATATCGAAAGATATTGGTGCCCGACACTGACCAGTAATGAAATTCTCGGAGGAAAAACTTTCCAGTTTTCAGATGTCAAGATAGAGAAGAATTTTCGGAAATCATCGATCTCCAAAAAAAGCCCTTTGAAATAACAGTTTTCTTTATATGGAAGCGTTAGCAGTAAGCACCTCAGTCCTTCTAGTTGTTGGCTTCATTATCTTTTTTTTGTGGCGGCACGAGGGGAAGTGTACCAAACAATTCGCCGTAATCGCAGTCATGCTGTTGGTGGGTTGTGGTGATACGCAGCAGTCGTCTCCTTCACCAGAAACACAATCTGCCGTGCCGGTTGTCGAAGCAGAAAAGCCAGAACTGCCAAAGCTGCCAACACAACTACCTGAACCACCACCGTTACCGCCAGAAATCTCATTGCTGGATGCGGCGGAAAAAGGTTACTTTGATGCAGTAAAACAACACATTGCTGCAGGTACATTTTCGAATGAAAGAGATGAAAATGGATTGACGCCTCTGCATCTAGCTGTGGGAAAAGGCCATGTTGAAATCGTTCGATTACTAATCAAATCAACTACGGATCTGAATGCCAAGAATGATTGGGGATCGACGCCTTTGCATTATGCGATCACTAAAGAAATTGCCGAACTGCTTATCGCTGAAGGTGCGGACGTGAATGCGAAGGATGAAGATGGAGATACACCTCTAGATTGGGCCAATAAACGTAATCAGACTGCAACCACCGCACTCCTCCGCAAGCACGGCGGCAAGACGAGTGAAGAATTGAATGCTAAAGGGAAATGAAACACATACTAATCACAACAACCGCAGCCGTGCTGTTGGCGGGGTGTGGGAAGGCGCAGCAGTCATCTCCATCTGTCAAAGTTAAAAAGATAGAAACACTGCCTGAGGAATCGGGGGTATCCATCATGACCTTCAACACGGAGTGGCTTCTGGGGAGCCAGTCTCAGGTGGAGGCATTGAAGAAGAAGGGCATCTGGGGGCTGGAGGAGAAAGACACAGAATCTGAAATCGAAGAGCAACATGAGGCAATTGCTACCATTGTTGCGAGGCACGCCCCGGACATCCTTTGCCTTCAGGAGGTGATCAACGAGGTTGCGGCCAAGCGACTTCAAAAGGCTCTCCAAGGCAAGGGCATGCAATATGTCCTTCATTTTCTTGAGAGCCGTGACACCTATTTGGAGCAGGACGTTGTCTTTCTAACCAACAAAAGCAGCGGTAATATCACCGACATCAAAGCCTCTCATCCAATTGATCCTGTTTACCCATCGAAATGCGTAATTCTAACCTGCCTCCTCAACGGCGAGCAGACTGCCATCATTGGCTTGCACCTAAAGGCAGTCCCCACCGAACCGAGTGCGGTGGCCAAGAGGGAGAAGCAGGCAGACGCAGTTGTGAGGCAGCTTAATAGGCTTTCGGCCGCTGGTTATGCTACTTTGGTGCTTGGGGATTTAAATGATTGGGATCCCATTGTTCCAGATGCTGATCCCAGTGAACAGGCAACTCCTACTTCACAGGCCTTGAAGAAGATGAAGGACTACGTTCCTGGGGGTGACGATGAACTAGTCAACAGCCTCAAGTGGGTTGAGCCGATAGAAAAGAGGTATACATTCAACTACAAGGGTTCAAAAACAGTGTTGGATCACATCCTTATTCCCCTGGGTTGGCAGGATAGAGTCTCTGGAGTCACAATCGACCACGACAGACCTGATGGAGCAAGCGATCATTGGCCTGTCATCCTGGACTTAAGCAGGTGAAGAATTAAAATGAATACTAACACCAATCGCAGCCATGCTGTTGGTGGGGTGTGAGGCTACTTACTAAAGCATCGGAGTGGTTTGTCCTCCAATCGGAGGTTTGATGATCAAAACAAGATAACTGTTTTTCATGTCCAGCATTTGTCCCAGTGCATAGTGGTGCTTTGCTAAGCCACTAGCTATGTCTAACATTAAACCAAGCTACGATATTACCATCATCGGGAGTGGGCACAATGGGCTGGTAGCGGCCTGTTATCTTGCGAAGGCGGGGTTGTCAGTGTTGGTGTTGGAACGAAACGCGGAGATCGGGGGAGCGACGCGTTCGACGCATGTCTTCGACGGGGTGGATGCCAAGCTCTCTGTCTATTCCTATCTTGTCAGCCTTTTCCCAGAAAAGATCATTTCCGATCTTAGCCTCAATTTGCAGCTCAGATCACGGCGGACGGCGTCGTGGACGCCCTCACTCGAGAACGGGAAGATGCGCGAGTTGTTAATCCGCAACGGTGCTTCCAATGGTAACCGTGAAGCCTTCGTCGAACTGACCGGGGACGAACACGATTACCGAGGATTCCTTGAACTTCAAGAGATGCAAAAGAGTTTGGCCGCAGTCGTATGGCCTAGTTTGACCTCACCGTTGGTGACCCGGGAAGAGATGCGTGGTCGCTTAGACCGGGAGGGTGAACGGGCGTGGCAGGCCTTGATCGAAGAGCCGATCGGGGGCGTGATCGAACGGCTAATTTCTGATGATCTGATCCGAGGTCTTGTGTTCACAGATGGAAGGATCGGCATTTCGACCTTTCCGCACGATTCGTCCCTACTGCAGAACCGGTCATTTCTTTATCACATCATCGGCCGAGGAACAGGAGAATGGCAGGTTCCGGTCGGCGGTATGGGAGCACTGGTGGACGAACTGGTACGGGTGGCCGGCACAACTGGGAGGGTGACCATTGCCACCGGGGCGAACGTAGTCAGCGTCAGTCCAGGCAAAAAGCATTCATCGTTAGAGTTTGAACTGGATGGACGGGAGCATGAGGTCGATGCCCGCTTTGTGCTCTGCAATGCTTCGGCGCAGGCACTCGAGAAATTGACGGGGGTGCGGAATGGCTCCGCGGCAGACCTCATCGAGGGTGCCGGGTTCAAGGTCAACATGTTGCTTAAAAGGCTACCTCAACTGCGCTCGAGCCGATGCACTCCTGCCGAAGCGTTCGCGGGAACCGTTCATATCGACGAAGGATACCAACAGATGCTGACCAGCTATCATGAGAGCATGGCCGGCAAGGTGCCTGCGAAACCTCCGGGGGAGATCTACTGTCACACCCTGACCGACAATTCCATTCTTTCGGATCAACTGAATCAGCGCGGCTTTCATACTCTTACTCTCTTCGGCCTCGACATGCCGTACCGGTTATTTAAGAAGGATAACGAGCGCACTCGGGACGAAGTACTGGCAAAATATCTTGTGGGCATTAATCAGTACCTCAATGAATCGATCGAAAGCTGTCTGGCAAAAGATGCAAATGGCGATCCCTGCATCGAGGCGATGAGCCCAGTCGACCTGGAGAATAAGATCCATCTGCCGAAAGGAAATATCTTCCACGGCGATCTCACATGGCCGTTCTCCGAAGCGGATGAGGAAGTCGCCCAGTGGGGAGTTGAGACCGAGCATCCAAACGTCTTTCTCTGCGGCTCTTCGGCCAAACGGGGTGGAGCTGTCAGCGGAATCCCAGGACATAACGCGGCAATGAAAGTGCTAGAGATGACACGATGAATGAGTTGATCGATGCATACAATTCGGCTTTGCCTTTGCAGAAAGCGGTGACACCACCGAGTGCATGGTATATCGATGAGACCTTCGCCAAACTCGAAAACGACGCCATCTTTGGTCAGAACTGGTTGGTGGCAGGCCGTGTCGACCAACTTCAAAGTGAAGGTGATTATATTGCCACTGAAGTCGCTGGCGAACCGATCGTCATTGTGAAATCCGATCAGATTCGCGCTTTCTATAACGTCTGTCGCCACCACGCGGCCCTAGTTATGGAATCTGGCACGGGATGCGCCAAAGTCATGCAATGTCCCTATCATGGATGGAGTTACGGTCTGGATGGAAAGTTGCACAGCACACCTCAGTTCGCCGGCGCAGAGGAGTTCGACAAAGATGCCAGTGGGCTGGTGCCGGTGCGGGTAGCCGCTTGGGAAAAATGGTTATTCGTTTGTCTGGATGAAAACACAGTTCCCTTGGAAGAATTTCTGGGAAGCCTCTACCACCAGCTCAAACCTTTCAACCTAGACAAACTGAAATTTTACAAGAGGGTCAGCTATGATCTCGACTGCAACTGGAAGGTGTTTGTCGACAACTATCTAGACGGCGGCTACCACGTGCCGGTTTTGCATAAGGGGCTAAACTCTGCCTTAGAATACAAACACTATCGGATCACTACGGAGGATAGATACTGTTTGCAGGATTGCCCCACCAGTAACAAAGAGGACGATATCTCAACGGTTAGGACCGGTGATAAAGCCCACTACTATTGGCAATACCCCAACCTCATGATCAACCTCTATGAAGGTGTGATGGATACAAACATTGCCATCCCGTTATCGTCCACCCGCTGCCGCATCTATTTCGATTACTACTTCGATGACGATCTCAAATACACCGAGGTGTTCAAACAAAAGAGTGTGGAAGTTGCCCACCAGGTTCAGATCGAAGACGAGGATATTTGTGTTTCCGTGCAACGTGGACTGGCCTCGAATGCTTATGACACGGGAAGACTTTCGCCGGAAAAGGAAGCTGGCGAGCACTTGTTCCACCGGTTACTGCATCAAGACCTGATGACTGCAAGGTCTAGCTGACGTTTTTCATGAACTTCCGGTGAAGCCTCCCACAACTGCATAGCGATTTCGTTTCGCTTGTCTTTCGTGTCCTGCATTTGTTCTAGTGCATAGTGGCACATCAAAAAGCTATGAAACCGTTAAATAACTCCTAAAAGGGACTCGTTAGCAATTAGAAGGTTTGTCGTTCGGTTCTTCATGGCTTCATCACTTTTTTCTTCCTTAAACCAGCGGGCGGCTTGACATGGGGGTGCCTGTGGGATACTCACGCCGCCGATTGATCGCTTGGCGGTAAGGCAAGGAGCCAACATTCCCCGGTCTCCAGCCAGTCAGGTTCACTTCAAAGTCGCGCTTCCCGCGGCTCATTTTCCTCTAACTCAAGCCGGTAGGGATTACAAATGAAGGTTTGCCGGCTTGTACTTATTGATTAAATGACAGAGAGGAAACCCCGTAGAAAGGGTGAGAAAAAACGAGGGCGATTTGCTGGGAGCAAATCGCGAAAACGCGGTAGGCAAACCCGGGCACGCGACGACCAATTCCGTCCGAACCAACAACGGCGGCCCCGCGAAATCACCGAACCACTGGAGGCGCTCGAGATGGAGGGCATCTTTGGTTCGCTGAATCCGGAGATTCAACACGCGCTGAAAAAGGAAGCTTATTTCACGCCGACACCGGTGCAGGCCAAGGCCATCCCGCCGCAGATTGATGGCAGGGATTTGTTTGGCAGCGCACAGACCGGGACCGGCAAAACCGCCGCGTTCACCATCCCGTTGCTTCAGGATTTGGCTACTGAGAAAATCAATCCGGAGGGTCGTCGCCCTCGGGCGTTGATCCTTGCGCCGACGCGTGAGTTGGCGGCGCAGATCGGTGACAGCATCACGGCCTATGGCCGATTTCTGCAGGTTTCCCACACGGTGATTTTTGGCGGTGTGGGACAGGGCCCGCAGGAGAAGGCGATGAATCGTGGAGTCGACATTGTCGTCGCAACGCCCGGCCGTCTTCTCGACTTGATGGGGCAGGGGTTTGTAGAACTCGATGCCGTGAAGACGTTCATACTCGACGAGGCGGACCGCATGCTAGATATGGGTTTCATCCCCGACGTTGAGCGAATCCTGGCCAAGCTGCCAAGGGAACGCCGGACCGGGTTTTTCTCCGCGACGCTGCCGACAGCCGTGGAGGTTTTAGCAAAGCGCCTGCTGGTCAATCCGGCCCGGGTCACGATCAACCCCGAACAGCCGACGGTGGAGAAGATTTGCCAGCGACTGCTGTATGTGGATCGTGATAACAAGGATGATTTGCTCGTTTCGATTCTCCGCAGCCCGGAGGTGGGGCGCGCGATCGTTTTCACGCAGATGAAGTATAAGGCGAACCGTGTCTGCGAACGACTGGAGCGGGTTGGGATTTCTGCGGCGCCCATTCACGGCAACAAGACCCAGTCAGCGCGGACCAAAGCGCTGGACAACTTCCGGAGAGGCAAGGTGAAAGTATTGGTCGCCACCGACATTGCCGCGCGTGGGATCGATGTGGATGGCATCACGGATGTGTTCAACTACGATTTGCCGACGGAAGCGGAGACGTATATTCACCGAATCGGCCGAACCGCGCGCGCCGGAAGCGAAGGCCAGGCGTGGACATTTTGCAGCAAAGAGGAAGCCGATCTGCTGCTGGACATAGAGCGGTTGATCAAAAAACCGATACCCGACGATGTTGAGCACGATTTACATTCCGAACGTGCATTCAAGTCAGTGCGCTCTCCCAAAAAGCAGCAAAGGAGAGAGAGCCGAAACGGCTACAAAAAAAAGAAGCCCGCCAAAAGACGGCCGAGGCGCAACGCCCGATTTGCCCGGTAGTCGCCGTCATGATCATTTGCCGCTTGGCTAAGCGGCCTCGGTTCAGGACAGGCTCCAGCCTTTTCGGTAGTCGCGTTTCAGGAATCGCTCTGCGTCCGGGGCGTTTGGAATTTTCAAGTGTTCCGTGTCCCACTCGATCTTTTTCTCGGCACGATAGGCGACGTTGCCCAGATGGTTGGCCTCGGTGAGTGGCCCGGAGTAGCCAAAGTGGCAGGTGGTCGGCGCGCCGGTCTTGCAGGCATGAAGCCATTCGGAATGGTGCCCGATGGATGGAGCAATCCACGGCTCGGGTGCCTGAAAATCCTTGAACTCCTTTTCTGGCAATAGGATGTGTTTGCCGTAATCGGATAGCAACATGCCCTTGTCGCCGATAAAGAGCATGCCGCTGCCCCATTGGGGGATGCCTTTCTCCTTCCAGATCTTCGGCTTGTTCTCGCCCTGGTGCCACGTGAGTGTGACCGGCGGCATGTTCCCACGGCTGCCGTAGATGTATCTCGCCGACATTGAGGCCGGTGCGATGTCGTGATGCGGTGGCGGCCCCCACGCCTCGACGGACTTTGGGGCATCGAGCTTGAGTGCCCAGAAAGGGAGATCGTTGAAGTGGCTGCCAAGGTCGGACATGGTGCCGTTGCCGAAGTCCCACCAGCGATACCACTTCGGCCCGGGGAAATAGACGGAGTGAAACGGTCGGTGCGGTGCAGGGCCGATCCAAAGGTCCCAGTCCAGATGCGCTGGCGGCTTCTGGGCTTCCTTCGGCGTTTCAAACGACCAGACGATGTCCCGGTTGCGCTTGGCCGCTTCCTGGCTTTGCCAGCCCCAGGCGCGTCCGACCCAGACGTGGGCCTCGCGAACTGAGCCGATGGCTCCGGACTGGATTTTCTCGACCACTCGTCGGTAGTTGTTGCCGGCATGAATTTGGGTGCCCATTTGAGTGGCGACACCCGCCTCCTTTGCCGCATTTGTAATCACTCGCGCCTCGTACACGTCGCGCGTCAGGGGTTTCTCGCAATAAACGTGTTTCTTTGATTGCAGCGCTGGTAGCACGGCGAAAGCGTGCGTGTGCTCCGTGGTACTCACCACCACGGCGTCGATGTCATCGGTCTTCTCGTAGAGCTTGCGGAAATCCCGGTACGTTCGTGCCTTGGGATGTTTTGTTGCCGCGCGGCTCAGGTTATGCGCGTTGACATCGCAGAGCGCCACGACGTTTTCGGTCTTTGCTGTGTTTGCCAAATTACTTCCGCCGCGCCCCCCGCTACCGATGATTGCAAGGTTCAGTTTGGCGTTGGGCGACTTGGCGCTGACAATGGCCGGAAAGCCTATGGCGGTTGCAGCCAAGCCGGTGGACTGGATGAATCGACGCCGGGATTGTCGGTGGGTGGGAAGTGAGTTCATAGCGGCGCAACGGTTACCCACGTGACAGAAACTGGCGAGAGTAAAATCAAATCCTTACCATCGGTTCGGATGCCAAACCTAAAAAAACGAACCACTTCCATCCGGTTTCAGCTTTCCAAGCCCGGTTCAGTGTGACACAAGGGGCGCGACCAATTGATCCAAAAACGAAAGAAAGATTCATGAAACGCCGAATTTTTATCGCCGCTGCCGCTGCCGCACCGGTCATTCTCCCACGCACCGTTTTCGGGGCCAACAACAAGCTCAATATCGCCTTTGTCGGCATGGGTGGCCAGATACAGGGCCACGTCAAAAACGCACTACAACTTGGACACAATGTCGTGGCGTTTTGTGACGTTGATCCCAACCAGACCGCTGGTTCCCAAAATCGTCATAGAGCCAAGGCCGGGAACGTCAAGGCCTATGCCGACTACCGTGAGCTGATCGAAAAGGAGAAAACGCTCGATGCTGTCGTTGTCGCCACGCCGGATCACTGGCATGCGCCGATCTGTACCGCAGCGATGAAGGCCGGCCGGCACGTCTACTGCGAAAAGCCGTTGACCCACACGATCGCTGAATCGCGTGCGTTGAGGGAGCTGTCCCGCACGTCGAATGTCGTTACTCAAACCGGCAACCAGGGCAGCGCCTCGTCAAATCTTCGCCGAAGCATCGAGCTGATTCAATCCGGGCTGCTTGGGCAGATAGCCAATGTCCACGTCTGGCATCCGGCCCACGGCTGGCCCAACGGCGGTATGCGCCCGCCCGGTGAAGATCCAGTACCGAGGGGAATGAACTGGGATTTCTGGTGCGGCCCGTCGCCGACTCGCCCCTACAAGGCTAGCATCTATCATCCGGCAAAGTGGCGCGGTTGGTACGACTTCGGCAACGGCTCCATCGGCGACTTTTGCTGCCACTCATTCAACATGCCGGTGCGCGCACTCAATCTCGGTTACCCGTCCCGAGTCGAGATCAGCAACGTGCAAAAAGCCGGGCTCGAGACTTACGCCAAGGCCGTGACGCACACCTTTCATTTTGCCGCCAAGGGCCAACGCGCCGCGGTGAACCTGATTTACTATACCGGCGGCGTCGACATGCCGCCCAAACACATCACAGACCAGCTGGTTGGCACCTTCGGAAACATCCCCCGCGTCGGTGCCGTGGTTGAAGCAGAGCATGGTTTACTCTCTGCCGGGCTCTGGAATTCACAGTGCTACGTGAAAATGAAAGGCGACAAAAAATTCACCGGACATGCCAATCATTTCGAGGCGAAAAAAGTGCCGCAACGTCTTCCTCGCGTGCGGGGGCATTTTCAGGAATGGACCGATGCGATCATTGAAAATGGAAAAACCTTTGCGCCATTTGAGCTTGGCGGACACCTCACCGAGATCGGTTTATCTGGAATCGTTGCCCTCAAGCTGCAGCGAAATCTCGAATGGGACGGCCAAGCAATGAAGGCCAAGGGCATCCCTGAAGCCGGCGTTCTTGTTGAAAAACAAAACCGAACCAAGTGGCTTTAAGCCAAGCTGCACTTGGCCAAGCGCCCCAGACGATAAGCAGCAACAGCAGGATGATTGCGGGGTAAATGATACGTGTTTCATTTCGACTCTCTCTTTATTAAGTCAATCTTAAGGATGAAAAAGACGATTCGATTTTTAGGAGTGGTTATAGTTTCAACCATGCTATGTATCAATCTTGCTTCGGCCGAACAACCGAAGATTCCTTTTAGCGTGGGTGTGTTCCCTCAAGAGATGCGGGTGTTTCACACCGAAAAAGAAGGGTTACCCAGCAACGATGTTTGGGCTGTGGCGTTGGCCAAAGATGGCCGTGTGGTGGCACGAACTGCCATGGGTGATGCAGTGCTCAAGGACGGCAAGTGGTCTGCCACCAATAATTTCAGCGACTTGTTTAAGGCGAAGAAAACCGTGCCTGTTGCAATGCGTGCCGTATTGAACAAGGCGGGAGCCGTGCTGGTGGTCGCTCGCGGACCAGAAGGCCAGGTGGCAGTGGGTACGGAGAGGGGCCTGTTTCTGTCCGATCATGAGGGCACGCGGCAGGTGTTTCCGCGGGATGGAAACAAAAGTTGGGCACCCACAGGGGTCACCGTATCGTACGACGGCCTGGGTAGACTTTGGTTTGCCAGTTACCAGGGAGCGGGTCGTTACGGGAAAGGGGTATGGTCGCTCTACACCGGTGCGGAGGGTTTGCCATATGACGATATGACCGCCGTGGCCGGCTGCGCCGATGGCACGGTGTGGTTCGGTACGGCCATTGGCGCGATTCGTTTTGACGGATCGGCCTGGGCATACCGGCAGGGGAAGCGCTGGCTGCCAGGCGACGAGGTGCGTGACATCGCCGTGGACGCGGGCGGCAACGCCTGGGTCGCCACAGCGGACGGCTTGTCGTTCATTTATTTCAAGGGTATGACCCTTGCGGAAAAGGCGAAGCACTACGAGGACGAGATCGACAGGCACCATCGCCGAACCGAGTTCGGCTACGTCATTGACGCCCACGCGCCGGCACAGGGAAAGAAGGAAAATCTCAACCTCGGTGACAGTGACAATGACGGCCTTTGGACGAGCATGTACGGGGCGGGTGAATGTTTTGCCTACGGGGCCACGAAGGATCCCGAGGCCAAGCGCCGGGCAAGGGATGCCTTCAGGGCTTTGAGTTTCCTGAGCGAGGCACCACGGGGTTCCGAACATGAACCACCACGGGGATTCATCGCGAGAACCGTGTTGGAGACAACGTCTGATAAAAACCCAAACTCCGGTGGTTATACAATCGAAAATCAGCTTCGGAAGAAGCAACGAGATGGCTATTGGCGCGTCTATGAACCTCGCTGGCCCAAGTCGTCCGATGGCTCCTATTACTGGAAAAGTGACACCAGCTCGGACGAATTGGACGGGCACTATTTTTTCTATCCACTCTATTACGACCTGGTCGCTGAGACGGAAGAGGAGAAAAGTGCGGCGAGAGAGATCGTGCGGGCGAACATCGACCAC
Organism: Pedosphaera sp.; assembly: GCA_022451065.1. Taxonomy (GTDB): domain Bacteria; phylum Verrucomicrobiota; class Verrucomicrobiia; order Limisphaerales; family UBA1096; genus UBA1096. The sequence goes on along the minus strand of JAKUOU010000066.1, from coordinate 5,254 downwards.
CTGATCGGCCATGATTTCAGCATGCACGACCACGCCGGGAAAACGCGGTGGGCGGTGTACGGCCCCAAGGATCTAAATCAGGATTCCGAATGGCATGAAGAACGTGGTTTGAAATCAATCAGTATTCTATCGTATTTGAACGTTGCTTTTCACATGACAGGCGACATGAAATACCGAAAGGTAGCCAAGGAACTTCGTGATAAACATTCGTACCATATCAACGTCATGTGGCCGAAATATCAACGTGGCATCGGATCTGGCAATCAATCTGATGATGAGATGGCTTTTATGTCCTATTACAACTTGATCAAGTATGAACCTGATCCGAAGTTGAAGAGATTGTATGTGGCTTCCTTTGCTAATTCATGGCGCCAGGAAGAGCCGGAGATGAACCCTTTCTTCAACTTTTGTTTTGCATCCCAGGCAATGGGTATTGAGTTCACGAATATCTGGGGAACCTTCGATCTGTCACCCTGGGAGACGTGGCTCGATGACTCGATCAACACGCTTAGGCGTTTCCCGTTGGATCGCTTCGACTGGCGGCATACCAACCATCACCGGAAAGATTTGATCCTGTTATCCGACCATTGGGCCGACGCCTATGATGACACGTATCGGGGTAAAGGATATCGGAATAACGGCAAGGTGTTGCCGGTAGACGAGCGTTTTTTTAACCATTGGAATGCGAGTCCGTGGGAACTGGATACGGGAGGTGGCGGCCATGTCATCGGCACGGGCACAGTGTATACATTGCCCTATTACATGGGTCTGTATCATGGCTTTATCGCTGCTGACTAATGTGCAGATAAACAGGATGTACGTTTCGCAAGAATAGAACCGTGAGTTCATGTCGGCCACCGTTGGATGCGTTGACGTCCCGAAACCCTGCATCGTGGCTTACCATCTTCGGGCCGGGGGCGATCATCGCTTCGCTTACGATTGGATCCGGAGAGCTCATTTTTTCTTCACGGGGAGGGGCGGTTTTTGGATATCAACTGCTCAGTTTGTTTCTTGCGGTTTGTGTTTTTAAGTGGGCTCTGGTTTTTGCCACCGCCCGTCACATGACTCTTACCGGAGCGCATCCGTTCCAAAGATGGATGGATTTGCCCGGCCCACGCGGATGGCTTCCCATGGCATTTCTGCTGCTAGCCATCGTGTCTTTTCCTATCTGGGTTAGCTTTCACTCGGGGACGCTCGGCACTCTGGTTTCTGGCCTGTTGCATCCGCAAACCTCTGACACCGGTACTCACCTCATGTGGGGGATGGTCATCCTGCTTGTCGTGATTGGACTGACAGTCACCGGTAGCTACAAGCGACTGGAAAAACTCCAGCTGATATTTGTCCTGCTCATGCTGGTCGCTGTGACGGTGTCCCTGTTTCTGATCAATCCGAAATGGGGTGAGTTGTTGGCCGGTTTTGTAAATGTCTCTCCACCCGATTACCCGGTCTGGATTACAGAGCACCCCGATATTTCAAAGCGGCCGGTTTGGGTTGAACTCAGTACCTATGTCGGGGTGATAGGGGGGTCCGGCTTCGATTATCTCGCTTACGTCACCTACTTGCGTGATAAGCAATGGGGTGTCGCATCTAACGAACAGCCCAACCCTGTGCCGTTGGATGCTCATGACGAGCCGGCCAGGACCCGATTGCGCCAATGGTGCCGCGCCCCCCTGATTGACTGCACCTTGAGCTTCACAATCGTACTACTTTTCAGTGCGGTTTTTGTGGCTTGTGGAACCGAAATACTTGGCCCGGCGCACAAGGTTCCGGACGGCAACAATCTGCTGAACCTGCAGGCGGAGTTCGTGGAGGCGACCTTGCAGTGGTTGCGCCCGTTTTATTTCGTGGGCGCCTTTCTGGCGTTGTTCGGCACGCTGTATGGGACGATCGAGGTGGCTCCTGCCGTGATGCGGGAAATACAGAACGCCTTCCCTCGATCGGCGACTGGGGGCGATTCAGTCAAAACCAGGCGTATCACCATCCTGTGGGTGGGCATCGGCGGTATGCTTGTCCTGATTGGAAACCTGGGTTGGCAGCACATCACCGGTGCGGACAAGCCCACCGCTCTGATTGCCATCCTCACGCCGGCAAACCTATTCACAGGCGTGTTGGCTTGTGGGATCATTTGCATTCTCTCCTGTTGGGCTGACCGGCGATACTTGGCCTCTCCATTCAAGACACCCCTCCTACTCACCCTCCTGAATGCGGTTGCCGCTATTCTTTTCATTGCGCTGGGCATCAAGGCCTACTGGGATCACAGCGGGTGGACGGCCTTCCTAATCCTAGCGTGCACAATTGCCGCTGCTTGGCTTGTGGCGTTTTTGCTCAACCGCCGTCTGGCCAAGCGCGGTGCGGACTCGAACGATTGAAGCTCTTCAATTCACTGGGAGGTCAATCCCCGTAGATGCGCTTACTTCAACCAGTTTGGCCCAGACATCGTCTGGAAGGTTTAGACCATTCTTCAGCGCCTTGGCTTTGTATTTTTGTTCGCGCTCACCGGGGATCAGGATTTGTTGAACGCCAGTCGCCTTCGGTGCGTTTTTAATCTCGTCAATCAGCGACTGCATGCGTTTTTCAAACTCGGCGCGCTCCATCATGGCTTCAATTTGAATCGCGACAAAAGCTGCCCCGTGGTTGGTCGGTTTGGACGGGTCGTCGTAGGCGTAGCTTAGGACGCTCCCGGCCATGGCTGCTCCGGTGAGCACGCCCGACAGGATTTCAATGAGCAAAGCCAAGCCGTAGCCCTTGTGGGCGGCCATCGGCGTGAGGGTCGCCTTGGCCGGGAAGGTTGACGGATCGGTGGTGGGCCGGCCCTGCTCGTCAACGAGCCAGCCTTCCGGGATGGATTTCCCCAACGCCGCTGCGGAGAAAACCTTCCCACCGGCCACCGTGCTCGTGGCAATGTCAAGGAGCACCAACTGTTCGCCGGCGGGAACCGCGTAGGCGATCGGGTTGCTCCCCAGTACAGGGCCAAGCGCACCCGGGACGGTGACGGTCGGCGTGTCATTGCACATGGCGATCCCGATCATGCCCTCGTCCGCTGCAAGCGTGGCGTAGCAGCCGGCCGCCCCAAAGTGGCAACTGTTGCAAAGACCTGCGAACCCGATGCCGGTGGCTGCGGCTTTCCGGATGGCCTGCCGCATGGCGAACGTGGAGCCGATCATCCCAAGTGAGGCGTCTCCGTCCACCCGCGCCCAGGCTGGTCCTTCCGCGGCGACCCGCGCTTGGCCAAGCGGGTTGATTCCCCCCCCGTTCAGTCGCTTCACGTAGCCCCCTAGGTTCTTTAGGCCGTGAGTGTGGATGCCCCACGAGTCGGCAGCGAGCAGCGTATCGGTTGCGGTTGCCGCATCCGTTTCGCTTAACCCGGCCTGTCGAAACACATCCCGGCCAAAGGTCGACAACTGGGCAAGTGATATGTTCATCGTGTTTCTTCGATTGGTTCGGATGGCATTTGGGGGTACGGTGTGCTGCGAGTCAATCCGCAGCAGACCGGGTTTATTGGACAGCGCGACATGAGTGGCAAGGAAATTGATGGGTAAGGTTAATCGTTCATTTCTCAAGGGCGTCATCGAGGGCTTTTACGGGCGTCCGTGGAGCCAGCAACAACGCTTGGAGCTCCTCGGCTTGATGCAGGAGCTTGAACTAAATACCTACCTGTACTGCCCGAAGGACGACCTCAAGCACCGGGCGTTGTGGCGGGAGTGTTACACTTCCGACGAGTTGCAGGGGCTACGCGAACTCATCGTGGCGTGTAGGGATCGCGGCATCGAGTTTTTTTATGGAATCGCCCCTGGCTTGACGATTTGTTACTCGGAAGCCGGCGAGTTGGATTCGCTACGGGCGAGGTTTCGACAATTGCTCGATGCGGGCTGTCGGTCGTTTGCGATCCTGTTCGACGACATCGCCGGAGAAATGGCGGAGGCCGACAGTGTCGTATTCGGCAGCTTGGCCAAGGCGCAATGCGAGACGGCTAATGCCATCTACAGCGAGCTATTGGCTAGGCCGGGCGGCCGGTTGATCTTCTGCCCGACGCCCTACTGCGGGCGGATGGCGGACAAACAGCACGGCGGGGCGGGTTATCTGGACGAAGTGGGCCGTCACCTCGCCGAAGGCATTGATCTGTTCTGGACCGGGCCGGAAATTATATCACCGGAAATAACCGTCGAGAGTGTCAGGGTATTGCGGGAAACGATACAGCGCAAGCCGGTCATTTGGGACAACCTGCACGCGAACGACTACGACATGACACGGGTTTTTCTCGGGCCGTACTCCGGGCGATCGCTTGAACTGCGGGAGGAGGTTGGCGGATTCCTGATCAACCCGAACTGCGAGTTCGAGGCCAATTACGTCGCCTTAAAAACATTGGCCGGCTATCTGCGGGCCTCCGGTTCGTGGAACAGCAGGAGCGCCTACAAGGAATCTCTTGCGGCTTGGTTGCCGCGTTTTGCAACCGTGGGGGAAGACGGGGTGACGCTCGATGACTTGACGCTGCTGGGTGACGCCTATTATTTGCCGCACGAAAGCGGCCAATTCGCGGAGCAACTATACGACGATGTTCGCTGTATTGTAACCCAACCGACTGATGACTGGGGAGAGCGGCAGGATCGGCTCCGTAAACGGATCCGGCAGGTCGTGGAACTGGCTCGCAAGCTGACCGAGGTACATCGCCGGGAATTGTTTTATGCGTTCAACCGGCAAGTGTGGGAACTGCGTGAGGAACTGGAAATGATCGAGCAATACATGGACTGGAAACTGGCGGGCGGAGACCCTGCGACAGAGACTTTCCGCTCAGGGAACTATCTTCCGGGCACCTATCGCGGTGGATTGGTCAGGCGTTTGCAGCAACTCATTTCTTTCCGACCCTCCGGCGCATTGATCCCCGGCGACGAGTAACACACTACGATGCCGGGAGAATTCAAAATCAGAAAAGCAACACCCGCGGACAGGGAGACGGCTTACTGGGTGTGCCTTAAAACCGGCGACCACGGAGATGACGGGGAGACGCTGTTCACCGACGATCCTGATGCGCTTGGCAGGATTTACGTGGGGCCGTATCTGGAGTTCGAGCCAGACTTGGCTCTGGTGCTGGAGGACGGCAAGGGCGTCTGCGGTTACTGCCTCGGGGTGATGGATTCAAGAAGTTTCTATGAACGATATGAAAAGGAATGGCGACCCGGCTTGGTCCGGGATTTTCCAGAGCCCAGCGGCGACCCGTCCCGTTGGACCCCGTTGGAGCAGGTGTATCACCTGTATC
>JAKUOU010000065.1 GCA_022451065.1 Pedosphaera sp. | reverse complement strand
TCAAGATCCCCACCGGCAAAAGCCCGCTCGGCTGCCTCTTCATCGAAGTCCACTAGGCCAATTGGTTCATAATCGCCGTTGCCGTCTATAACTGTCTCGTATTCTCCGGCGAAGTAGTAGTCATTATCCGCTCCCCGTGGTTCTGAGGTACTGAAAGGATCTCCAGGCAAAGGGTTAATTTCTCCGTTCTCCTGCACAAAACTGGCGTCGGCTCCCCCGTCCCAGCCGGCGGGCCAACCGTTATCGTCCAGCCCGACGGTCCATAACAATTCCTGCGAATTCGAGTAGGTTAAGCTTCCAAGGAGAAGTAAACAGAAAGCCACCACTCGGCTGAGACATTTATCCAAGAACATGCAGAAATCTAATCAGTCTCCCTCATTCCGGTCAACAGCCAAAAAACAATTTTGGTTGGTGACGGGCTATCAAAAGAGCAAGGGATTGCGCGGCCTCCAGAGTAAACTGTGGACCGCGACAGCAATTCGGCTCGACAGCCCTTAAGTAGAGATGTAGACAGACGCCGAGTGAAACCTCGATCACAAGCTCCAACCCGACCTGGCACAAAAAATAAGCTGATCATGGCCTTGATCGCTGTGGTCGTACTTGCCTTGATCATTCCCTTTTCGAAAATAGTGAAGAAATGGCGTCCAAAAGGGGACATCCATGAGAAGACGCCAGCGACGCTCACCGCCACCTTCGAAAAGCGTGACGGTGCTGTAATCCGTACCCTCGTGGCCGCCGAGGAAACCTCTCTGAACCTAAGCCCGAAAATGAAAGTCCTTTCCAAGGGCCTTCTTGATCTGCGCCTGCCCGGCCCGACGGCAGACGCTAAAAGTGTGTTCTCGCCTACCGTAACCACCGTCGATCTCGATCTTAAACCCGCAGAGACTCCAACCGGCCCTTCCACGTTCGAGTCTCACCCTTGGCCGGTGGCCGCACTCTCCAAACAAACCGACAGAGTGGATCTATGGCGTCCGATGCTCGACGAAATCTCATTTTTCGAACACGCAAAATTTAAAATCATCAGTGGCGATCATCCAGACGGCAATATGTTGCGGTATGAAGCGAAGGGTGGTTTTGAAGCCCTCGCGCGCATGAAGTCAGACCAGTGGCGTTCATTCGAAGGAAGGATGGAACTGACCTGGGAGCATTCAAGAACCGACGGCGGCAGGGGCTGGCAGATCACCGGTTGGAAAACCACTGAGATGAACTGGCGCGCCAGCCCCAGGCGGCTTTTCGTCGAAGCATTGGATACGGCCATGCATGAATCACAGGAGGCATCCATGCTACGCCGATCGCTCCATTACGAAGCGACGGTAAAGCATTACCGCGAGGGCACGAAACAGTTGCCGCATCCGTACTTTGCGCCCATCTCCGCCAATCAAAAGGAAGGCATAGCCGTGGCCGATGTTAACGGAGATGGGTTCGATGATATTTATATCACCATGCGACTCGGCAAAAACATGCTTCTTGTCAATCAGGGGGATGGAACATTCCTTGAACAGGCAGCATCATTCAAACTGGATCTCCCGGGCCACACCCCTTGCGCGCTCTTTGCAGACTTCGACAATGACGGCGATCAGGATGTGATATTGGGTCGCAGTTTATTAAAAACGAGCTATCTCGAGAATCGGCAGGGCGTTTTCTTCCAACACCCAATTCCCAAATTCATGCCGATGGCCGTCCTTTCAATGGCTGCGGCGGATTACAACATGGACGGCCTGTTGGATGTTTACGTCTGCACCTATCGGCCGGCCGCTCCGGCCGGAGCGAGTCCGGCAGGAGGCGTCGCGCAGAGCAAGGATGATGACTTTGACTGGCCGGACGAGTTCTTCGATATCAATCTGGCCAGGGAATACCGTCTGCGGGTGTCTGAACATCGAAAGCGCAAGGGCGGAACCGTTCTCGATCAACTTGGCCCCCCCAATGTTTTACTGGTGAACCGCGGCGGCGGACGTTTCGAGCCTGCGCCAGAAAACGACACGGTTGGAATCTGGCGCAACTCGATGCAAGCCACCTGGGGCGACTACAACCGGGATGGCCGCCCGGATCTCTACATCGCAAACGACTGGGGTCTCGATGTACTGTTTCGTAACGATGAATCGGGCGGTTTCACGGATATCACCACCCAGGCGGGTGTCACCGCCTACGGCTATGCCATGGGCGCTTCCTGGGGAGATTACGACAATGATGGCCAGGACGATCTTTACGTCTCGAACATGTACAGCGAGCCAGGCAGACGAATCACCAAGCAAATCCCGGGACTGGAAAAAATGTTCATTGAATCTGCCGCGGGCAACTGGCTTTACCGCCGGGTTGACAACGGAAAATTCGAGCAGGTCGCCGGTCTTGAGCCGCCCTCAATGACCGTGATGAATGCCGGTTGGTCGTGGGGCGGATGTTTCGCCGACTTCGACAACGACAGCTTCCTCGATCTCTATGTGCTGAACGGCTACTTCACCGCACCGAAGGAACATTCCTCAGGACTGGATCTTGAAAGTAATCTATGGCGCACTATGGTGCGCACCGACGAAAACCTCTCCCGCCCCAGCTTCCGGTTTTCCCCCGAGTGGAAACGAACCTCCGCGCCTGACAGCAAAGGCCCGATGATCGACGCGCGCCTGGCCGGTGTCGAACGACAAGGAGACAAAGTCCTTGTGCATTCCCTTAATGGAAACGAACGCAATCGTTACTTCGCCAATCGCGCCGGGAGCTCCTTTGCAGACATTTCGACGCTGTCCGGATTGGACAACCCGGCAGACAGCCGAGGTTTTGCAATTCTGGACTATGATCGTGATGGTTGGCAGGACATCGCGTTGGTCAACGCCAACCAACCCCTATTCAATCTCTACCACAACGAAATGGGAACAACCGGATTTAGCGGCGGCGTGATCGCCATTCGCTTCGTTGGCGGAAATCGTGCAGCGTCTCCCTCCAAAGAATTCGGGTGTCGCGATGGCTACGGTGCACGAGTTATGGTGGATCTGGGTAATGAGAAGATTACGCGAGAGCATCGCTGCGGCGATGGTTGGTCCACCCAAAATTCACCAACGATGATGGTGGGCATCGGCTCCCATAAAAATGTCGTTTCACTCACCGTCAAATGGCCTTCCGGCAGGGCGACCACCACGCAAGATGTTCCGGAAGGCACCTTGCTCACCGTCTACGAGAATCCAGAGGATAGTCCAACAAATGATCCGGTCGATCGTACCACCTATAGAGTAAAGGCAAGCGTACGCAAAATGGCAGCCGTTAGCCGGGAGGTATTCCCGATCGCCACTGTGGACAGTTCCGCCAAGCCCGGTACCCGCCTTCGTGTTTACACGACATTTTCCACGTCCAACCAGCCGTACAAAGATAACCTGCCGCGCCTGCGACATGTGCGAGCAGAACTAGGCCCCGAAGGAGTTGATATCATCGCGGTGCCCATTGATGATACAGACGACAACCAGAAGCTCGCTGCATATAACAGGGAATACCGGCCCTCAACTCGCCTCATCGGGATTGCCCTCAATCAGCGGGCTGGGGCCGCTGCCGCCTTCACCAAGATTTTTGGAACCGAACCGCCACAGCCCTCCTCGGTCATCACAGATAGCTCAGGCCACGTTCTCGCGACCCAGCCTGGCGTTCCTGGTATTTCCACGTTGAGAAAAATGCTGCGAAGCGATCCTTGAAGTGATGGATCAACGCCCAAGCACGCGCAATCGCATATAAAGGTGAGGTTGATCGCGGAGGGGCGGTTTGATACGCCATGAACGCATGGCTCTGCCATCACCGAGTGCTTCAGTTGAAACCAATTCGAGGTGCGAGGTTCCAGCCTGCCACTCGGTTAGATTCGTTGAAAAGTGGAGTTCGATCTCGACTCCTTCCGCGGCAAGGTTGATCGGAACCGTCAAAAGAAGAGCGTCCTCTCCCGCGGGAACGTCCCCGTTCCATCTGAACCCGGGAAAGATGGGAGAAAGGCCAAGGTCATTACCAAGCGCGTAATCAACCAGATCGGGTTCGCCGTTTCCATTTGCGTCCCCCAGTGGATCAGCAGGGAACAGCGCCCCATCCGCCCCTCCGGGACTGCCGCCCGACTGCAGGCTGGCGCGCCAATTCTCAGAAAGAGCTTGGTCAGGATGGGTGTGTGGCGCGATCAAAACGAGACTGTAACCGGACTGGTCAGCCGCGACCGGCCAGGGCGGCTGATCATCGTAGGCAAACTCCAAGATCGTTCCGTTATTCGCATCCTCCAGCTTGAGGCGTTCCCCGCCGTTGCTGAGCGCGGTGCCGTTGGCGAAAACGCCAGCCACCGGATGGTTGGCTCCGTATGCGGTCTCAAAGGCGGCGAGATCGCGTGCGATCAACACTCGCTCACCCGGGGCCAGCGAGACGATGGCACTGCCAGTGAAATTAAATTCAACCCCTTGCGTGAATCGAACCTCCTCCAGATTCAGTGTGTCCGAACTGCTGATGTTTAACAGTTCAATATATTCAGCCAGATTGTCACCGGAAGGATGATACATCAACTCGCTCACCACCAGAGATCGTTGCGCGTCCGATGCCTGCCCAGAGGTGGTGGTCGTGTTGTTTGTCGCTCCGGTACCATCAAGTATCGTAAGCGTTTCCCCGAGATTGGAAATGTGACCCCGGTATCCACCCTGTACAAAAAGCCCTTCACCACCTTTCGGCGTTGAGGTTCGCGCTCGAAAAGCCGCTACGTTCGGACTCACATAAAGCGAAGCGTTCGGGGCAAGAACCGTTCCGGCTGCAAAGACATGCTCGATGCCTCCGGTCAAACGCCAGTTGGAAATATCCACCGCAATCGAATTCGGGTTGATCAGTTGGATGAACTCTTCGTCCTGGTTTCCCGAGGCGGGATTCGCCTCGATCGCACCGAAATTGATTCTCGGTTCAAGAGTGGTTGGCATACTGACCTTGCCTGCGTAAAGCTCCGGAACAATAAGCATATCTCTGCTCTTCAAGGTGTCGTTGAGCCCATGGATCGCAAGCACGTTCCGTCCGGTCCTTAGATTGCCCTTCTTATCTGAGACGTCGAATTTGATGTAGGACCGTGGATTGGCCGCGTGCGCCATCCTCGCGGATGAATTCCACCCGGGTGAAGCGGGTGAGTTTGCCGAAGCAAGCTGCACACCATTCAGAAAAGCCACAAAGCCGTCGTCGTATTTTATTCTTAATTCAAGCTGGTCCACCGCGGCCGGATCACTTACATCAAAATCGATTCGGATATAAACACTGGTATTGCTTCGCATTTGGCTGCCGACATCCAATCCGATGAGCGAATCGTACGCGGTCGCACGGTCGTAGCCCACGCCGGTAGGACCACTCAGCCAACCGGTCGTGTCGAAAGGCTCAAGTGAAGGACTCCCGGTCCAGGTGGTGCCCAGTTTGCCGTTGGTGGGCACGAGCACTTTTGAGGTTGCTCCATTCGCCACTAGATGAAAATAGCTGGTGGTCGGCCCTCCTCCGGTCTGTGGCAGCGGAATTTCCCCGCCGCGTCCGACAATCTGAGTGTTGTAGATGTACCTTCGGCGGGCGGGCAGATATTCAGTTTTCCATCGTTCAATCGCTTCAGCCATGGTTTCAACATCCGAATTGGCGCTTGTGTGCCGTACAGTGTCGCCGCGTTGCAGCCAGGAACCCCATTTCTCAAAATCAAGCCGGGCATCCGACGGTACGATCGCCGAAGGATCAATCAGCTGTGATTGTTCATTTAGGCGCCGCTCATAGAATAATTCTGTTTCGGGTGTGCCAGGCGTGGGAAGGGGTTGAAGAAAACGATCGGTGAGCGTGCGAATGCGCCGCATAATCATGGCACGAATGGACGGGTTTGCGAACATGTGGGAGACCAGGCGAATGCGGGTGCCGCTGACCACAAATCCTTTCGTGTAAAGTCGATTGTCAAAATACGTGTTTTGCGTGTTCCAGGTGCGCCCATGGGAGAGATCAAGATCCCACGGCAGAATAGCCCATTCGCCGCTTTGACCAGTATCGCGGTAGATATACCAGTTTTTACGGTGCATATCGATGTTCCTGATCACCGAGTTGGCTGCGAGCAAATTGACACACCGCGGAATATCGATGTTGTCGTAGAGATAATTGACCAAAGCCTGCCCCCTAAGATCGAGGCCATTAATGAGCGACTGGAGATCGGCGTTGTTCTCAAACCGCCGGGTCTTCTTTTCCACTCCGGTGGTCGCATTGTTGCCTGAATCTTTGTTGAGACTATTCGCGTAAATCTTGTACAGAGCACCGTCCATGTTCAATCCGGCCCGTTCTAAGTACGTTTCATCCGCGTCCTCGACCAGATCCGCCGTGCTGAAGAAACCCCCATTATGTTGGACTCGCACCGTATGGGCAAAATGGGCGGCCACCCCCGATTCACGCATCACTTCGTAGGCAAGAACATGACGCACCTTGGATTTGTCCGCCCAATTGGTAATCAGATCAATGTCGGCCACTCTCGGGGCATTTTCGTTCCAACTAAATCGCTGCGTACGATTGAAATCGATGTTGTAACTCTTCTTCGGAAAACCGGCCGAGGATTGTCCATGCCGCCTAAAAAATACGTTATCGTAAAACTCGCCATTATAATATAGCGCCCCGCGCGAACCGCCGGAAGATCCCGCCGCAGAGACATTCCTCGTGAACCAATGCAGCACCGGCAAAAAGGATCTGATTCTGGAATCCAGAGCCACCGTGCCAAAGTATTTATGAGAATCGAGTCGAGCGCGATACGCCGGCTCTTTCGTTGCGGTTCCATCGCGGTCGGTCGCGACAAACCGCCAGCGCGTCATTTCCCCTGGAGCGAACGCCTTACCGGGAATGACCACCGTCCATACTCCGTCACTCGCCACAGCATCGCCCTCTATGCCATCGTCATTCATCGGCAGCATCGTATCTCTCTCGAACATCTTCCGGTAATACAGCTTGACCGTCGCAACCGGCTCGTTGGTCGAACGAACGACTACCGAAACAGTCAACGGACCAACCTCCGGTTGGGTTGGATTCTTTTCCACCACGGAAATAATCGGCCCTGCATGAGTGCCGTTGTTATTCGGTTTACCCGGAGTGGGAATCGAGAAGAAACTCCACACAAGATCATCTGACAATGGTGGGCCGAAATCGAGGGAGAGGCCAAATGATTCATTCCTGAATTGTCTTGGATAGGACGGAGCAAAGGCGCTCACCACTGTCACTCCATCTGGGGCCACGAGCGCGAGGTACTCGCCATCCGCCGAGAGCCGAAAATTTGTGTGTAGACGGGCCGTCGGGACCGAGGGAGCAGTGCGATTCTTCCCAGAGGCGAAAACGACAAGGGTTGCTCCAGGATTCAGGTTGACAGCGGGGAATGTCCACTTGTCAAGATTCGCTGCATCATCCGTAAGATGATAACCCGCAAGCGGAACTGCGACATTGTCCGGATTGTGAACTTCGATCCAATCAGAGAAGTCACCATCCTCGTCGGCTAAACGGGAAACATTAGCAGCCATGAATTCACTGATGAGTGGCGCAGCAAAGGTTCCTGTCGTGGAAGACAACACCAAACAAATGAGCAGGCCCCACCAACGGTAGAAATTGAGCATAAACAAGGGCTTCCTAATTGGTTAAACCGTCAAACACTGGCACGAGCCGGCTCGTTACCGTTTGTCTGAGCCCCTTCCCTTCGACCCAGCGGGTGTTGTACTTCCGGTGCAACGCATCACTCGGAAATGGAGGCCGTTTCACCAGGGTATAACGCTGATCATCCATCCCATGAAAGGGCAGTGGTTCAACCTGGGCGCCCGCCGCCACATGGAAATCGGAATCCTTGTCCCAGCCATCCGCATAAAGGAAAAATTCGCGGATGCTACCCGGCGGCTTGGGCGGCAGAGAACTTGCCTTAAAATTCAGGGTCAATTCATCGCCGCTATTCATCAAAACCAACCCTTCATCTCTTTCGGCAATCAACTCGGACACATCGCCATAGCGCGTACACCAACCACCCGGTGTTATCGTCCAATAGGAGTTCGCGGTGACCCTGTCGTAGTCCGGAGTGATCGGCCAGTCTGATGGAAAATCCTGCACAGCGCTGAAGCCGCGGAAATGCAGATCGGCTTCGGTGGGTTGAATAAAAGTGATCCTTGTTTGTGCATCTGGTTTCTTTTCCATTAATGCAATACGGTCCCAGTGAATCTCGAAGGCCCCAGTCAATCTCAACCGGCTCGTACCCGCCGCCAGCTTCCCGTCAAGATCGACCACGATGGTTTTTGTCTTCCCAGCGGGTGCGCCAACAGTTACGTCCACCGCTGTCCAGATTCCGGGAGAAACTTCAGCTTCCAGTATGGGAAATGGAAACGGGAGAGACGATTCCAGCGAGGCGGCGATATTGGCCATTCCTCCACCGAACCGAAGCCAACCGTTCATCACCAACACCAGAGGTTTGCTCGTGTCCAGCGGTCCGAAGTCGAGAATCCATCCGTGAGGCTCAGCGAGCCCGCGGAGGTGGGGTGCTCGCAACTTAGGAGGCGACACACGCCGACCATCGACGGCTCTCAAAGCAGACGTGACCTCCTGCCCCTCAACATTCTCAGCTCTACGCAGCGGATGCTCTTGGTGCAGCGTCATCAAGGTGCCCCGGGGGAATGGTTTTCCTGGCAGCAGTTTATCGGTCGAATGCACTTCGACGCCGGGTTCGTGATCCACGACGACCATTTTGGCTTCGTCGAGGTAGAGCACTTCACGAAGCTCTTCTGTGATCTTCAGCTGAAACACCCCATCCTTTGCGAGGAACGTTTGCTCGTCTCCGATCCAAACCAATTCCTCTGGATCGGCCTCGATATGACGCCCCACGGCAATCGGTAGGCCAAGCGGAGCGGCGCCTAATATATCAGTGATGAAACGAAATCTATTCCCGTCCCATGCATACAGGTATGGGCAGGAACCTTCCTGAATCGTCAATTCCATCGCGAGCAACGGCTCTTGGCAATTCACCGGCACTTCGGCGGAGCCTTGAGGCCAGTTGAACCAATGCACCAGAAACGAATCAAGCTTCCGATTCTTTCCCACACCCACCTCCACTGGCAGGCGTTCCACGGTCCGGACCAGGCGCAAACCGTCCGCCTCAATCTCGATTTTGCAACCAATGCCGCTCGCGTTCGAACGGTTCCCAACCATTTCCACCTTCACCTGCAAGTTGGCGTTGCCACCGTCGTTTCGCAGAAAGCGCAGCCCCCCGCCCGCCAAAGCCATGATGACATCCGAGTCGCAGTCTCGGTCGAAATCAGCAAAGTGGATTTCCGACACCGCACTATCAGAGAAGGATCCAATGCCGAGCTGGGCGGTTTGTTCCTGAAATCCAGACAGACCAAGATTGCGCCACACCCGGATTTTTTCGCCAACCGCCCACAGATCAAGCCAGCCATCGTTGTCGAAATCGACGGGTACCAACTGGTGGAAAGCCTCGCCTCCCGGCACCGTGATGTCTCTTCGCTCTCCTCCATTAAAACAGATGCTAATACTCCCGTCACCCACGACCGCCAAGTCAGGCCGCAAATCGTTATCGAAATCGCCTGCGCAAAAAGCCGAACCTCCCACCCAACCACTCTGCTCGCGAGGAATCAGCTTTCCGCCACGCTGCTTTTCCAGGAGTAACGGCGGTCGGTCCGTCCGGCTCGCGATCACATCCATGACATGGTCGCGATTCCAATCCTCCATGACGACCGATTGCACATTGCGCAGCGTTGCAGGCACCCCGGAAGCGCTCGTGATATTGGTGAACGACATCGTCTGCAGACCGATGCCAGCCATGTGTCCAGATTGTCGCAAGACTTGTACCTCGTTGCTGTTCCCTGTCACTGCAATCAGATCCAGTTTCCCTGTGAAATCCAGGTCGATCAACATGCCGTTAATCGCACCCAGGGTGCTCAAGCCGCTCGACGACGAGACATCCATCGCCAGTCCATTCGTACCCATCCTGAAAAGACGACTGCCCTTGTCCCCAAGAACGACAATATCATCTAACCGGTCATTCCGGAGATCTCCAACCAGGATTTTGGAATAGTCCGCGTCCGATCTGGCGGGGAACGTCAGGCCATGGGGATGAAACACGCCATTGGAATTCCAGAGCATGCGCAAGCCAACCCCCTCCTCGACCAGGAAGAGACTATTCCAACCCGTTCGATTCGCATCGATCAATCCGATCGGACCAGAGAACTTTTGTGCGGCATCTCCAAGCACCTCTTTGGTCGCATCCAGGAACTTGATTCTGACTCCTTCGCTCTCCGGTTGTTCCAGCCTGAACGGAATGCGAGCGCGGGTATGTTTGCTACGCTCGAATACGCCGGCCCCCATCGCCGGCCCCTCTCCCTCGATATTGGATTGGTGCAATTGCAACTCGCGTTGAGCCTCCTCATTTCTCCCGGCCCGAAGGAGCGACTGGGCTAAAAGGTAATGCGCCGTCGAATGAAGGCGGTTGGGATCCAGTCGGATACCCTCCTGAAAGGCCGCGATGGCTTCATCCCATTGTTTCAACCCCATCCTGGCCATGCCGAGCTGAAAGAATGTTGCTGTTACTCCCGGATCAATCTTCCTAGAATTTTCCAGGGCTTTAACAGATTCCTCCGGATTCAACAGACGAAGGTACGCCGACCCTTTGACAAAGTAGGCCGCCGCCGAATTGGGCTCGAGTCTTAAAACTTCATCTGTCTCCCTAATCACCTCCGCCCCGGCGTCGCTCAACAAATAACCATTGGCCAGGTTCAAATGAACGTCGGGATCATTCGGAACCAGGGCCGCAGCTTCCTTGTAGATTGCCAACGCGTTCGTGGCATCGCCCTGATCCAGATAATTCTTACCGGCATTCATCAGGCTGAGGAACTTCTCTGAAGGACCATTGGGAGAAACGCCGGTTCGGCTCGTTGAACCGGACGGACTGCGTTTGCATCCTGTGAGACAGGTCGCCAGCAAAAGCAAACACACCGATTGACCAATGTACCTTAACATCAGCTGCAGTTCATCACTTGATCGCTTTTAAATTCGTTATCAGGATTTAGGATTTTGCTTGATCAACTTAAGAGCGCTTTCAGCAAAACGTTTGCCCAACGTCTTGTATCCCTCGGCCGAGTAATGCAGATCGTTCTGGATCTTTTTGCCCTTTCGATTGACCCCATCATTGAGATCATCCGTATTCACCCAGCCAAATCTGGGGCTTGATTCAGCTAATTTCACTTGAATCTTACGAACCATCGTCCAGTGGGGATATCTCTGGTTCTTTAGATCGAAGTCACTGAGGCGCCCAATCACGAAGTTTATATCGCTGCGGCCAAGATCCTTGCCGAGTTGATCGTAAAGTCCCTTTAGACTGACTTCATATACGCCACCCCATCGCATCTTGGCGTCCCTTTCACCCTGCATCCAGATGAAAGTGACTGAATTCAGAGACTGCCCCTTGATCTTTGGCAATACCTTCCCCATGAGTCGGTCATAGAGATCTCCTGTCTTCTCAGGTTTTTTTTCCTCAGGTGATTTCCAGTCCTTCCACCAGCGTTGGATAGGTTGGCCACCCAAAGCATCCTGTATTACGATTACATTGTCTTCTCCCAAAGCCTCGTTCACCGCCGGTGTAAACGCTTCCTGGGGCCGGTGTCCCTGCATGTTCGACTGCCCTGAAAGAATAAAAAGATGCTTGCCTGTTTCAGTCGCTTCGCCCCCCTTAAGCTGCGTCAGAGCCAAAGACTCGATCAGTACCATAGTGAATAAAATTAGTTGTTTCACAGTGAGCAAAAACTCACCCAGATGAACGCGTTTTTCAAGCTGTTTTGGCAGTGGCCGCCGGGAACCAAAAAAACGTCGCCATTCAAGTGGTGGAGCGGGGTGGATTAAGTAGAGCGAAGGAACAACTCAAAGATTCGAAATCCTTCCTCCATAGTTTAGCTAACGAATGGGATGAATCGTCCTGCATTTTACTTATCCCGAGCCGCCTTTCCCATAACCCGGAAATGTCTTGCAAATATACCCTAAAAATCACAACGTTGACGCACCGGAAGGAAATGCATAATGCATATTAAAGATATGAATCGTCGAAGCTTTATCAAGTCTACCGCAACTGCAACCAGTGCATTTGCGCTACCGAGATTTTCGATTGCTCAGCCTGGTAAAACCAAAAAAATAAATGTTGCCGTGGTCGGCGTGGGAGGCATGGGAGGATATGCTCTTGGTGAAGCGGCCAAAGAGAACCTGGTGGCTATGTGTGACGTCGATGACGCCAGGGCTGCGAATGGTTTTAAAAAGTTTCCTAACGTACCACGCTTCAAGGATTTCCGAACCATGCTCGACAAGCTAGGCAAGGACATTGACGCGGTTTCAATTTCGACCCCTGACCACACCCACTTCGCAGCCGCCATGGCCGCCATGGAAAGAGGAAAGCATGTCTTTGTCCAAAAGCCACTGGCACACAACGTCTGGCAGGTTCGAACCCTTCGCAAAGCCGCCCGCCATTACAAGGTAATCACCCAGATGGGTAACCAAGGGCATACCTTTACAGGCATGCGCCGCATCAAGGAATGGGTGGACGCTGGAGTGGTCGGTGACGTACGCGAAGTCATCACCTGGACCAATCGGCCCAACCCGCCATGGTTCGTCCCACCCAGCTCGTTTCCACCGGTAACGGGACCTGCGCCGACTACCCTTGACTGGGATTTGTGGCAAGGCCCGGTGCAAAATCGGGATTACAGCGCGGACTATGTACCAGTGAAATGGCGTGGTTGGTGGGACTACGGTTGTGGCGCCCTCGGTGACATCGGTTGCCACACCTTTGACGCTCCCTTCATGGTTCTTGGCCTGGGTTCGCCCACAAAGGTCGAAATCGAACGTAAGGATCCTCCCGGCAAAGGCTTTATCCCAATGGGATCGGTGGTGACCTATCACTTCCCGGCCCGTGGCAAAAAACCACCGGTCACCCTCAAATGGTATGAGAAGGGCTACGAAGTCCCCAAACCCATGCGCTGGCAGAAAGACAAAGATCTCCCCAGTGGGGGCGGCATGTACATGGAAGGGACTAAGGAAACCCTGTACCATGCGGGGATGCGCCCCAACAGCCCCATGATTACCCCGGGCAAACGCTTCATGGAAATCAAAAGCGACTTGGTTAAAATCCCCAAGTTACCTGCCGTTGGAAATGGACCCATTGAGGAATGGTATCGTGCCATCAAAGGGGATGGACCGATGCCCGGTTCTAATTTCGACTATGCCGTTCCGCTCACGGAAATGGTCCTTCTTGGAGCTCTTGCCCAGCGCACAGGAAAAAGCATTGAATGGGACAGCAAAAAGATGGAAGTCAAAGGCCAGCCTGAACTTGATGAGCTGATCAAGGAACCAGCTCGCAAGGGATGGCAATACGGCACAAGCCTAGGGTAAAACTCCACGAAGTTAAGATTCCTAAATAGGCGCCCTGACGCATAACTCTGATTTGATTTCGATCACCTGACCGTCTGCCTCCGGCCCCCATATTTTTTGACTGGCAGCCTCGTTCTTCCCGAGCGAATACAAGCGTTAAACCATTGCGAAAGAAGTTGATTCCCTCCAAACTGGCTCCTTGACCGTCTGGAAATCGAATACACGTGGACCGATCAGCTTTCGTAGAGCAGGTTTACAGCTTGGTCTGGCCGCAACACTGCTCTTCGCTTCCTGTTCGTTCGCAGAAGATTCATCAAGCCTCTCCGGCCCGTCCTTTCGCGCCCTCGTCGCCGAACATTGTTTCGACTGCCACGACGCCGATTCGACCAAAGGTGACCTGAACCTCAAAGCCATCAGCTCCCAGCCCACAAGCCGGCATTCGGAGGTCTGGGAAAAAGTCGTGCGTCGGCTACGCGCGCGCCAGATGCCGCCCGCCGGCAAGAAACGACCGGATGAAGCAACCTACAAAACACTCCTCTCCGGACTCGAAAGCTCGCTCGAAAAATTCGCGGCTCAACATCCACAGCCCGGTCGAATCGACACCCTTCGCCGCCTCAATCGCACGGAGTATCGAAATGCCATTCGCGATCTGCTCGCGCTCGACATTGACGCCGCCGCGCTGCTACCGGCCGACGAATCCAGCCACGGTTTTGACAACATCACCGTTGGCGACCTTTCCCCCACCTTGCTGAATCGCTATATCATCGCCGCTCAGAAAATCAGCCGGCTGGCCGTGGGCGTACCGCGCAAATCGCCCGAAGGCCACACGATCCGCATTCCACCAGACACCACGCAGGAAGAGCACGTTCCCGGTCTCCCCCTCGGCACTCGGGGCGGAACATTGATACCCTACACCTTTCCGCAGGATGGCGAATACGAAATTCAGATACACCTAACCCGCGACCGAAACGAACATGTCGAAGGGCTTTCAGGAACCCACGAACTGGAACTGCTGCTGGATCGCGAACGGTTGAAGGTGTTCACTGTCAAGAAGCCGAAGAAACGAAACGACCACACAAAGCTGGATGCACACCTCAAGACTCGCATTCAAGTCTCCGCCGGACCGCGCGACCTCGGCGTCACCTTTATCAAGAAGCCTTCATCGCTGCTCGAAACCAAGCGACAGCCCTACAATTCTCATTTCAACCGCCATCGGCACCCGCGCCTGTCACCCGCCATTTTTCAGGTTTCGATCACCGGCCCCTACCAGGCTGCCGGCTCCAGTGAAACGCCCAGCCGAAAACGCATTTTCATCGCCCGCCCTGCGGATCGTAACGATACCATATCCGCCGCACGCCAAATCCTATCCGCCTTGGCGCGCCGCGCCTACCGCCGGCCGGTGACCGACGCAGATCTCGAACGCCCCATGCAGTTCTTTCGACAGGCCAACAGAAAGGGCGGCTTCGAAGCCGGAATCGAGATGGCTCTTAGTTCTATTCTCGTCAGCCCCCAGTTCTTGTTTCGCATCGAGAAAGTCCCGAAAAAAGCCAACCCTAATTCAGCCTACCCCCTGAGCAGCATCGAACTCGCCTCGCGTCTCTCCTTCTTCCTCTGGAGCAGTATCCCCGACGATGAATTGCTCGATGCTGCGCAGAGAGGTGAATTGAGCGATCCGGATGCCCTGGAGAAACAGACGCGCCGCATGCTGGCCGATCCGCGCTCCATATCTCTGGTCGATAATTTTGCCAATCAATGGCTCTACCTTCGCAATTTGGATTCCTTCACGCCCAACGCCCGACTCTTTCCCGATTTCGATGACAATCTAAGGCAGGCATTTCAGTCGGAGACCGAACTCTTTTTCGAAAGCATCCTTCGCGAGGACAGGAGCGCCATGGAACTGTTACAGGCCGACTACACCTTCCTCAACGAACGGCTCGCGAAGCACTATCAGATTCCTCACGTCTACGGGAGCCGTTTTCGGCGGGTGGCATTGGCACCAGAAGACAGGCGCGGCGGCCTACTGCGCCACGGCAGTATCCTGACCGTCACCTCGTACGCGACCCGCACCTCGCCCGTCATTCGCGGTAATTGGATTCTTGAGAACATCGTCGGGACCCCGCCGCCACCGCCGCCCAACGATGTGCCCGCCCTTGAAGACAACAACGTCGACCAAACCCTCCCCATGCGTGAACGGCTTGGTCAGCACCGCGCAAACAAGGCTTGCGCCGTCTGCCACAAGTTGATGGACCCAGTGGGCTTCGCGCTGGAGAACTTCGACGCGATCGGCCGGTGGCGAACGCACGAGGAAGGCCGGGAACTTGACGTCAGCGGCGGACTGCCCGATGGCCAGGCGTTCACCGGGATTGACGGACTCGAAAAGGGCCTGCTCGAACGCCCCGAACTCTTCGCTGGCACTCTCACCGAGAAACTGATGACCTTCGCCCTGGGGCGCGGCGTAGAACATTTCGATGGGCCCGCTGTGCGAAAAGTCGTCGCTGAAGCAGCCAAGAATGACTACCGAATTTCGTCGATTATCCTTGGAATAGTGAACAGCATACCGTTTAGAATGCGTGAAGCATTATGATTATTACAAAGAAAGCTCTCCCGCGTAGAACTTTTCTCAAAGGCATCGGAGCCACCCTCTCACTGCCGCTTCTCGACGCGATGGTTCCCGCGGCAACCGCCCTCGAGAAAACGCCTGCCAAACCCGTGCGCCGACTGGGTTATGTTTTCATGCCAATGGGTTGTGACATCACTAGATGGACGCCTCCAGGTGGCGAGAAGCTGGACAAGCTTTCCCCCATTCTCAGTTCGCTCGAACCGGTGAAGCAGGATGTCACGATCGTTTCCAATCTGGAACTGGCCAACGCCTATCCCGGCTCCCATGCGACTTCCAACTCAGCCTTCCTGAGCGCGGCAAAGGCCAAGGTGACGGAAAGCACGGACTACTACCTGGGAACAACCGCCGATCAGATCGCTGCCCGGCACATCGGCCAATCAACCCAACTGCCGTCGCTGGAAATGGCAATGGATCTGCTCAAGCTCGTCGGTCAGTGCGACAATGGTTACGCCTGCGTCTATCAAAACAACCTTTCCTGGTCCTCACCGACCACGCCTTTGCCGGCCGAGGCCCATCCACGAATCGTCTTTGAAAGCCTGTTTGGCGAAGGCGGCACTGCCAAGGAACGCCGCGCCGCGTTGAGAAAGCGCGCCAGTCTGCTCGATTCGATCAGTGAAGAAATCACCCGCCTTCAGCGCGACCTCGGCCCCGCCGACCGAGCAAAGCTCGAGGAATACCTCACCGCCGTGCGCGAAGTGGAACGCCGTATTCAAACAGCCGAGTCCGACGCCGCGAAGAACCAACTCCCCGACCTCGATCGCCCCATGGGAGTTCCGGCCTCCTACGCCGACCACGCGCGACTGATGTTCGATCTGCAGGTTCTCGCGCTCCAGGGCGACGTGACCCGCGTCATCACTTTTCAGCTCGCCCGGGAAACCAGCAATCGCACCTACCCGGAGATCGGCGTACCCGATCCGCACCATCCCCTCTCCCATCACGGCAACAACCCCGAAAAGGTCGCGCTTATGGCGAAGATCAACTCGTTCCACGTCTCACTCTTTGCCGAGTTTGTCCTAAAACTCAAAAAGACGACGGACGGAAACGGCTCCTTGCTCGATCATTCGCTCTATCTCTACGGCTCCGGGATGGGCAATCCAAACGTTCACGATCATACCAACCTGCCGACCATTGTAGCTGGCGGCGGCGCCGGCAAGATGAGAGGCGGTCGTCACATCCAATACGATAAACCCACGCCACTGGCCAACCTGCACCTTTCGCTGCTCAACAAAGTGGGCGTCCCAATGGAATCCTTCGCCGACAGCACCGGGACCGTCGACGAACTGTTTGAACCGCTATCTATCTAGAGAGCGTGGAATATCCGAACGAAGACAAAAACGCGGTGGAGCGAGAGTCCTGGCAAGGACATATCGAATCCCTCAAAGAGCGCTAGAACCAACCCTCGATGAAGCGTCTATTAAAGATCGCGGCCCTCCTGATCACGCTGATCATGTTCCGTGTTGCATCGGCGGATTCACCCTTGGCGGACGCTGTCGAGAAGAAGGACCACGCGGCCATTCGCAAGTTGCTCGAGAAGAACATAGACGTCAACGCATCTCAAACCGACGGCATGACAGCGTTGCTCTGGGCCGCCTACCAGGACGATCTCGCCACGGCGAAACTCCTGGTGAATGCGAGCGCGAACGTAAAAGCGAAAAATCGTTATGGCGTGACCTCCCTTTCTCTGGCCTGCATCAACGGAAACGGGAACATGGTCGAATTGTTCCTCAAGGCTGGAGCCGATCCCAACACAAGTCTTCACGAAGGCGAGCCTGCTCTCATGACCGCGGCAAGAACCGGCAAGCCCGGGGCGGTGAAGGCGTTATTGGCCCACGGAGCCAAAGTGAACGCAAAAGGTAGAAAAAGTCAGACCGCCCTGATGTGGGCCGCGGCCGACGGCCACCTTGAGGT
>JAKUOU010000064.1 GCA_022451065.1 Pedosphaera sp. | reverse complement strand
ATGAAGAGTCGGGCATAGAATTGTTTACCCCGAATCCAAACACCCCGAATAGGTTTACCTTTTGAATCTTTTACTCTCTGGAATTTCGGCGTCTTAAAGCCGTTGTTTGAAGATTTACCGGCACAATTACCGGCACAACCCTGTTTTGTGGTCTTGTTTTTCATGTCGTTCGTTTTGTTGACGAACTGACTTAACCACTGAAAATAAAGAGAAGATTTAAGATGGTACGCGCGAAAGGAGTCGAACCTTCACTCCCGAGGGAACCGGATCCTAAATCCGGCGCGTCTACCAATTCCGCCACGCGCGCACCATGGCCGGCAGCGCTTGGCCACCGGTGGCGGCATACTGCTCAGAGACAAGCCGCTTGGTCAACGCAGAACCTCGCTTGGCCAGGCGCCTGGCTGGTTTATTACAATTCGCGGCCGGCCGATTCGGCGATGGGGCGCAGTTCGTCCATCAATGCGGCAAAGCCTTCGAGGTCGATTTGTTGTGCCGCGTCACTGATCGCCTCGGTTGGGTTGGGGTGTACCTCGATGAGGAGTGCATCGGCACCCATGGCGACTGCGCCCCGACACATGGAGCACACCAATGATGCTTTGCCGCAGCCTTGACTGGGATCGACGACGATTGGGCAGTGGGACTCGGCCTTGACGATGGCCACCGCGGAGAGGTCAAGCGTGTTACGGGTGTAATCCTCAAAGGTTCGGATGCCACGTTCGCAGAAAAGTAGATTTGGGTTGCGGTTGGCCAGGACATATTCGCCGGCGAGCAGCCACTCCATGATGCGCATCGACATGCCACGCTTTAGCAGCACCGGTTTTCCGGTCCTTGCAGCGGCGATGATGAGCTGGAAATTTTGTGCATTGCGCGTCCCGATCTGCAACATGTCGGCGTATTCAGCTACCAGTCCGGCCTGATCCTGTGAAAGCAGTTCGGTGATAATCGGTAGTCCGGTTTCCTCGCGCGCCTTGGCCAGGAGCTTGAGGCCCTCTTCGCCGAGTCCCTGAAATTCGTATGGTGACGTGCGCGGTTTATACGCCCCGCCGCGCAGCATACTCGCGCCGGCCGCCTTGACGGCATGCGCGGTTTTCATTAGCTGCTCCTCGCTTTCGACGGAGCAGGGGCCGGCCATGACCTGGATTTTTTTGCCGCCCACGATCGTGCCGCCGGCGTTGACGGTGGAGTCCTGCGGGTGCGCCTCGCGGCTGACGAGCTTGTGGCGTTTCTGCACCGGTGTGACCGATTCGACCTGTGGCCAGGCGTTGAGCACGTCGAGGTCGCGGTGCGAGCGCTCGTCGCCGATCGCGCCGATCACTGTGCGGGCGACGCCGTGCATGATGTGGGGTTGGTAGCCGAGTTTCCTGATTTCCTCGACGACCGCGTTTTCCTCCTCGGAGGAGACATTGTTTTTGAGTACGACTATCATTTTTATTTCTGTTCATTACGCCGGAGGAAGTGGGCCTGGGACAAAAAAAGCCGCAGGCTTGGCTGCCTGCGGCTGGGTAAATTCTGTTTCAGTTCATCAACAAATCCCCAAGACACGCAGACGGCGCTGGCTGGTAAACCAATACCAGCCGCTAAAAAATCCAAAAAACTGCGTACCTCGAAAACTCACGGCGGTGGATCGTAACAAACGCCGCCTGGCTGTCAACCGGTTTTCCGCTTGGCTAGGCACACTTTTCTTTTGCCGCCGCAACGGCCCTTCGGCACATTGCCCCGCGACATGACTCCTGCAACACGATGGTTCACAGCTGCTGCGGTCGCGATCTTGGCGCTCACTGTGATTGCCCAGGTTAAGGGGCAGAAAGTGCCCAAGCCGGATTTTAAACAATACAAGCGTATCCACCAAAAGGCGCTCGACCTGATCCGCACCGGAAAGGCGCAGACAGCGGTGAGATTCCTCGCGGTCGTCGAGGAGAAACTGCCAAGGGACGTCGAGACGCAGTACATGCTCGCAGTCGCGCAATGCACGCTTGGCCAAGCGGACGCCGCCGAGGCAAGTGTTGCCAAGGCGCTGAAACTTGGCCTGCCGGTCGGGCGCATTATCGGCGGTTCGCACAACGGCCTCGACGCCATCCGCAAGCGACCGCTGATTCAGCGACTACTTAAGCAGCACGGAAAAAAACCGGTACACGGGCCGATGGTCGGTAGCCTTAGCGGCACCCGTGCTACCGTCTGGCTGCGCACTGCAGACAACGCGACTGTTCAGGTGGAGGCCGACACCGTTCCGCCGACGCCCGGCGGAAAAGTTTCTGCTGTGGTGGAGACGAGGCGCGAGCACGACTTCGTGGCCAAGGCTGTTTTGAAAGGGCTCAAGCCGGAGACAAAGTACACTTACACCGTCGCCATCGATGGCCAAGAAAACCAAGCGGCGAGGCAGCATTTCAAAACCTTCAACAAGAGCGGCGAACCCGGGAAGTTCCGCCTGGCCTTCGGTGGCGGTGCCGGGTTTGTGCCGCAGCATGAATACGTCTGGAACACTATCGCCGCCACCAGGCCGGACGCGCTGTTCCAACTTGGCGACAATGTTTACATCGACAACACCAACGTGATGGATATGCACCACTACTGCTACTATCGGCGGCAGTCGCGTCCCGAGTACCGCTCGCTTGTCGCCGGCTTGGGGGTATTTTCCATTTGGGACGATCATGATTTCGGCACCAACGACTGCTCCGGTGGGCCCGAGATTGAGTCACCGAAATGGAAGAGGCCAACCTACGAAATCTTCCGCGATAACTGGGCCAACCCTGGCTACGGCGGCGGCGACAAGCAACCGGGCATTTGGTGGGACTCTTACATCAACGATATTCATTTCATCTGCATCGACGGTCGCTACTACCGGACCGATCCGAAGAAAACCAAGGGCGAGCTGAGCATGCTCGGCTCGGCGCAAAAACGTTGGCTATTCAGTACGATCAAGAAATCCAAGGGAACTTTCAAGGTGTTGATATCGCCTGTGCCGTGGGTGTTCAAAGCCAAGGGCGACAGCAATGACACGTGGAATGGTTTCCAGAAAGAACGCAACGAGATTTTCGCATTCCTCACGAAAAATAAAATCAAGGGCATGGTGCTGATGAGCGCCGACCGCCATCGCTCCGACCTTTGGAAAATCGAGCGGCCTGGCGACTATGCGCTGTATGAATTTAACAGTAGCCGCCTGACAAACCAGCACGTCCACAAGACGATGGAAGCGGCGATCTTCTCTTACAACGCCAAACAATCCTTCGGCACGGTGGACTTCGACACGATCGCTGTCGACCCGACCGCTACCTACCGAATTCACACCATCGACGGCGAACAGGTATTCAAACATACCATCAATCTTAGCGAGTTGAACTAGCGCTTGGCCAGGCCGAGGATTTGGAGTGTGGCCTGGTAGACATTGGTGAACTCGTTGGGGGCGGAGAAGATGGTGGGGGTGCCGTATTGTTCGGTCATCACTCGCGTGCGGCCAAGCGGGCCTTTGTTGCCAAATTCCAGCCGGAACTGCCTCGGGCCGTCAGCTGTGTCCACCTCGGCGGTGAGTTGGTTTGTGGCCGGCTTGATACCGGTGATTTCCATTGCCGGCTCGCCCTCGCCCACCCAACCGACGGCTGATAGTACGCCCATTCGATACAACGTTTCCTCCAGCATCGCGGACTGAATCTGGTCGAGCGCCTTGTTGTCTACCGTGCGCCAGGTCGCGTTTGGTAGCCTGGAAAATTGGGTCGGTTTGTTTGCTAACGTCACGGTAACGGCGGCGACTTGGTTAGTCGAGAAGGACCACAACCGGCGCTCTCGTAGCTTGAATGCCTCTTTCGGCAGCAGGATTGCCTGCTCGCGCGGGAGGCCGACAATCGCTGGCTCATCGTTGGCCCGGGCGGCAACACGCAACGTGTCTACCGTGCCGAACGCAATTAACTCCCTCCATTGCCCGGTGTCTGCCGAAACGCCGTTCACTTCAAGGCTCAGCCATGGGTTGGCCAGCCCATGCTTTTTGTAATCCACTGCGGTGGCTTCATCCTTGATGAATTCGATGACCTGCGCGTTGCGGAGGTTGGTGAGCATGACGTTGACAAGAAGTGCGTCGGCGGGGAACTGCCTTGGCTCTGTCACCTGCCAGGCGCCGTCCGGTTTTTTAGCAATTGTGAATTTTTTAATCGTGTCGACGGTGACGGAGGTGACCTCATCGAGCGGCTGCCGAAAAAGCGCATGCTCGCGGAACTGATCGTGTGGCAGCCGGAGCAGTGACAGCAGGCCGTCGTCTTGTATGGCCACCGTGCCGCGTCCGGAATGTCTCACCAGAACGGTTGGCGATTCATCATCCGGTTTGAGGAACTCCAACTCGATAAGAGTGTCGTCGCCCTTGGCGAGGCGCACGGTCGCGTCCGGTTCGTCTTCGCCGGTAGGCGCGGCGATCTGCACGATGCGCGCTAGTTGCATCCGCTTGATCAGTTGGTGGATGACCATTTGATCGGTGGCGGAGTTGACCGGCTGCTCCATTTGCCAAGCGCCGTCGTCGCTCCTGACTAGTTCGACGGTGCGGCTTTGGCCCCAGAAACGGAGACGGTCAAACTCGAGATCTTCTGGCACAAGCCGTAGGTCGCGCCAGTCATCCGCGGTGCGCGGCACCCAGTTGGCTAGGTCGCTGGCGACCAAAATCGCGTCTCGCGTGCCAGGCAGCCGCACGTATGTTTGTCGGCCAAACAACGCCGCCGAGCCGACTTCGAGCGACCGCTCTCCGATGCTACTGCTCCAGCGAACGAGCGCCCTGGCTTCGTCAAGGCCGAAGGTTTTTTCGTTACCGGTCTCGGTCCAATCGGCTTCGGCGATTCGCTGACTGACTGTCAACTCGGCGAGCCGCTTGGCCAAGCGTGCGATGCGCTCGGGGTGGGCCGGGTAATCGGGATCGGCGACGCGCCATTGGCCACTGATTTTTTTTGCGGCAACCATCGTTTCGCCGCGCGTGACGGTGAATGAGTCGATCGTGTCAGCGTCGAGTTCGGGGAATAACCGCTCCACTTGGCCAAGCACGGTATTGTCGCCAACGGAGAACAGTCCGTCTGCGATGCAGGCGATCGCCAACACCACGGCCAAGCCGCTCAGCCAGTAAAGTTCCCTCGGATTCATGATCGTTTCATCTGTCGCCGCCACCACAGCAGGCCAAGGCCAAGAGTGCCGCCGGGCAGCACCAATAGCAGAATCCAAGTGATCCAAGTCATCTCGGCACGGGTGAGGTTGATACGATACTCGGTCATGGGCCGCGGGGCGATCTCGAGCAGGTGATCGCGCTCAAGCAGCCAGTTGACGGCGAGGCTGGCGAAGTCACGGTTCGCGCCGGCTTCAATCGCGCTGTTGCCGAGGAACAATGAGTCGCCGGCAACGACGATTCGCGCCGGTGATTGGCCCTCGTTTTCGTGCAACTTGGCGGCGATCAATGGTATTTTACCTTTCTTCTGTACGGTGCCCTTGTTGCCCTGTATTTGGGCAACCGCCTGGCCGGCTTCGGACGAGTACGCGATATTGTCTACCGGCGGCGGCTCTTCACTTTCCTCTCCAGGGAGACCAACGGAGCGGGGGAGGAGCATTTGCAGTCGGCTGCCAAGGATCGGTTTGGTGATGGGATGGCTACCCAGGTCGTCAACCAACAGCAAACCGCCCTGGCCGGACTGTTCGTTTTTCGAGTCGGAAACTTGGTTGAGGCCGATCTCAAAATCGTAATCGGCGAGGAATTTCTCGAGGCCGGTCGGGCGTTGAAGCGAGTAAAAGTTAAACAGCGTGAGCAGGCTGCCGCCGGTTTCGACGAACTCCCGGAGCTTGTTCAATTCCCCGCCGCCGTACGGTGTTCGCGGGCCGGCGATGATGAGTAACTGGCAGTCAGCCGGAATGCTGTTGGTACCGGCGAGCGAGACATTTTTCAGGATTAAACCCTTCTGCTGTAGTATGTTGGCGAACTTAGAGTAGCCCCATTGGCCGCCGGTATCGTTGGCCTTGTGTTCACCGTGGCCGATAACAAAGTTGACCTTGGTTTGGCGGCCCTCGCTCACCACAACGATGGCAGACGTGAATAATTGTTCGCCGACAAAGTGAGTGCGCCGTGCCTCCCGAGTGTCCATGAACTCTGAAAAATCGAGGATGGAAAGCTCGCTCTCGTTGATTGCCTTGGTCGAATTATTGGCGGCGAAGATGACGCGGTTTTCAGGCGAGCTGACTGGCATCCGCAACTCCTGCTGCACAGCTTCGGCGCGGCCGGGGTCGCGAGCGGGATCAACCATTTCGATCTTCAGTCTTGGCGACATGCGTTCGTACTCGGTCAAAAGATTTTTGACCGATTCGAACAGGTCGGCCTGCTGGTCAAACAGCACCACGGCGTGTACGTCGTTGGTCAGCCCGCCAAGAACATTCTTTGTAAGCGGCGACAGGCTGTGGTCGGCCGATTGAGTGAGCGCGACCTGCGCGGGGTTCCGCAGCGCGAGCAGGTTGACCAACACCACGCAGACTGCCAACACCGTTGCCGCGAGTATTACACGCCGCAAAATTGCGCCGCGCACGGTCGGCGAAAAACTAGCGAGTTGTTGGCTGCCGCTCATCGGTTATTTCCAGCGGCGGCTCTCGACCACCTTGTGCGTGAAGTAAAGGAACAATGCCGTGAGGCTGATGAAAAAGACCGTCGCTTCGAGATCGATCACGCCGCGCGAAAACGACTCCATGTGATTGGCCAGCGACACGTGACGGGCGATTTGCGAAATCAAGTCTGACCGGTCGCCGGTGAAGTACGAAAAAAAACCGGTGAAAAACAGCGCTGCTCCCATTGCGAAACTGCTCACCGCTGCCACGGCCTGGTTGCGCGTGAGTGCCGAGGCGAAGCAGCCCATCGACATGTACAAACTCCCGATGAGCAGAATACCGAGCGCCGAGGTGAACATCGGGCCAGGCCCGAGCACTGCCGATTCGCCGACGTACAACCGGACAACCAGCGAGCAAACCAGCAGGGGAACCCAAAGGATCGCGTAAAAAACGAGCGCCCCGGTGAACTTGGACAGCACCACCTCCCAGTCGCCGACCGGTGCGGTCATCAGGCTTTCGTACGTGCCACTGGCGCGCTCCATCGCGAAGCTGCGCATGGTGATGATCGGCGCGATGAGCAACAGTATTAGCCAGAAAAAATAGGTGCCGTAAAAAACCTGCGTCACCGGCATCGGCGTCGCGTGGCCGTTCAGGCCGGTAAGCACTACCACGAAGCCGAGTCCGATCAAAAACAGCACGGCGGCGATGATGATGAAGCCGGTTGGCCCTTGGAAAAACGCCGACAACTCTCGGCGAACCAGTGTGCGGAAGACGCTCATTTGCCGTCCTCCTTCCCACGCGTGAGGTTGACGAACAGGTCCTCGAGTGATGGCGTCTGTCGCGTGAGTTCGCGCAGCAGCCAGCCGCGCTCCTGCGCACTACCGAAAATCTTTTCGCGTGCATCGGCGCTAGTGGCGTTGGCAAACCGGCAGCGCACATAGCCGTCCAGCTGTTCAACGCACTCCACTTGACCAAGCGCAAGTTTTTCACCCCACGCTTTGACATCGGACAGGGGTGCGCGCACCTCGGAGACGACCGCTGTGTCGGCCTTGGCCATCAATACATCGAGCGCGCCGCTGGCGAGCAGGCGTCCCTGGTGCAGAATGACGGCGCGGTCGCAGGTCATCTCGATCTCAGAGAGGATGTGCGACGAAATCAGCACTGTGTGGTCACCAGCCAATCCCCGGATCAGTTTGCGCACGGAGCGAACCTGATTTGGGTCGAGGCCGGCGGTCGGTTCGTCGAGTACGATCAACTCCGGCTTGGCCAGGAGAGCGTCAGCCATACCCACGCGTTGCCGGTAACCGCGTGAGAGTTGGCCGATGAACCGGCCGGCGACATCAGCGATGCCGCACTGCCCAATCACCACGTCCACTCGCTTGGCACCCTCGCCGTTGGCTAGGCTCTTGAGTCGGGCGCGGAACCTCAGGAAGTCGCCAACGCGCAGGTCGGGCGGCAGCGGATTGTTCTCCGGCATGTATCCGAGCCGCTTGCGAACGCGCATTGGGTTTTCAAAAACACAGTTGCCCCCCACGCGCACCGTGCCAGAGGTTGCCGCCATGAAGGTGGTGAGGATACGCATGGTGGTGCTTTTACCGGCGCCGTTTGGGCCAAGGAAGCCAACAACCTCACCCCGGCCAACGGAGAACGACACAGCGTCGAGCGCCACGTGTTGCCCGTAGCGCTTGGTCAGGTGTTGCACCTCGATCATTGGCGTCTCCATCTGCAAGCCGCCGCGAACCTAACGGCCACGGGCCGCCGAAGGCAATCCGCGCGTGCCCTTGAGGGAAACGGCTTGCTGCCCGCGAAGCCAAGCCACTACAGTCCGCACATGGAGGCGTTTGCGTGGCTGACCGTTGTCCTTGCGGGATATTTGCCCGGCTCGGTACCGGCCGGGTTTCTCGCTGGCCGGCTCAGGGGCGTGGACATTCGCAAGGTCGGCAGCGGCAACATCGGCGCGACCAACGCGTTTCGCATGCTGGGCAAAGGCATCGGAACAGTGGTGTTGCTCATCGACCTGCTGAAAGGACTGCTGCCGTGCCTGTTTTTTGCCGTGCTCGTTGCCGGGTTTTTCCCCGATGGGCAGGCACCAAAAACAGAGACACTACAACTTCTGATCGGCGTGTCGTCGATTCTCGGGCACAACTACCCCTGTTGGCTTGGTTTCAGGGGCGGCAAAGGCATCGCCACGACTGCCGGGGTGGTGCTCGGGCTTGTGCCGGTGCCGTTTGGAGTATGTCTCGTGGTGTGGATTGTTTTTCTTGGGGTGAGCCGGTACGTGTCGGTGGCGTCGATCGCGGCGGCGGTTGCGCTGCCGGTTAGCGCTGCCGCCTTACCGGGTGAGGGAGTCGATCGTTTCGGGCTGCTATTCTGGATTTTTCTGCTGCTCGGCGCGATGGCCATTTGGAAGCACCGTATAAACATTCACCGGCTCATGAACGGCACCGAGCATCGCCTGTGGAGCAGTCGGGAGGAGGCAACGAATTGAAAACGGCAGTGATCGGAGCGGGAGCCTGGGGCACAGCGTTGGCCAGGGTGGTGCACTCGGGCGGCGGTGACGTTTGCCTCTGGGGACGTGACGTCGAGGCGCTGGCCACACTTGGCCAAGCGGGGCGCAACGAGCGTTATCTGCCGGGCATCGATCTGCCGGCCGATCTGCCGACGCAGGCCAGCTTGTCCAAGGCGGTAGACGGTGCCGGCTGCGTTGTACTGGCGATCCCGTCGCGGGCATTTCGCGAGGTCACCGCTCGATTGTCCAAGTTTGATGGCGTGGCGGTGAGCGTGACAAAGGGCATCGAGTTCGAAACCGGCCTTACGATGGGCGGCATCCTCGGCAAGACCATGCCTCTGGCCAGGGTGGCGGCGCTGTCCGGCCCGACTCTGGCGGAAGAGGTCTGCCGTGACATGCCAAGTGCGGCGGTGGCGGCGAGTGAGGCAGCCGGCGTGGCCGAGACAGTGCAGCAGATTTTTCATCGACCCACGTTTCGCGTCTACACGAGCGAAGACCTGATCGGCGTCGAGTTGGGCGGCTCTTTAAAAAACATTATCGCCATTGCGGCGGGGGCATCGGCCGGGCTGGGTTTCGGCGACAACTCGAAGGCGGCGCTGGTCACGCGCGCGATTGCTGAGATTCGCCGTCTGGGCGTGGCCTGCGGAGCACGTGCGGAGACATTCGCCGGCTTGAGCGGCTTGGGCGATCTGACCGTGACCTGTTTCTCTAGCCTGAGCCGCAATTATCAGTTTGGCCAACGAATCGGACGCGGCGAAAAACCAGAGGCAATCCTCGCCGACTCGGTTTCAGTGGTGGAAGGTTATCCGACCGCACGATCGGCGTGGAATCTCGCGCGCTCCCGCAACGTGACCACGCCGATCATTGACGAGGTTTACGCCATGCTGCACGAAGGCAAAGACCTGCGCCAAGCACTCCTCGACCTGACCGCCCGATCCTCCAAGGCGGAGGATTGATTTTTCAGCCAGTAACTATTGGACAATGAGCGAATTCTAAATGCCTTGAAAACTGCAATAAACGGTTAAGAAGTTCTTGTCATATGAAACACCTCCTGCTCACAACAATCGTAGCCGCACTGTCGGTGGATATTGCGGGTGTCATTGCGGAGTCCGAATCAAAAGTACTGTTGATGCATACCCCTGATGGGATTGAGTTCGGCATTTGGGGCAACACGAAGCGCGAGCGACCGGCTCCGACCTTGATCGTATTGGCTACAACAATAGAGAACACACTAAACTCAGCGTATTACCGTCGCTGCGGCAACCAATTGGCCAAGCGCGGATACCTTTGCATTTCAATTAATCTGCCCTGTCACGGTGATCAACGGGTTGCCAGTGAACCCGAAGGTCTGCCAGGTTGGAGTCAACGGGCAGCCAGGAACTCGGACTTCGTTTCAGAATTTAATAATCGCCTGTCGAAGGTTCTTGACCACCTCGTCAAGCAAGGTGTTTCCGATCCAAAAAAAATCGCCGCTTGCGGGACATCGCGCGGTGGATTTCTTGCGCTTCACGCGGCCATTCACGATCCACGGGTGAAATGCGTTGCCGGCTTTGCCCCGGTGACGGATTTGTCCGTTCTGCGCGAAT
Source organism: Pedosphaera sp. (assembly GCA_022451065.1). Lineage (GTDB taxonomy): Bacteria > Verrucomicrobiota > Verrucomicrobiia > Limisphaerales > UBA1096 > UBA1096. Next base: position 7,357 of record JAKUOU010000064.1, on the reverse strand, counting down.
TCAAATCAACCAGTGAATGCCAACTGGTCAAGGAATTGAACCTGATTAACCGGGCCAAGGATCTCGCCGGCCGGAAGGTTTGGATCGTTATTGGAGACCAGGATAAACGGGTGGGCACCGATCATGCCGTCCGACTGGCAAGGGAAATTTCAAGGGAATCGCGCAAACTAAAGTTGCCCAGCAGGGTGACGCTGCATGTTCTGCCTGAACCACGCGGCCACACGATTCCCGACGAGGCAGACAGAATGGCCGCTGACTGGATTTTTCAACAGATCGGCTCAGGTCAATAATCCATTGGTCGTACTTTTTAGCGCAGCACACCTTCCATCAAAGTAACAACTCTTCTGGGATTAAAGTTGGATTTTTTGCGCTGTACCACGACCATCCGGGGGTTGATCCGCTGGAGTATTGAATAGGCTTAGAGTAAAAAAAAATCCAAACTATCGCGTTGCTTTTAGCGTTGGCATGGCGGCTTTGCTGCTTTTAGCCACGGGAGGTGTCGCCTCGGAAGATTGGTGGTCGTTGCAACCCTTGGCCAAGGTTGACCTGCCGTCGGGTGGCATGGCCAAGCACCCCATCGATGCCTTCGTTCAACAGCGCTTGGCCAAGGCGGGCTTGGTATCATCGCCGTTGGCGGAACCAAGAACGCTGGTTCGCCGCCTTCATTTCGACCTGCTTGGGTTACCACCGTCGCCGGATACAGTAGCTGAGTTTGCCGCCAATCCCACCGACTCAGCTTACCATCAACTAATTGATCGACTGTTGGCCTCGCCGCGTTATGGCGAACGGTGGGCGCGACATTGGCTCGACGTCGCGCGCTACGGCGAGAGCAACGGTTTCGAGTACAACGAACCGCGTCGTAATGCCTGGCCGTATCGCGACTGGGTCATTGACTCGCTTAACGCCGATATGCCGTACGACGAATTCGCCCGGATGCAAGTCGCTGGCGACATTTTGCTGCCTGGACGCGAGGGCGCTGCCGCTGTTGGTTTTCTAGTCGCCGGAACACACAACACTGTGCTTGGAGCGAGCCCGCTGATGAAAAATCAGGCGAGGCAGGACGAACTCGGCGAGATCGTCGGCACGGTAACTCAGGCGTTCCTCGGGCTGACGGTGCAGTGCGCACGTTGTCATAATCACAAGACCGATCCGATTTCTACCGAGGAATACTACTCGATGGCGGCGCTTTTTGCCGGCGTATGGCACGGCGCACAACATGGAATGCATTCGGTGCGTATCGCCAATCCCGGTGTGATGAGAGTTCATCTACGCGGTAGCGCTGCCTCGCTTGGCCAAGAGGTGCCGCCGGCCGGTGTCTCTGCCTTGGCCGGTGTAAACGCCGATTTTAAATTAACCTCCGCAGCGAGCGACGCCGAGCGGCGCAAGGCGGCGGCCAACTGGATGACTAATCCGGCGAATCCGCTGTTCAGTCGCGTGATCGTGAACCGCATTTGGCACCATCATTTCGGCCAGGGACTGGTCAAGAAACCAAGTGACTTCGGCACGGGTGGTGGACGGCCCAGTAACCCCGAGTTGCTCGACTGGCTCGCCGGCTGGTTTCAGCAAAACAATTACAGCCTGAAATCACTGCATCGACTCATCGTCACCTCGATGACGTATCGCCAATCGGCCGTTTCACGACCGGATGCGCTTGGTCGCGACCGCGACAATCGATTGCTTTGGCGCTTCGCGCCGAAGCGCCTTGAGGGTGAAGCGGTACGTGACTCGTTGCTGCAAGCCGCCGGTATGCTGAACACGCAACAAAGCGGTCCGAGCTACGAGGACGTAAAGGAAATCCATTTCAACGCAGGGCGCTACTATCATCTAATAGAGGTGAAGGGGCCGAAGTTTGATCGACGGACGATCTATCGTTTCTCTCCACGCGGGGAACGCGATGCCATTCTGGATACATTCGATTGTCCCGATCCCTCCGCCACTACTCCCACTCGCGCCGTGACGACCACGCCGTTGCAGGCACTCAGCTTGAGTAACAACGTGTTTGTATGGCGTATGGCCGACGGCTTGGCCAATCGCGTACGAAAGGAGGCTGGCGAGGCGCTGCTTGACCAAGTGCGGCGATCTTGGCAGTTGAGCTTGGGACGGGAGCCGGACGAAATGGAACGCAGCCAAGCGTCAGCAATGATTGCGAAACACGGTTTAGCATCGCTCTGCCGAGCGTTGTTTAACAGCAGCGAATTTGTGGTGATCGAATGAACGCGAGCACACAGAATATTGATCGTCGCCGGTTTTTGAACTGGGCCGTGCACGGCTTGGGCGCAACCGCGTTTACAAATTTGTTGAGAGCCGAGGAAGCCGTTGTCCTGCGGCCGCACCTTGTTCCCAAGGCCAGGCGGGTGATCAATATCTGCCTCGTTGGCGGCTACAGCCAAATCGATTCGTTCGACTACAAGCCAGAGTTGACCGAGTTCCATGGCAAGACACCGCCAGGCAAAAAACCGGAGCCTTTCTTTGGTCGCGTGGGGTTGCTACGTAAAAACGATTGGCCCTTCAGGCAGCGAGGTCAGAGCGGCCTGTGGGTGTCGGATCTATTCCCGCACCTGGCCAAAGTCGCCGACGAACTGACGGTGATTCGTTCGATGTACTCTGACACGAGTAATCACACACCGGCGTTATTCATGTCGAACAGCGGATTCCAGACTAATGGCTTCCCGTCGCTCGGTGGCTGGCTGTCGTATGGGTTGGGTAAAGCCTCCGATTCGCTGCCGGCATTTGTGGTGATCCCCGATCGACGTGGCGCACCCAGTGGCGGCTCGTCGAACTGGAGCAACGGTTTTCTGCCGGGCGAACATCAGGGCGTCGTGTTTCGTTCCAGCGAACAACCGGTGCGCGATCTTTTTCCCCCGAAACAAGTTTCCAAGGAGGCGCAAGAGACCACGGACAGCTTGCTCGCCTATATGCAGCGCAAACAACTAGAACGGCTCGGCGGTGTGGATGACATTTTAGGCGCACGCCTTCGCAGCTACGAGTTGGCTGCACGCATGCAGATTTCGCTGCCGGAGGTGACCAATCTCAACAGCGAGCCGCGGCACATTGCCGAGTCATACGGCTTGGGGAGCAGGGAGACCGGCGACTTTGCCCGTAACTGTATCCTTGCACGGCGATTGCTTGAGCGCGGTGTACGATTTGTACAATTGTTCTCCGGTGGTCCGCTCGGTGGTAAGCCGCGCACGAGTTGGGACGGTCACGAGGACATGATCGGCAACCATACGCGAGAGGCGTTGCGCATCGACCAGCCGGTGGCAGCCTTGCTGAAAGATCTCAAGCAACGCGGTATGCTTGAAGACACGCTGGTGACGTTCACCACCGAGTTTGGCCGGACACCGTTCACCCAATCGCCGTCAAACAAAGTTGGTCTCGGTCGCGACCACAACGGCACGGGATTTACCGTGTGGATGGCTGGGGCAGGGTTGCGGTCCGGAATCGCCTACGGCAACACGGATGAGACCGGCTATCGCGCCGAGGAAAACCGCGTTAGCTGGCACGACTTTCACGCCACCGTTTTGCACCTGCTCGGTATCGACCATGAGCGACTGACCTTCTACCATAATGGCATTCAACGCCGCCTGACCAACGTCCACGGCCATATCATCAGCGATCTGCTGGCCTAACCAAGATGAAACTCCTATTTACCACAATTGGAACTGTACTCATGCTTTATTACGGCGACTCGTCGTTGCATGCTGCCAAGTCAGGCGACCTACCGCCCAACTTTGTCATCCTGCTCAGCGACGATCAAAGTTGGGTGGGGTCGTCCCTGTTGATGGACCCAGATGACGAGCGGACACGAAGTGACTATTTTCGTACACCGCATTTGGAGCGCTTGGCCAAGCGCGGGATGTTATTTTCGCAGGCCTACTCGCCGGCGCCGTTCTGTTGTCCTACTCGGCGCAGCCTACTCGTTGGCCAATCGCCGGCACGGCATATTTACCATAAGGATCAAAAGAACTGGACCGCCAACTACCGCAAGCAGTTGAGCCTGCCGCAGATGCTAAAGCAGGTTAATTCGGCCTACAGGACCGCTCATTTCGGAAAGTGGGATATGCGATTTGACAACTTGACGCCCAGCGAGATGGGCTACGATGTGAGCGACGGCTATACCAGCAACGGAACCGGCGGCTCAAAGGGAACCGGCGGTCCCGCGGCCAAGCATGATCCCAAATTGATCCGTAGCCTGACCCAGCGCACCTGTGAGTTCATGGAAACTCAGGCTAGGAGCGGCAAGCCGTTCTTTTTGCAGGTGTCGCACTACGCGGTGCATCTCGATATTTTTTACAGCGAAGACTCACTCAAACAAACCAAGCGCTTGGCCGAGGGCAAAAAGCACACTATGCCCGAGTTCGCCGCCATGACTCGCGACCTCGACGCCGGCATCGGATCGGTCATGGACAAAATCGAGTCCCTTGGCCTGCAGGACAACACCTACGTGTTTTTCCTTTCTGACAACGGTGGTCGCCTCACCATGCCTGGACAGAAAAACAAGAAACTCCCGCGCAATTATCCACTGCGTCAGGGCAAGGGCTCAATGTACGAGGGCGGTTTGCGGGTACCATTCATTGCGTTTGGCCCGGGCGTGCAGCCAGGCGGCCTGAGCCGCGTGCCGGTTACCGGGCTGGACCTCTTCCCCACTCTGGCTGAGTTGGCAGGGTACACAAAGCCGCTGCCGAAGTCCCTTGATGGTGGCAGCCTGACAAGGCTACTCCGCAACCAGGGCAAAGGTGCAGTGAAACGCTCAAATTCGTTCCTCCTATTTCACCAAGCTGTCGCCCGCACTGCGCAGACAGCGCTGATCCATGGCGACTATAAGCTGGTCAAAACCTGGAAAGGCAATCGCCTCGAGTTATTCGATCTTTCAAAAAGCGTTGAGGAAAATATTGACCTCTCAGAAAAACTCCCGGACAAGACAGAGAAATTGCATGGGTTAATGACCGGCTACTTAGATAATGTCGGCGCTGAAATCCGAAAGATCACCACCAAGAAAGCCAATCAGTAGCGACATGAAACAATTCCCACTCACAATAATCGTAACCGTGCTCTTGGTGGGGTGCGGGAAGGCGCAGCATTCAACTGGTGATAAACCTGCTGAACGTGTTGCCGAAGTTACACAACCAGCAGCGTCCACGAAACCGTTGTCGGAAGCAGATAGTGCGCTAATGGATGCGGCTAATAAAGGAAACATCGAAGCAGTTAAACAACACTTGACGGGTGGTGCGGATGTGAACGCGAAGGGCATAGGGGGAATGACTCCTTTGCATCGTGCGGCTCGTGAAGGGCACAAGGAAGTCTCAGAACTTCTCATTACTAATAGTGCGGATGTGAATGCGAAGGATAAAAGGGGAAGGACCCCTTTGCATCGTGCGGCCCGTGAAGGACGTAAGGAAGTTGTCGAATTGCTGATTGCCAAGGATGCAGATGTGAATGCGAAGAGTGAATCCGGTTTATTTAAAGGCGAAACACCGTTAGATGAGGCCATCAAGCGCAAACGGACGGAAGTTGCTGACCTTCTTCGTAAACACGGCGGTAAATATGGTTCAATTAATGTTGCTGCTAAAGCAGGTGATGTTGAAGCATTGAAGGAGTTTATAGCTGCTGGAGTGGATGCAAATGCGATAGGTCTTTTGTCTGCGGCGGCTTCTGGAGGTCACAAGGAATTCGTAGAACTACTCATTGCCAATGGCGCAAATGTAGCTGCCAAGAATGAATATGGCAGCACTCCTTTGCATAATGCGGCAACAAAGGAAATAGCCGAATTACTGATCACTAACGGAGCGGACATCAATGCGAAGATTAATGACGGTTCATCACCTTTGATTGCTGCGGCTATGAAAGGTCGCAAGGAAGTCGTTGAACTGCTGATCGCAAAGGGTGCGGATGTGAATGCGAGGAGTGAATCTGTCCTTGGAGAAGGCAAGACAGCGTTAGATTGGGCCGTTCAGCAAAGTCATACCGAAATTGCTTACCTTCTCCGCAAACACGGTGGCAAGACGGCTAAAGGGAGGTAAGTTTGAATATATTTGGGAGTCACGACAACAGTTAAAACGCATTGAAAAGATTACACATCCGAATGACAGTTGCCTCACCATGAAACAGACAAGTAAGATTATATCATCACTACTCACAATATCGGTTGTGCTCGTGATCGGATGCAGCCATGAAGCAGGCATCCGCAACGAACAGGCTGCTAAGGATTTTCAACCGGAGGTTGACGAATTGAAGGAGAGGCTGGCCCAATTGGAATTAAGACTGACTGATCTTGAGCAGGCGGCCCCCGCTCCCGATACCAAGGTTTCTGGCGCAGTTGTCACGCCTCCATCCATGACTATTTGGAGCGCTGCCGCCAAAGGGAATCAAAAGGAAATCGAGTTGCACATCGTCGCGGGGACGGACCTTGACAGCCCTGACAATATCGGCCAGGCAGCATTGCATCATGCGGCGGCAAACAACCACACCTACATTATCAAATTGTTGCTTGCGAATGGTGCGGGCGCAAATGTCACAGATGACAAGGGGGACACTGCGCTCGATTGGGCGAAATCGTGGAATCGTACCGAAGTCGCCGACTTACTGAGCGAACACGGCGGCAAGACCAAGAAGGAACTGGAAACTGCTGGCAAATGAAACACCTTTCCCTCACAGCAATCGCAGCCGTGCTATTGGCGGGGTGCGGGCTGTAGGTATCCGGCGTTACAATTCCCCAAAGCGACGCATCTGGTAGATAGTGTGAATCTTTTTGTTCGGGGATGCGTCCTGTTGAGTCGCGCACGGGGTTGCTTTGGCCAGCTGCAGCCGATAGTTTTTCCGCCGTTAGCTAAAGATCATGAAGAAGATTCTTTTTACCACACTGTTTTTTGCCACGGTATTTGACCTGGTTGCCGGCGATTGGCCGCAATGGCGAGGTTCCAACCGTGATGGCCTCAGCCGTGAGACCGGCCTCTTGCAGGCTTGGCCGAGCGCCGGGCCGGAGAGAATCTGGCTGAGCCGAGACATTGGCATCGGCTACTCAGCGCCAGCGATAGCCAAGGGCATGTTGTTTATCTTGGGAACCACGGATGACAAGGAGCAGTTGTTTGCCAAGGAGGCGAAGGGTGGAAAGACACTCTGGACAGCCGCGCTGGGCGGCATTCTCACCAACAACTGGGGAGACGGGCCGCGCGGTACCGCGACGGTGGACGGCGATAAGGTTTATGCTCTGGGAGCAAAGGGCGGTTTGATATGCGCCAATGTTGGTGATGGCAAGGTGAACTGGCGGGTGGAGATGGTAAAGGATCTTGGAGGGAAAGTGCCCTACTGGGGCTACACCGAGTCGGTGTTGGTGGACGGCGACCATGTAATCTGCACG
>JAKUOU010000063.1 GCA_022451065.1 Pedosphaera sp. | reverse complement strand
ACGTGGCCCGCACAAGCATCTATCAGTTTTACCAGTACTGGGTGCGTGTTGATGACCGTGACGTTGTGCGATACCTAAATTTTTTTACTTTTCTGCACCGGGACGATGTCGAGGCCTTGGCTCGGCAACACTCGGAGCAGCCGCAAGCGCGCATCGCTCACAAGGCCTTGGCCAAGGAAGTGACCGCTCTGGCACACGGTGAGGCGGCGGCCAACGAGGCCATTCGCGCTAGCGAGATTCTGTTCGGCGGCGAGTTGGATGGCATCACCGAGGCGACCTTTCGGGAGATTGCTGGCGAAGTGCCGACCCATGAAATCAAGTTGGACCGTTTTGGCGGAGAGGGGCTTTGGCTGCCGGAGCTGCTGCACGAGGCCGGCTTGGCCCAGTCGCGTGGCCAGGCTCGCAAGGATGTCAAGGGTGGTGGAGTGTACGTTAACAACCGGCGCACCGATGACGAGCAGCACAAGTTGCAGTCTGGTGACCTGTTGTTCGGAAAATACCTGCTGTTGCGCCGCGGCAAACGCAACTACGCCGTTGTTTTGGTCAAGTAATTTGACTATATTTTCCGTCGAGATGGAGGAGCTTACGGAAGTCATGGGCGCAGCCGAGGCACCGCAAGACGCGGAGTTGGACTGGTACGTGGCTCACGTGCGACCGCGCTGCGAAAAGAAACTCGTCGAGCACGGAAAAGTCTACAAATTCCCGACCACCCTTCCGACCTACAGCAGCACCAAGAAATATCGTGGCAAGGTGGTTACCTTCCAAAAACCGCTTTTCCCCGGCTACGTTTTTCTCCAGCTCAACCGCAAAACACGGCAGATGGCGGAGCAGAGTAACTACGTTGCCAACATGCTTGGAGTTCCTGATCAGGAGGAATTTAAAGAACAGTTAAACGACATTCTTTTTGCCCTTGATCAGCAGGTAGAAATCCGCGTGGAGCCTACGATCGAGGTGGGAAACCGGGTGATTGTCAGATCCGGCCCACTGCAGGGGCAGGAGGGCTGGGTGGAAGAGCGGTTCGGGATGACCACGATACTGTTGCGGCTTGATTTCATTGGCAAGGCCGCCGCTGTCAAGGTCGAGGCTAACACGCTGGAACTGATTTAACGTAACTCCGGACTGGTATTTGGGCGGTGCCGGTGGCAGGCTGCGCGTTTCCAATGCCCGCTGCAAGAAAAGCATCTGCCCGCAAGGGGATTCTGGCTGGTGGAAACTGGATCATCGATCAGGTGAAGATGATCGATGTGTACCCTCAGCGGGAGCAACTGGCCAACATCACGGGGGCCACAGTCACCGGCACGGGCGGCTCCCCCTACAATTTGCTGGTTAATCTCGCCAAACTAAACGCCGGCATCCCGCTTGCAGCCGCCGGGCTGGTTGGTAAGGATGCGTTCGGCAATCTGATTCTCGAGGATTGCGCTAGACACAGCATCGATACCAAGCTGCTCAAGGCAACCTCCGATGCTCCGACTTCCTACACGGATGTCATGACCGAGACCAAAGGCGGCAACCGGACGTTTTTTCACAACCGCGGTGCCAACGCGCTCTGGGACGGCAGCGATCTTGATTTCAACAAAACCAGGGCCATGTTTTTTCATCTTGGCTATCTGCTCCTGCTCGATGAGTTGGATGGTCCCGACAAAAAATACGGCACCAAGGCGGCCAGGCTGTTGGCAGCGGCGCAGGCGGCCGGGTTGCGGACAAGTATCGACGCCGTGAGCGAGGACAGCGATCGCTTCACAAAGGTCATCATCCCTGCACTGCAATACACCGACTACTGCTTTCTTAATGAAGTTGAGGCGGGCAAGACAACCGGTTTCAAGATCCGGCAGGACGACGGCAGTCTGGACACTGTGGCGCTTCGGCACGCCGCCGGCGCGTTGTTGCAGATGGGCGTTGGCGAACTGGTGGTAATCCACTTTCCGGAGGGCGGGTTTGTGCGCACGCGAAAGGGAGAAGATGTGCTGCAATCCTCATTGCGAATCCCGGCCAAGGACATCGTTGGCGCGGCCGGGGCTGGCGACGCCTTCTGCACTGGCATGCTGCTTGGCTTGCACGAGGAATGGGATCTGGCTAATTGTCTGGAGACGGCTGTCTGCGCCGCCTGCGCCTGCCTCTCCGATCCATCCTGCACCGGCGGCATGAAATCACTCCGTAGTGTGCAGGCCTTGGCCAAGAAATATAAATTCCGGCCGAGGCTCGAGCCAGAACACTAAAAACACTCCGTTTGGCCAGGCGGAGTGTCCACATATATCGTTCGCGACGAACTACTTGTTCACGCGCTCCATGTATTTTCCATCCCGGGTGTCCACCTTTAGTCGTTCGCCCATTTTGATGAAAAGCGGTGCTTGAATAGTTTTTCCGGTCTCGAGCGTGACAGTTTTCATCACGTTCGTGGTGGAATCGCCCTTCACGCCGTCCGGCGCGTTAGTCACGGTGAGAACTACGCTTGAAGGCAGTTCCAGTACTGCCGGGTTGCCCTCAATAAAGGTGATCTGGACCGGGCAGTTTTCGACCATGTAATCCACCGCATTACCTACGAGATCCAGCGTCACAGTCATAGGTTCGTAGGTTTCCGGATCGGTGAAAACGAAGTCGTCGCCGTCGCGATAGCTGTACTCCATCTTGCGGTGGTCGAGCGGAATCACGTCGACTTTCTCAGTGGAACTGAACCGAGTATCGAATGATTTGCCGGTGCGAATGCTGCGCAGCGTGGCCTGAACAAACGCACGCGTCTTAGGGGGGGTGCGGTGATGGCACTCCAGCACGACGGCCACCTCGCCCTTGTGCTTGACGGCCATTCCTTTGCGAAGATCGTTTCCTGAAGGCATGATCGGGAATCCGTCTTTAACGAAAAACGGGGCGCGAACGTAACGAATCTCGTTCTGATTTCAAGCCCGGAATTGTGACCGACAATCCACTATTTGCGTGGGTCGTTCTTAAAACGGAACGGGGGCTTACCAGTGATGGCGCTACTCGTAATGGAGGGGCACCAGAATTTTTCGACGTGTTGCACGACCAGGTCGGTGCCCTTGAAGTGGTTGACGAATGGCCGCTTTTTGGGGTTATACATCGTGTCAGTCATGTCGCGCATGAGGACAACGTTTTTGCCGACAGTGACCATTTGCCGGATGCCTACAGGGCGACCGAGCACGCACATGTTGAGGTGCACACCCATGAGGATGATGTTGTTGATGCCGTGCTGCGCGAGCAGGTTGTACGTTTCTTGGCCGTTATCGGTGATGGCGTCACGTTCGTGGTCAATCGCGATGAGGTCGATCTGACGCGTCCACGCCTCGCGGATCGGGTACTCCTCCTCGCAGTCGCAACCCATGTCGGTGTCGTCGATCGGCAGTTCCGGTTCGCGGGACTTGTCTGGCCAGCACCAGTTGGTGCCCCAGCGCACATCCTTTGAGAGCGCGACCGGCGGCTTGGTAGCTGGCGCGTCTTTGGCTCGTTTGCGGGCAGGAGTGTCACGGTAAAAATCAACTGTTGAACTCGGCGCGTGGATGATGAGCATGCCCTTCTCGCGGGCCAGTTGGAGCAACTGGTCCATCGGCTTGGCCATTTCGGCGACGCGCTTCGCGGCGTTTGGGCACCAGTGATCGTCCCACATGTCCACGATGACCACGGCTGTCTTGGAGGCCTCCCAGGTGATTTCGGTCTCAACCGGTTTGTATTTGCCGCCACCGGTTGCCGAGAGCGTCTGCGAGCGGGCTGTGAACGTGAAAGTAGCTGGGTGAGCCATATCTGGGACAGTAATAGTGGCCAGGGCGAACAGTGCTAGGGGGGCAATTTTCATGCGCGGAGCTTGGCCAAGCGTCAAGGCTTTGTAAAGACGCCGGCTACGGCTTGGCCTGCTTGAGGCTGTGCAGGTAGGTGATCATGTCCACCAGTTCCTGCGGCGTCATTGTTGCCTGGAGGCCGGGCAGCATGATGCTGGTCGGCAACTGCGTGCGCTTAGTGATGTCCGTCGCTTTGTAGGTGATGGAAATGCCGCCGGGCAACTTAAGCGTCACCTCGTCGTTGGTTTGGCTGGTGATGATACCCAATGCCTCGGTACCGTTCTGCATTTTCAAGAGCCACGCCTCGTAGCCGAACGAGATGCCGGCGCTGGGGTCGAGAATGGAGAGCAACAACGCCTCGCGGCCAAGCTTGGTGCCGATGCCGGAGAGTTTCGGGCCGAAGTCGATGCCTCTACCGTTGATCTGGTGGCAGGTGGCGCAAGTACTTTGCGGTCGAAAGAAAATTTTTTCACCATTGGTAATATCACCCTTCATTGCAACAAGCTTAGCCAAGGGCGGCAGCGCTTGGCCAAGTCCCTGCGGCGGAGGGAAGAGCTTGGCAGCCTGTGTGCGCAGGTTTTTCCAGCGGATGCTGCGCAGTGCGTTGCCGGCGGCGAAGCTAATGTCTGCCGGGAGGCGCTCGGCCTCGGCCTCGGTCAAAAGTGCCCTGGCGCCGGTCTTGGTCTTGGCCAGGCCGTTGACGGCAATCGTGCGCAGATTCAGCGGCTTCTTGGCATCCTTGGCTAAGCGCAGCAACACCGGCTCGGTCTCGGGTATTTGTGCGTTAGCTAGCACGGTGACGATGCCGGTGGCGTTTTGCCCGTCGATGGCAGCGTGGATCAGCTTTAAGCCAGCGTCATTGCGGAGCAGGCGGATTGCCTCGACACCGGTGGAGTCGTTGGGATTCGCCTGGGCGTAGTCGAGCAGCTCCGCCTCGTGGCCGGGTAGCTTGAAATCACGTACAATCTCGACAAACGCCGCCTGGCCACGTGATGACTCGAGGATTTTGAGTACGACCCTCTTGATCGCCGGGTTGGCCTCAAGGTCGGTGTCCTTCAACCGCTTGATTGCCTCAAGCTGGACGTTGAGCTGAGCCGACAGATGAGGGGAGGCCAAGACGATGGCCAAGACGATAAAAAACCGTTTCAACATCTCAGCCCTTCTCGATGCAGGCGTAGGCGTTGTGGTTGTGGATGCTCTCGAAGTTCTCGGCCTCGACCCGGTACCACGTGACATGTTCGTGCGCCTTGAGCTTGAGTACCACGTTGCGGACGAGATCCTCGACGAAAACCGGGTTTTCGTAGGCGCGCTCAGTTACCGCCTTTTCGTCGGGACGCTTGAGGAGAGAATACAGCTCACTGCTGGCCGATTGCTCGACGAGCGCGATCAGATCCTCGATCCACACCGTCTCTGAGGAGCGGATGGCCACCGTGACCTCGCCACGCTGATTGTGCGCGCCGAACTGGCTGATCGCCTTCGAGCAGGGGCAGAGCGTCGTCACTGCAACGCGCAAGGTCATCACAAAATCAATGTCATTGCCGGTGGCGTTGGCCTCGAAACGCACGTTGTAGTCCATCAGCCCCTCGCGCCCGGTAGCTGGCGCCTTCTTTGTGATGAAGTACGGGAACTCCATCTCGAGGTGCGATGTGTTGGCCTTGAGCCGCTCCTGCATCCGGGCGAGCAGGTCGGGGATGTTCTCGACGTGGATCATTCCGCCGTGCGAGTGGAGTACCTCTATGAAACGGCTCATGTGAGTTCCCTTGAACTCCATAGGCAAATCCACGAACAGGCCGACTGTGGCGATGGTGTTCTGCACCACATGGGCGCGATCTCGTACCTGGATGGGGAACCGCAGTCGCCGCACGCCGACTTTGTCGATCGGCAGCTCACGGGTGTCACGCGTGTTCTGCGCGTCGTGCAGCGGGGTCTTTACGGCTGAAGTTGATGAATGCTCGCTCGGCATCACGACCAGCGTAACAGTGCCATCCGGTTTTGCCAATCGGCGAACTACTCGTGCTTGGCCAGGTAGGGCTTCACGATGGATGTCCACAGCGCGTAGCCCTTGGCGTTGAGATGCAGGCCGTCGCCAAGGAACAAATCCGGTCGCGGTTTGCCATTTTCGCCGAGCATCGGCTGCCAAATGTCGATGTAGTCCAATCGTTTGTTCTTGCTGCATGCGTTGCGCACGAGCGAGTTGGCCATGGCCATTTTGCCGGACAATTTCCAGCGGCTGAGGCTGGGCTTGATGGCGATGAACGAGACGCGCGCCTTGGGAAGCTTGGCTCGCACCGTCTTCACAAATTGCTGAAAATCAGTCAGCACTTTCTCCGGCGACTTGCCGGCGGCCACGTCGTTGTCTCCGGCGTAGAAGACGATCTGCCGAGGCTTGTACGGATGCACGATGCGCCTAGCGAAGTGGTTCGAGTCGGCGATCTGCGAGCCACCAAAGCCGCGGTTGATGACCGGCAAACCGGGGAAATCCTGCTCGAGCGTTTTCCACATCCGGATGCTCGAGCTACCGATGAACAGGATGCCGTCCGGTTGGGGCATCTGTTTTTTATCAGCGGCCTCGAAACGGGCGATATACTTCTCCCACCGCGAAGAGTCATGATCCGCGCTAACGGCGGCGATCGGCAACATCCCACAGGCAATCGCCAGTCGGGCGAGGGATTTTTGAACCAAGGGCATGCACAGACTCTCCGGCAATGCCTGGTGTTAGAGAAGAAAAAACGGTTTGAGCTTCATTCCGGTGCCCGCTTAGCCAAGACTTTTGCCGATGCCGAAACCGCTCGCACCGAACGATTACCTGCCGCTTGTTATGGCCGCACTGGCCGAAGATATCGGCGGCGGCGACGCGACGACATTGGCCCTGGTGCCGGAGGACTCGATTGCAACTGCCGTGATGACAGCCCGCGAGCCGCTGGTCATGGCCGGGGTTGATCTCGCCCTGGCCGCGTTTGAGCAGGTGGATGGGCGCGTGGAGTTTGACATCGAGGTTCTCGATGGCCAGCAGGGTGTGCTTGGCCAGGCGCTGCTTCGTGTACAGGGTCCAACGCGAGCGCTGCTCACGGCGGAACGCACCGCCCTCAACTTCGTCCAGCGCCTGGCTGGTGTGGCCACGCTCACGGCGCAGTTCGTCGAGAAGATTGTCGGCACCCAGGCGCAGATTCTTGACACACGGAAGACGACCCCAGGCTGGCGCGCGCTGGAGAAGTACGCCGTGGCCTGCGGCGGTGGCACGAACCATCGGGTCGGCCTGTATGACCAGTTGATGATCAAGGACAACCATCTGGCCGTTGTCGGTGGGGATGTTGCCGAGGCGATGCGGCTGGCTCGCGAGGCGTCTCCGGAATTGAAAATCGAGGTAGAGGCCGACACGGTTGATCAGGCGCAGACAGCGGCAGTAGCCGGCGCGGACATCATCTTGCTCGATAACATGAACTGCGATGAGCTCCGCGAAGCCATCAGGCGGATCGACGGTCGCGCTAGGATCGAGGCCAGCGGCGGCGTGACGCTGGAGACGGTTCGCGAAATTGCCGAGACGGGGGTGGACTTCATTTCAGTTGGCGCGCTGACCCACTCTGCGTCGTCGGTCGACATCGCACTCGACATCGACCCGGTCGCCTGACACAGGCTACTGGCAGCGCAGCTTGGCCAAGGCGGCCGAGGCGGCTTGCGACTCGGCTTCCTTTTTGCTGCCGCCGGTGCCGCGACCCAGTTCATTCCCGGCTTGAAGGACGGCGACCTCGAACTCTCGGGCATGAGGCGGGCAGGAAGAGCTGAGCAGTTCGTACGTCGGCGATACGCCGGTGCCACCCTGCAGCCGTTCCTGCAATTCGCCTTTGGGGTTTTCGATCACGGAAATGCTGTCTGGGTTGGCTAGTTCGTCGGCAAAGATGCGGTTGACAAAGTCATTTGCAGCGTCAAGCCCGCCGTCGAGATACAGCGCGGCGACCAGCGCCTCAAGGGCATCCTCCAGTGCGGACTCCTTACCCCGTTCGAATTCCGTGCGCTGGCCGTGACCCAGAACGAGGTGCTGCTCGAGGCCAAGCGCGGCGGCCTTGGCGGCCAGCGACGTGCCGTTGACCAGTCCGGCGCGGGCCTTGGTCAGGTGGCCTTCATCCTTGTCAGGATGAAGGCGGTAGAGCGCCTCGGAGATCACCGCTTGCAAAATGGCATCACCAAGAAATTCCATTCGCTGGTTGTCATCGGACGGTTTTGATTGGTTACCGGACGCTGAGGGGTGAGTGATGGCAAGCTGTAGCAGGCTCACGTCACGAAACTCGTAGCCGAGGATCTGCTGTATTGTCTCCAAGTCAGCCACGCTTTGGGGTCACGATTCGTCCACGGTCGCGGCGACCTGCTCCGGCTCCCCGGTGTGGTCGTTAGCGGCGGGCGGGTTTAGCCCGTGCTCGAGCAACTCGGCAACTCTGGCCTGCACGTCGCCCAGATCGGCCAGCTTCAGTGCGGGATCGAGGATGGTGAACACGTCGCCGGACTGGGTGTGCTCGTAGATTAACGTGCGCCCACCGTCCTCGTTGCGAATCTGATCCTTGTTTTTGATGACGCGCTTGCGTTCGAGCATCACGGCGAGAATGAAGCAGGCCTCCATGTGCGTGGGGTCGTTCTGCTCGATCATCTTTTTGAGCAGTGTCTCGGCGTTATCTTTTTGAATGGCCTCCGGCGGCGGGGGGGGTGGCACCTCGTAAACACCCTGCCAGTGAGAGATGTAGCCGCCTATCGCGCCGGGCTCGGTCCCATGTTTTTGCTCCCAGCAACCGGGGCAGATGTCTCGGCGCTCGAGGCTTTCCATGCCACGGAAAAGAATGGTGTGGTACGGCTGTTTGTCCTCGAACGCGGCTTCGCAATCGTCGCAGTGGTGTGAGCGTGAGCGGAAATGCCAGTCCATGATGCTGCCCCGGAGGCGGGAGCATTATCACCGCTAACCGGGGATTCGGAAAGCTCATTTAGAGTCGCCGCGCTTGGCCTACCAGCTGACGGCTGCCCGCGAGCCCTGCTTGACGATGAGTTTCTCTTCCTCCCAAACGGCCAGGCCGGTCTTGAGGTCGGTCATCGAAAGCTGGAAGGCGAACTCGGATTGCTTGATTGTTGGAAGCAAACCACGCTTGGCGCGGGCGTTGTTTTGGATGATCTTGCCGGATAAGCTGTAGTCAGGCGAGATGAGGTTGCCCTTGCCGGGGATGGTTGCCTGATTGAACTCATCGTCGGCCCGCAACTCACGCACTGCCTTGGATGACTCATCCTCCGGTCCGTCGAGGCCGACCGCGGTTGTGGTCAGTGCGCGGCCTCCCTTGTTTAGGGCCACGCGGATTTTCTTCATCAGGCTGTCGGTATCGATGTGCTGATTGGTGTTGTTCTTGATGCGGCCGATCATCATCACCTTCGGCTTGCCTGCGACCGAGTTAATGGTACCGGAGAGGAGCAGCGACTGCGTCAGCTCATCGGCGGCGCGAATCCAGTCCTGGGTGTTGATTTGGCCCACGTTGACAATGCTGTCGCGTCCATCGTGGTCGATGTACCTGGCCGTGGCACAGCCCAGCATGAGTGCCGGCAGCGTGGCGGCGGTGATGAGTTTGATAAGCGGTTTCATATCTGCGGTTTATTTTAGTCGAAATTGTTGAATTTTCAAGGGCGTACCCGGCGCGAAACTTTTGACACAGACTACGTTCACGCGGCCGGTATTCACCGTGACTTCGCTTTTTTGTGGGCCAACGAGCAGCGTGAGCCTGCGGTCGTCCGGCGTCTCGACGCGGCAAACGCGAAACTCTTTCGGCAGAGTAGTCCACGTGCGCAGGTCGGCCTGCGCGCCAGCGGCTTGGTACAAAAAACCGGCGATGGCACCGAGGTCGCCGGATTCCTCCTTCGCTTTTTTAGCCACAGCCGCCTTGGTCGCGGAGGCGGCCAGCGTTCGAAAAATTACCGCCGGCAACCCGGTCCGAAAATCTCGGCCGACCACGGCGTCCATGTTGCAAATCAACGTTGCGTCGTAACGGGTTTCGCCGATAGCAACATGAGCGGGAGCGGAGCGGCCACGCCGCTCAAGCCGGGGAAACGACGCCGCGACATAACGCACTTTCTCGTGTCGTAATGGCACGTCGAGGCGTACTTCCCGGCGGATCGGGGCGACGCCGGTCTCGAAGATAACATATGTCAGGTCGGAATGCTTTGCGCCGCCAAGGAGGCGATCGACAAACCTGATCTCGGAGGCGAGAAACTCCGACCCTCCCAGTGTCGAGTGAATGCGGCGGAGGGAGACGAGTGCATTTTCCCGGTCATCGGTGTCAAGGTTCCACAGGCAGAGCGCGTGCAGAAAATCGGTGAACGGATTAACAAACGCGCCGTAGTCCAGAGCGATGTCCGGCTGGAGTTCGTTGAGCTTCGCGCGGCGGATGGTTCGCTCGTATTCGCCTGCGGACTTCCGGGCGGCGACGATGCGGCGGGCGTTGCGGACAACCTCGGCATCCTGCTCGGCGTGCGCCTGGCGCAGTTCGACGAGAGCGGCGTCCGCTTGGCCAAGCTGCAAATAATTAAGAGCCTGGTAGGTGTTTAGCATCACGCGGTCATAGCCACGCCCCTCGTACGGCAGGGCCGCCAGGTTTGTGAGCAAACCGGTGGCTTCCTTCGACAGGCGCACACTTGCTTGGCGGTCGTAAAAACGGATGCGATTTTCTGCCTGCTCGAACGCTTGGTTGCTGGCTGCGAACTGGCCAGTAGCCCGCAGCGCCGCGCCCTGCTCGAGAAACCAGATCACTGCGTCCCGTGATTCGCTGCGCTGGTTGGCCTGCCGAGTGGCGAGTTGTGCGGCTTGCTCGATGCTGCCGCTGTTCCATGCGCCGCGAAACGCCCCGGTCTGGCCTACGTAGCTGGCACAGCCGGCCAGGAGCAGCACAAAAACCGGGTAGCATAGGCATCGCATGGGCTGCGACGGTACCGCTTGGCCAGGCGCTCGCCAATGCCGGAGCGCTGCTGCAGGAATTGGCGTGCCGAGGCGTTGTCGGCGTGGCAGTTTTCGGTCGGTGGGAAAAATCATCGGTATTGACCTTGGCACGACCAACTCGCTGGTGGCTGTTGTGGAGTCCGGCATCCCGTTGGTACTGGCTGATGGCCGGGGACAGCGGCTGACACCATCCGTGGTGCATGTCCCGGCCTCCGGCGAGCCGGTCGTTGGCTGGGAGGCCCGGCGCGGTCGAGTTGCGCACCCGGAGACGACCGTCACTTCCATCAAGCGGTTCATGGGACGCCGGGGTGACGAGGTGAATTCAAACGGCGACACGATGGCGTATCCCGTCCGCGCCGAGGGCAGCGGCCCGGTGACGGTGCCGTTGCAAGGACGCGACTGGTTACCAGAGGAACTTTCTGCCGAGATCCTAAAGACACTCCGGACGATTGCCGCTGAGGGCATGATCGAACGGCCCGAGGCGGCGGTGATCACCGTTCCCGCCTATTTCAACGACGCCCAGCGCAATGCCACGCGCAAGGCCGGTGAGTTGGCCGGGCTGCGGGTGGAGCGCATTATCAACGAGCCGACCGCGGCGGCACTGGCCTACGGGCTTAACTCGCTGAAGGAAAAATCGAAGGTGGCGGTCTACGACCTCGGTGGCGGAACATTCGATCTCTCAATCCTCGAGTTGAACGAGGGCGTGTTTCAAGTGTTGGCCACCTGCGGCAACACACGGCTGGGCGGCGACGATATCGACCGCGCGCTGGTCGATCACTTTGCGGAACAAATTGGTCAAGAGGTTGGGCCAAGTGCCGCCGCTGAACCGGCGATTTTGGCGCGCTTGGCCGAGGCGGTGGAGGAGGCCAAGGTGCGGTTGTCAAAGGAACTCAAGGTTGCCATCACACTCCCATTCCTCACGCCGGAGTTCAGTTTCGAGTACACGCTGACGAGGGAGGAGCTGGAGTGTCTGGCCAAGCCGATCGTCACCCGCACGCGCGAGTATTGTCTCAAGGCGTTGGCTGACGCTGGCTTAGCCAGCGGCGATCTTGATCAGCTGATCCTTGTCGGAGGACAGACGCGTATGCCACTCGTGCGCGAGTTTGCTTCGGGAGTTTTTGGCTGTGACGAAGGCGGGCCGGAACTGAACACCTCGCAGAACCCGGACGAGGCGATCGCGCTGGGCGCAGCGATTCAAGGCGGGATTTTGTGCGGCGACTTTAGCGGCATGCTGCTGCTCGACGTGACGCCGCTTTCGCTGGGCATTGAGACGTTCGGTGGATTGATGAACGTCATCATCCCGCGCAACACGACGCTTCCCGTAAAGCGCGGCGAGGCATTTACGACCGTGGCTGACTACCAGAAGGAGGTGCTGATCCACGTGCTACAGGGTGAGCGCGAAAAGGCGGCTGACAATTGGAGCCTGGGGCGGTTCACGCTGGAGTTCGAGCCGCAGCCCAAGGGCGTTGCCAAGGTGGGGGTGCAGTTTGAAATCGATGCCGATGGCATCCTGCACGTGCTCGCGCGCGACCTCAAAACCGGCAACGAAAAGCTCGTCGAGATGAGCTCAGCCGTGGAGGTCGATGATGCCGAGGTGCAGCAGATGATAGAGGAATCGGTTGAGCATGCCTTCGACGACATCGAGGATCGACGCTGGATCGAGGCCAAGCTGCGAGCCGAACAGACAACCACCGCCACGCGCAAGGGGCTGGAGTCGCTTGGCGACGAGTTGGAGGAGGATCAGCGCGGAGCGATCGAGCCGGCCTTGGCGTCAGTGGAGTCGCTGCTGGCTGGGCGGGAAAACGGCGACGCAGTAACGGCTACCCAGCTCAGGGAAGCCAACAGCAAACTGGATGCGGCGACCCAGCCGCTCGCCGGTCTGATGATGGATCGAGTGATGGCGGAGATGCTCGAGAAGCGCGGCGTTTTGCCCGGTTAATTTTTCGCCGGAAGCTTGATGTTGCCGAGCGTCTTGTTACGAAAAGCGGTGCTGGACTTCTTCTTGATATCCGCGCCCTCGACGTGCCGGATTTCGTCGTGATCCACCTCCACGGCGCGCTCCTCGGGGTTCGGATGTGGCGCCCGTTGGTCCTTGGGTTGCGGATTGATGAGGACGATGACGCTGCGGCCGGCTTCGCGCGGCTTTGTGTCACAACTTCCCCACGGCTTGATCTTCTCTATGAACGCCTCGATGGTCTGCACGCCGACGTGTTTCGTGCGAAGCTCCTTGCCGCGGAAACGCAGGATCACCTTGACCTTCATGCCTTCGCAGAGGAAATCGATCGCGTGGTTCAACTTGAATGTGAAGTCGTGAGGGTCGATGTTCGGGCGAAGCTGGATCTCCTTGATTTTGACCGAGACGGTGGCTTTTTTCTGCTCCTTGCGGAGTTTTTTCTGCTCGTAGGAATATTTTCCGTAGTCGGTGATCCGGCAGACCGGCGGCTTTGCATTGGGGGAAATCTCAACCAGATCCAACCGCTGCTCTTTGGCCATTCGCATGGCTTCCTGAATGGAATGAATCCCTAACTGTTTCCCATCATCCATCAGGAGTCGAACTTCCCTGGCTCGAATCCTCCCATTAACGCGCTCCCTTGGTGCCCGATACGGACGCCTTCCGCCTCTGGGGCGACTCAAAGCGCGCCCCCCATGCCGTGGTATATCATATAGTCTATGTTTTCAGCCCGTCATTGGACGGGGTTGGAGCAAATGCTATTTTTTGCTTCCGTCTTTGCAAGCCAAATTTTCGCAAAAAGGGAGCAATGCGAATACCAAGTGGCCGGGGGTGGCCCTTGGCCAGGGGAATAACTTTGCGGCCAAGCAGCCGGCCCGATAGAGTCGCCGACAGAAGCCGCATGAAATTTTCAAACGCCATGATGGATTGGTATCGCTTGGCCAAGGTCGGGTTGCTGCTGCAGATTGGCGTGCTCGCGTTTGGCCAGGCGCAGGCGCAGTTGGCTCCACCACCACCACCAGCCAAGATAAACATCACCGTCAGCAACGGTAAATCGCTCGCCGGCTGGCGCGTGCCGGTTGGCGACTGGAAATTGGTGAAGAGTGCTGTCAAGTCGCCGGACAACCCGAAGGCATTTACGCTCATCAAAGGCAACGGCGTGCTCATCAACGGTGACACGGGACGTACCAACAATCTGTTAAGCAAACACGAACACGGCGATGTGATGGCAGTCATCGAGTACATGGTGCCGCAGGGCTCGAACTCTGGAATTTATTTTCAGGGCCGATATGAGATTCAGATCCTTGACAGCTATGGGAAAAAGAAAATTACCTTTGGCGACAACGGCGGCATTTACGAGCGCTGGATCGATGGCAAGGGTTTCGAAGGCACCGCGCCGATCATCAATGTCAGCAAGGCACCGGGCGAATGGCAGAAATTCATCGTCACCTTCCGCGCGCCGCGCTTTGACAAAAACGGCAAGAAGGTGGAGAACGCCAAATTTGTGAAAGTGATTCATAACGGACAATTAATTCACCACAACGTCGAGATGACCGGCCCGACCCGCTCCGCCGGTTTCAAAGACGAAAAACCCACCGGCCCGTTGATGCTCCAGGGCGACCACGGCCCGGTGGCTTTTCGAAAAATCATCCTAAAACCGGTCAAGCTGGACTGAACCGCTTGGCCAAGATCAACCACCACCTGCTTCCATGGAACCCAAACCTGCACCCACCACACTCTCTGGCATCATTCGGCATCTTGGCCCCGGTCTGATCATCACCGCCACGATCGTCGGCTCCGGCGAGTTGATTGCCACGCCCAAGTTGGCGGCTGAGACTGGTTATAGCCTCCTCTGGTTCATTATCCTTGGTTGCTTAATAAAGGTCTTCGTCCAGGTTGAGTTGGGGCGCTACACAATCACCCACGGCAAGACGACGCTCGAGGCGATGAATAGTGTGCCGGGGCCAAAGCCGATCGTCTCGTGGATGGTTTGGTTTTGGGTGATTATGTATATCGGATCGACGATGCAAGTTGCCGGGATGATGGGGGGGATTGCCAGTTTGGTGGTCAGTGATGGATCGGGCTGGCACCTGGCATTAATCGTCGGGGTGGCAGTCATCTGCATCGCACTTTTGCTTTCCGGCAGATATCGATTAGTGGAGGCGGTGTGTATTGGCATGGTGGTGTTGTTCACCATCTTCACAGTAGTGGCGCTGGGCTCGCTTCAGTTTACCGAGCAGTTCGCCATCAAGGGCAGCGATATTCTCAGCGGACTTAAGTTCTCGTTGCCCGATGACTTTACCACGGCATTCGGCGCCTTTGCCATCATCGGCGTCGGAACATCCGAACTGATTTATTATCCCTATTGGTGTTTGGAAAAAGGCTACGCCAAGTTCACCGGCAAAAACGACGACACCGTTGGGTGGCTCGACAGGGCGCATGGCTGGCTCAATGTGATGAAGTGGGACGCATGGGTGTCATGTGTCATTTACACTGGCGGAACAGTGGCTTTTTATTTGCTGGGAGCAGCCACACTTTACAGCGCTGGTCTTGAGGTCGGTGACGAGGGGATGATCGCCACGCTTTCGCAAATGTATGAAAGTGCATTCGGCGCGACAGGCGCTGTGGTATTTAAGATAGGCTGTTTCTGCGTTTTATTTTCCACCATTTTTGGTGCCACCGCTGCCAACGCCCGGCTATTTGCGGATGCTGTACCGGTATTCAAAATTAAACAGTATGAGTCTGAAGAGGATCGACACAGGATGGTCAAGATCGGCTGCGTGGTGTTGCTGGTACTTTCTTGTCTGATTTTCGCTTTGTTTGGCAAACCGGTGACGTTGGTGTTCATGGGGGCGTTTGCCCAAGGTGCCCTAATGCCGTTTCTGGCATTGGCGGCCATTTACTTTCTGTTCACGCGAGTGGACCGCCGTTTACACCCGGGGCTTGTTTGGAAAAGTTTCCTAGTTTTGTCTGCAGCATGCATGATGTTAATTGGAGCATATTCGGCGGTGAAAGAAGTTTCCAAGCACCTGCCGGGGAAAGAGGAATCCACCACGGTCGCACCTGCTGAAACTGCTGGCCAAGGCGAAACACGAACTGAGCCAGCCCAGTAAAATGGCTTTTACTGAGTTTATTGCAGTCATCAACACAAGCGATTTACCCGGGCTGGGGCCGGAGGTGAGGTTGTCAGCGCAGCCAAGCGCGGTTCTTGCCCAGGCTGTGGACGCACTTGGCTTGGATGGCACTGCCGCTGGCCTGGCCAAGGCAGCGGCGTTGCTGTGGCACGACCATCTCGACGAGTCACACTCGGTTTCGCAGGATATAGGCTCGACCGACGGCAGCTTTCTGCACGGCATCATGCATCGTCGCGAACCGGATTACTCGAACGCAAAGTACTGGTTCCACCGCGTGGGCGATCACCCCTGTTTCCCCGCCTTGGCCAGCGCGGCGACCGACTATCTAGACGCCGCCGGCGACGAGGCCTTGGCCAAGCGCCTGGTCCCGGGCGGCCACTGGGATTCGTTTGCCTTTGTCGATGCTGTCGAGGCGGCGGTGCATTACGGCAACCCGGGAGAGATCGAGTTGTTGCAACACGTCCAGCGCATCGAGTTTGAGACTCTCGCACAATCCTTTCTCCGTTAGTTTGGCCAAGCGTTGAATCATGGCCGAGTTTCTTAGAGTGCTTGGGGCGGTGTTGCCCGTTTTTCTAATCGCGCTGCTTGGCTTCCAGTTGCGGCGGATGGATTGGCTGACCAAGGCAGCGGATGACAGTCTGCTCAAGGTATCGGTCAACGTGCTGTTGCCGTGCCTCGCCTTCAGCAACATCAGTAACAACCCAGAGCTGCTCAAGCCGGAGAATGTCTGGCTGCCACCTGTTGTCGGCTTTTTCTTAATCGGACTCGGCATGGCTGCTGGTTGGCTGGTACGAAAGTTCGCTACCGGCTCGACCGATGCTAGTGGGCGCACGTTTGCCATCAGCATTGGAGTGTTTAATTTCGGCTTTGTGCCGATTCCGCTTGTTGGGTCGCTGTTCGGTGAGAACGCGGTAGGTGTGCTCTTCGTGTTCAACGTCGGGACGCTGCTGGCGATGTGGTCGCTTGGCGTGATGCTGCTGCACGGCGACCTGCGCACTGCCATGCGCAAGGCCATCAACGTGCCGGTGGTGACTGTCGTGCTCGCGCTTGTCGTGAATGCCACCGGCCTGCATGTGTACATCCCTGGCTTGGCCAACGACACGATCAAGATGCTTGGCCTCTGCGGCATCCCGATGTCGATCCTGCTCATTGGCGCGATGATGAAGGATCACTTCGCCGAGTGTGAGTTCCGCTCGTCGTTCCGTGTGTGCTGGGTCAGCGTGGCGCTTCGAATTGGACTGTTGCCGGTAGTGATGATCGCTCTGGCCAAGTGGCTACCAGGCAGTTCGATCGAACTGCAGCAGGTCCTGCTCGTCCAGGCGGCGATGCCCTCGGCAATTTTTCCGGTATTGATCGCCCGGTTGTATGGCGGCAACCCGGTCGTCGCGACGCAGGTGGCCATTGTCACCACGCTGGTCAGTTTGGGAACGATACCAATCTGGTTGCGGGCGGGTGCGGCATTTATCGACTTGGACTTCGAGTAGCGCTTGGTATCCGGTACGCTTAACCAAGCGCTTTTCACGCTTGCAGCCGCCGAGTCATTCGCGTAGGCCAATGCCCATGCGAGCAACCCTGCTTATCTCAATCGTCGGTGCGCTGTTCCTTCAGCCCAGCTTGTCTGCGGACGAGTCCCTCAAGGTGATGACATTCAACCTTCGCTACGCCAGCAACAGCAAGCCCAACGCCTGGCCGGATCGCCTGCCGCACATGGCCGATATCATCAAGAAAACGAACCCTGATATTTTCGGCACGCAGGAGGGCAAGTTTTATCAACTCAAGGAACTCAACGCCAAGATCCCAGGCTACACCTGGTTTGGTACCGGGCGCGACGGCGGGAGCCGCGGTGAGTTCATGGCGATCTTTTACAAGCCGGAGCGGTTTGAGATTTTGGAGTACGACCACTTTTGGCTGTCCGACACGCCGAACGTGATCGCCTCAACAACCTGGGGG
This sequence comes from Pedosphaera sp., assembly GCA_022451065.1. Lineage (GTDB taxonomy): Bacteria > Verrucomicrobiota > Verrucomicrobiia > Limisphaerales > UBA1096 > UBA1096. The sequence goes on along the minus strand of JAKUOU010000063.1, from coordinate 305 downwards.
CACAGCAATCGTCGGATGGTGACGTGGATTCGGTTTCTCGATCGCAAAACAAAAAAGGAATTCTACTTTTGGAACACCCACTTTGATCACCGTATACAGCCGGCCCGTGAAAAGGCGGCGCTGCTGGTGAACAAGAAAGTCGCCACGCTAAAAACCAAGTTGCCGATTCTCTTGGTGGGAGATTTCAATGCCTCAGCCGGGATGAACCAGGCCTACGACACACTGACAAAGGACGGCGGTTTTGTGGACACACTGCTCACGGCGAAGAAGGCGATCAACGCCGAATGGAACACGATGAACGGTTT
>JAKUOU010000062.1 GCA_022451065.1 Pedosphaera sp. | reverse complement strand
CTCTTTTTTGCAGTGTACGTAAACTACGGCATTACCTGTATGTATAACCTCAAAATGAAGTGTTGAAGCGACATCAATATGAGACAATTGCAATGAAAACTCTATTCAGCATCGTGGCTATGTCCATATCAGTTGCCACCGGGCAGGCGGCAAAAATTGATAAGGCCAATATCTCCAACGACGCCAAGTTCGTGGTGCATCTGGATTTGGATGCCTTTCGCGTGTCGAAAATCGGCACTGCCATCCTCGAAAAATTTCGCGAGGGCGAGGGGGGTGAAAAATTCAACGCCTTGGTAGAACTCATCGAATTCGATCCGTTGAGCGCCATCCACGGAGCCACGATGTTCGGCAATGGGGAGGAGGATAACGGCATCCTTGTCGTGAAGCATAAGGCGAACAGTGCCAAACTACTTGCGTTTATGAAGCTGAACGAGCATTACCGAAAAACTGAGCATGGTAAGCACGAGATACATGGCGCTGGTGACCGGAGTGATGGTGAACGCGGTTACATCAGTTTTGTGAATGAATCCACAGCGGTACTGGCTCCGAACCGCGAACTGGCCGGTGTGGGCATTGACCTTATCAACGGAAAGGGTGGGGCAATAAAAGTGCCATCCAGCCTCGATAGCATGAGCAAAAAAACAAAGAACGCCTTCCTCGTTGCCTATGCCGATGTCGAGAATCTAAAGGAGAACATCGATAACGAGACCGTGAATCAAATGGTCAAGCGGGCTGCCTTGTCGTTGGGTGAGTCGGATGAGAAGTTCATACTGTCCATCAGCGTCGATGCCCTCGATGCGGATGCCGCCGAGAACATGGAAAACATGATCAACGGTCTGATCGGTTTTGCCAGGTTGAATCAGGACGAGAACCCGGAGGTGAAGGATATCCTAAAAGGCCTCAAGACCACGCGCAACGAGGAGAACGTGTCAGTTCATTTTTCCATCGGTGTGGACAAATTATTTGAGTTAATCGACCCGGCGCTGAAGGAGATAGACATCGACCTGCCCAAGCTTTGAAGCTCTATGCCACAGCTTCTGTGATGGCGGTTCCGGCAGAGAGTCGGCCCACGCCGGAGCGCAAGTCTGCGTCGACTACTGACAACACTGAGCGGGATCAGTCCAGGGCGGAGGAACTCGCTCTTGCCATTGCTGCAAAGGGGGGCTGCATGGATTCATTTGAGCAACTGGTTACCCGGTTCGAGAACCGGCTGTTTGCCTTTCTTTACAAGAAAGTAGGCAACCATCATCTCGCGCAGGATTTGCTACAATCCACCTTTGTTACGGCCTACCGCAAACTGCACAGTTACAACCCGAAATACGCCTTCTCGACCTGGATTTACACCATCGCCTCCAGGCTGGCCATCAACCACTTTCGTCGGAAGCAGCCCGTCGAGACAGAGCATGCCGATCGGGCCGTTGAGACCAATCCACGCAGCAAATTAATTGCCAGCGAAAGGGCCATGAGCATCTGGAATCAAATCAGAGAGTTTCTCACCGAAAGCCAATTCAATGCCCTATGGCATTTTTATGGCGAAGAGCGTAACCTCGAAGAAACGGCTGGCGTAATGAGTAAGAGTGTAGGTTCGGTGAAGGTGCTACTGCATCGTGCCCGGCGCAAGCTTGCTGAAGTATTGCCCAGAGGCACTGATTTTTGATGGCTAAACAAGCGAATGGAACCATGAAAGATGAAAAACAACCAAGCGGTTGGCCAGGCATTGAGGCGCGTCTCCGCGACGATGCCAGGCGGGATGCACCGGAGTTTCCTCCGTTCCTCCATCAGCGAATCATGGCCGCCGTCCATGCGGAAGCTGAAAGACAGGCACGGCCAAGGCTCGGTTTGGCCAAGGTGTGGCGCTGGGTTTTTGCCGGTGGTATGGCAGCTGTCGCTCTGGCCTTGGCCCTAGCCCTGAAACCGGTCCCTCAACAGGTGGCGGTGGACTCTCCCCAAAAAGTATCTGAGTGGATTGTTTTGGCGGCAAACAGTGATGATCAAATGGCCAGCCTGATCTCGAACCGGTTGTTGAATGACATGGTCACAAACCCCTACCAACAACAACTCGACTCACTCAGCAACGAGCTTCAAAACGCCCTCGACTTCACCCTCCGCCTGATGCCCATTGAGGTCGCCCTGCGGTAGGAGTGCACTCGAATATTTTCCGGGTGTCCACAACAACCGGCATGACCGGTTTCCATTGCTTTTCGCTTTTGATGGTCAGTCGATCAAGCTTCCTGGACAAATGAAGGACTAGGTCGAGGCTTCTGTCGGTATACCTATCTATGATGCACTCCATGTCAACGTAACTTGAGCCGAGACGGTGGCGGACGTGTGCGTAATCCCGTGCCGAGAAAGGTGGCAGCCAATCTTGGCGCAGTCGCGTTCGGTCCAATACTGGTGGCACAGCCCGGCCAGGCGAAAGGGCCAAAACCAGACAGAGTTGAGGTGCGAGACTCCATAGCGGTGTTTTAGTTCTGTTTCAGTGGCAAAACCACCGTCCGCAATTAACCAAGATGGCACACTTTATCGACACTAACAGCCGGTTGTTACGAATCGATACGTATCCAAGGTTTCCCCAATCATCTCAATAGGGCACCCTAAACAGCTTAATTGACCAATAAATAATAATATATCAACATATCTTGATATGTTGATATGAATGTTGACTCCTGTGAAAGCGATCGATAGCCTGCCACTTTGTGGGCAATAATCAGTCCAATAATAGGCATCATGCCCTGACCGAGCTCTTGGCCAAGCGCATCGTCATTCTCGATGGCGCGATGGGCACTATGATCCAGCAGAATGTCCTGCTGGAGAGAGATTTTCGCGGCGAGCGCTTTGCCGATTGGGATCGTGATCTGAAGGGCCATAACGATCTTCTGGGTCTCACACGGCCGGATTTGATCGGTTCCATCCACCGGGCCTATCTCGAGGCCGGGGCGGACATCATCGAGACAAACACCTTCAACTCCACGCGCATTGCCCTGGCCGACTACGGGATGGAGTCTCTGGCCCACGAGTTGAATCTGGCCAACGCCAAGGTAGCCCGCTCTGCCGCTGACGATGTAATGGCGGCGGAACACGGTCGACAATGTTTTGTTGCCGGCGCGCTTGGCCCGACCAACCGTACCGCCTCTATTTCGCCGGATGTCAATGACCCGGCTTTCCGGGCTGTGACGTATGACCAGTTGGTTGAGGCGTACATCGAGCAGGCCAAGGGTCTGGTTGAGGGTGGGGTGGATGTGCTGCTGGTCGAGACGGTCTTTGACTCGCTCAACTCGCGGGCGGCGTTGTTCGCGCTCGAGTTGCTGTTTGACTCACTTGGCCAACGGCTGCCGGTGATGCTGTCATTCACGATCACCGACCAGAGCGGACGCACGCTCTCCGGCCAGACAGTAGAGGCATACTGGAACACTGTATCGAATATCGACCTGTTGAGCGTTGGCATCAACTGTGCGCTTGGCCCGCAGGAAATGCGATCGCACATCGACGAGCTTACTCGTATCGCGCCGGTCAACGTCAGCGCACACCCAAACGCCGGCATGCCGAACCCTCTGCTGCCGACCGGTTTTCCCGAGACGCCCGAATCGTTTGCGCCGCAGTTGCGCGAGTGGGCGGTCAACGGCTGGCTAAACATCGTCGGCGGTTGCTGTGGCACAACGCCGGATCACATCCGCTGTATCGCCGCGGCGATTCGTGACTGCGAGCCGCGCCGATTGGCCAAGCCGGAACCGTGGCTGAGACTCAGCGGCATGGAGGCCCTGACGGTTCGGCCGGAGTCTAATTTCATAAATATCGGCGAGCGAACGAATGTTACCGGTTCGCCGCGCTTTGCGAGCCTGATCAAGAACGACCAGTACGAGGAAGCGCTGGTTGTCGCCCGGCAGCAGGTCGAGAACGGCGCGCAGATCATTGACGTGAACATGGACGAGAGCATGCTCGACTCCGAGGCGGCGATGACGCGGTTTCTGAATCTGATTGCCTCTGAGCCGGATATCTCGCGAGTGCCGATCATGATTGACAGCTCGAAATGGTCAGTCATCGAGGCCGGGCTCAAGTGTGTTCAGGGCAAGGGTATAGTCAACTCGATCAGTCTCAAGGAGGGCGAGGAGCAGTTTCTCGAGCAGGCGCGGCTGATCCGCCGCTTCGGGGCGGCTGTGGTGGTGATGGCATTCGACGAGCAAGGCCAGGCTGACAACACCGATCGCCGCGTCGAGATTTGCATGCGATCGTATGAACTGCTGACAAGGGAAGTCGGATTCCCGCCACAGGACATTATTTTTGACCCGAACATCCTTACCGTTGCCACCGGGATGGAGGAGCACAATGACTATGCGGTGAGCTTTATAGAGGCCACACGCATCATCAAGTCTGCGTTGCCCTTGGCAAAGGTCAGCGGCGGCGTCAGCAACATTTCGTTTTCGTTTCGCGGAAACAACGGAGTGCGTGAGGCTATGCACTCTGTGTTCCTTTACCATGCGATTCGCGCCGGGCTCGATATGGGCATTGTCAACGCCGGCATGCTCGAGGTGTACGAGGAAATCCCGGCCGACTTGCTCGAGTGCGTCGAGGACGTTTTACTGAATCGCCGACTCGATGCCACCGAGCGGCTGGTTGAGTTTGCCGAGACCGTCAAGCAACAGGGAAAGTCGGAGAAAGTCGCCGACGCCTGGCGCGAGGGGACAGTCGAGGAGCGGCTGAGCCATGCGCTCGTCAAGGGTATCGTCGAACATATCGAGGCCGACACCGAGGAGGCTCGGGAAAAACTTGGCCGCCCAATACACGTCATCGAGGGGCCGTTGATGGATGGCATGAATGTCGTTGGCGACCTGTTCGGTGCGGGTAAAATGTTCCTGCCGCAGGTCGTCAAGAGCGCGCGTGTTATGAAAAAAGCGGTCGCCTACCTGCAGCCATTCATGGAGGATGAGATGGCCGAGAGCGGTGCGTCATCGCGGGGCAAAATTCTCATGGCCACCGTCAAAGGCGACGTGCACGACATCGGCAAAAACATCGTTGGTGTGGTGCTGCGTTGCAATAACTACGAGGTAATTGACCTCGGGGTGATGGTGCCGTGCGACAAGATTTTAAAAACCGCCCGCGAGGAAAATGCAGACATGATCGGCCTGAGCGGGTTGATCACGCCGTCGCTCGACGAGATGAGCCACGTTGCCAAGGAGATGCAGCGCGAAGGCTTCGAATTGCCACTGCTCATCGGCGGCGCAACGACCAGTCGCGAGCACACTGCAGTGAAGATCGCGCCTGGCTATGAGAGATCGACACTCCATGTGATTGACGCTTCCCGGGCGGTTGGTGTGGTCGGCAAATTATTGAGTGAAAGCGGCTGTGATGATTTTGTTGCAGCAAACACAACATTGCAGGACGAACTTCGCGAAAAGCACTACAGCAAACAGAAAGTCAAGCCGCTGCTGCCGATCGCCGAGGCGCGTTCGCGTGCGACCAAAATCGACTGGTGCGCAGAGGATATCCCACAGCCGGAGTTCACCGGTGTCCGCGCGGAGCATGACTTCCCGTTGGAGAAGCTGGTTGATTTCATCGACTGGTCGCCGTTCTTCCATGCGTGGGAGTTGCAGGGGCGTTACCCAAAAATTTTGGACGACGCGACTATTGGCGACAAGGCGAGGGAGTTGTTTGACGATGCGCAGGAATTGCTCGATCGCATCGTCAGCCAGAAACTGTTCACGGCCAAGTGCGCGTACGGTTTTTTCGCGGCCAACCGCATCGGCGATGACGTGGAATTATTCACCGATGACTCGCGATCCAAGCGCTTGGCTAAGTTCCATTTTCTGCGCCAACAAAACAACAAGGCTTCCGGTGAAAACCACAGTCTGGCCGACTTCATCGCACCGAGTGAAACCGGCCTGGCTGATCACTTGGGCGCGTTCGCCGTCACAGCCGGTCACGGGGTGGAGGAGATGGCCAAGTCGTTCGAGTCGGATAATGACGATTATAACGCGATCATGGCCAAGGCGCTCGGCGACCGCCTAGCCGAGGCATTCGCCGAATGCCTGCACGCGCGCGCCCGCCGCGAGTGGGGCTTTGGTAGGGACGAAAACCTGAGTAGCGACGAGTTGATCCGCGAAAAATATCGCGGCATCCGGCCTGCCGCCGGGTATCCCGCTTGCCCGGATCACACGGAGAAGCGGCTGCTGTGGGAGTTGCTCGAAGCCGAGAAACACACCGGCATCCACCTCACCGAGAGTTTTGCCATGTGGCCGGCCAGCTCGGTGAGCGGGCTGTACTTCGCGCATCCGCGGGCCAGGTATTTTGGTGTCGGCAAAATCAACCGCGACCAGATCGAGGACTGGGCCAAGCGCAAGGGCATAAGCCTCACCGATGCCGAGCGCTGGCTCGCCCCGAACCTAAACTACGATCCCAGTTGATCGTTCGTGACGAAGGCTCGCCGCTTTTGCTCAAAACTGGCATGTTCCGGTCATGATGTTAGGCTTCGGATGGGGCCGGTTTTTTTTTCTGTTTTGCCTCGGCTTGGTCGGTGTTTGTCTACCGCTTGGACAGGCGCTGGGCGCTGAGCAGGTGGCGGAAACCCGCTTGGTTTACGTGGAACTCGTCGGCGAACCGTTGGCAGACGTTGCTGTGCGACTCCGGAACCAAGGCTTGGGCAGGGGTGAAATTGCCAAGGCCACCCGAGAGCGTATTACAGAAATTGTCGCCCAGCAGGACGCGCTCGTGGCCAGGCTTGGCCAAGTGGATGGAGCGGTCGAGGCTCGGTTCAGCCGCTTGGTTAACGCGCTAAAGGTGCGGCTGCCGCCTGGCCAACTGGAGCGCCTTCGGCGACTCGACGGAGTAGTCGGCGTCCATCCGGTGGCGCAATTCCGGCCGCTGACCTCGACGAGTGTGCCGTTCATCGGTGCCACCAATGTCTGGAATCGCAGCAAGCTCTCCGCCACCGGTAAGGGGGTGCGTATTGGCATCATCGACTCCGGCATCGACTACAACCATGCGATGTTCGGCGGGAGTGGCGACGTAGCGGACTACACCAAGAACAACCCGGCACGCATCGAGTCCGGCACATTTCCCACCGAGAAAGTGGTCGGTGGCTATGATTTTGCTGGCGACGAGTACGATGGCACACAGACTCCGCGTCCGGACAGTGATCCGCTCGATTGCGAGGAGAACAGTCACGGCTCGCACGTGGCTGGCATTGCGGCGGGCGTGGGGGTGCTGACCAACGGCGTGCCATACTCGGGCAGTTACGGGAAGGAATTGAACATGGGGAAGTTCCTGATCGGCCCCGGCGTGGCGCCGGAAGCCAAGCTGTACGCGCTGAAGGTGTTCGGCTGCAAGGGCACCACCGGCCTGTCAGTGGACGCAATGGAATGGGCGGCCGACCCGGATGCAGACGGCGACCTCAGTGACCGGCTCGACGTGGTGAACCTTTCGCTGGGCAACTCGTACACCCACCCGGAAATCGAGAACAACGCTGCCGCCCGCCTGTCCAAGCTGGGCTGTATCGTGGTGAGGGCTGCTGGGAACAGCGGGAACAATTTTTACACGTTGATGTCGCATGATGACAGCGAGATCACCGTCGCCAACTCAATGGATGATGGCATCGAGAACAATAGCATCGAGGTCACCGACCCGCCGGTGGTCCGGGGTTTTTACGAGGCGGTTGAGGGGGCGTTTACAAAGAAACTTGAGGATGCCGGCGAGATTGCCGGCCGGGTAGTTTACACTGACCCGCCACGAGCTTGCGAAGTCCTGAAAAACGCCGGCGCTCTCAAGGGAAACATCGCGCTGGTGGACCGCGGCGTTTGCTTCTTCCTCGACAAGGTTCAACGGGCGAGGGACGCCGGCGCGCTCGCGGTGATCGTTGTCAACAACGAGGGTGGGCCACCGATCGCAATGGGCACACCCGGTGGCAAGGTGGATATCCCGGCGATGATGATCACCCGTCGTGCGGGCGAAGAGCTGAAGGAACATTTGACGGACGGCCTGTATATAACGCTTGGCGGCGATGTCATGATTGGCGGGCCGGAACTGGCTGATCAACTGGCACCTGGCAGCTCGCGCGGGCCGGTGTACGAGACGCACCTTCTCAAGCCGGATCTTGCTGCACCCGGTTTCAACATCCATTCTGCGCAGGGTGGCGGAGGAATCCTTCCAATGCTTTCCGGCGGTACCTCGATGGCAGCTCCACACGTTGCTGGTGCTGCGGCGTTGCTGACTGAGCGGCATCCGGACTGGTCGCCTTCCGTCATCAAGGCGGCGTTGATGAACACCGCTGAGCAAACGCGGGATGAAAATGGGGAGCTGTATCCTGAGACACGCACTGGGTCTGGCCGGGTGAATCCGCACCTGGCCATCGACACGCCGGTGATCGCCTCTGATGCCGACGCGCCGGAGCGGGTGTCACTGTCGTTTGGCCTGCTGGAAATCTCTGGGCCACACTTGGCCAAGCGCAACATCAAGTTGACCAACCTGAGAGGTCAACCATGGGCCGGTTCCATCGTGGTGAGTAACACGCTGGCTAACGCTGGTGTGACACTGACTCCGGCTAAGCCGACGGTCACCGTCCCTGCCAAGGGCAGCGCCACAGTCGAGCTAACACTGGCCATCGACCCGGCCAGGGTGCAGTTGCTGTTCGACCCCACTACGCCTCCCGAGGTGAAGGGCGGACCGCGGCATATCGCGCATGAGGCGTCCGGCCAGGTTTGGTTTCACGGTGAGTCACGCTCGGTGCATGTGTCGTATCACATGCTGCTGCGTCCGGTGGGCGATCACCGTGTGGAAGCCGGTAGTGTGATGGTTCGGCAACCGGAGGGCGTAGCACCGGTCATGCTGCCCATAGTCGGCAACAACCCGTACAACGCCCCGCTGGTTTCGGTGTTTCAGTTTGGTTATCAAAGTCCCTCGCGCGGTTATGGAGACCGCAACCGTGCTGCCCGTGATTTGCGCGCGGTGGGGGCGGCGTCCAACGCGCCGGAACTAGGCGGCATCGATGGTGCCACCCTGTTTTTCGGCATCGCCATGGAGGGATCGTGGATAGTACCGCAGTCGTTTCTCACCAACATCGGCATCGATGTGGACACCGACCTCGACGGCGACATTGACTACGAGTTGACGCACGGCTCCTCCGGTGACGTGCTGGTTACCGGCGACATCACCGAGCGCGAAATGGCTGACGACGCCTACTACACCATCATCGATTCAATTGATTTTGAGAAACCAATCCTAGGTGGAATCCTGAATGTTTTCCCGTCGGCAGAACAGGAAACATCACTGTTCAACAACAGCGTGATGATCTACTCGGTCAGGGCAGCCGACCTTGGGTTGGCCAAGGGCAGCACGCGGATTCAATATCGCTTTCACAACATTCTCGAGAACACACGCTGGATCGTTTTCGACGCCGCCCACCCGGCGCTGCGCACCACCAACCCGTCACTCGGGCACTCGCCATATCACGCCGCGGATTCACCTCTGTTAGTCGCCATTGACCACGACGCCCTGTCGGGTAACGGGTACAAAAATAACACGCTGCCTAGGCTGCTCATGCTGTTTCACAATAACGAGGCGGGTGCTCGTTTCGATGTAGTGAAACTGGCCCAATCGGGCCCGGATACGGACAACGACGGCATGCCAGACGATTGGGAAGCCGGGCAGTTTTCCGGCATCGACATTGCCGATATCGCCAGCGATTTTGATGGTGACGGTTTTCCGGATGTTTCAGAGTACCGGGCTGGGACGGACCCGAAAGACAATGACTCGTACCTCCACTTCAAGACACCGATAGAGGTCAAAAACAAGACCGTTGTGCTGCGCTGGCAAAGTGTGCCCGGCCGGCGCTATCGCATCGAGAAAAGCAACGGCGACCTGTCCGAGTGGAAGCCGGTCACCCATGGACTGACCGCGCGGCTTGATACGCTTGAACACACCGACCTACGGATCGACAACGGCAAGCCGGTGTTTTACCGGTTGGTGGTGGAGCAGGATTGATGGCCGCTCTAGGGGAACAACTGGGCCGTGACCTCGACGAGATCCGAGACGCCGGCTTGTGGCGAGAATTACGGGAGATCGAGTCGGCGCAAGCAACTCGCATCACATTCGGTGGCCGAGAATTTATCAATTTTTCCTCGAACGACTATCTTGGCCTAGCTGCGCATCCGGCGATTCGCCGAGCGGCGTGCGAGGCGGTTGAACAGTTCGGCGTTGGCTCCGGCGCGTCACGGCTGATCTGTGGTTCACTGCAACCGCACCACAAACTCGAGGCGGCCTTGGCCAAGTGGTTTGAAACCGGGGCGGCCCTGGTTTTCTCTACAGGCTTCGCGGCGGCCCAGGGCATGCTGACGTCGCTGCTTGGGCAAGGCGACGTGGTGATCATCGATAAAAAAGCGCATGCCTCAATGATCGATGCTGCCAGGCTGAGCGGAGTGACAATGCGCACTTTTCGACATAACGACCTGGAGAATCTCGAGAAACTATTGCAGTGGGCTGCCGACCGGAGAGGGCGCGTGCTGGTAGCGACCGAGACCGTTTTTTCGATGGATGGCAGTCGTGCGCCGTTGGCTGGGATTGTTGAACTGAAGGAGCGTTACGGCGCCTGGTTGATGCTCGACGAAGCGCACGCCATCGGGCTGTACGGGCCGCATGGCCAGGGGCTGGCGGCGGCCGATGGCTTGGGAGCTCGCATCGAGATTCGGATGGCTACACTGGGCAAAGCGGTTGGCGCGGCCGGTGGCTTCATCTGCGGCAGTCGTCAACTCATTGACCTGCTGGTGAACAAGGCACGCAGTTTTATTTTTTCGACCGCGCCGAGTCCAGCTGTCAGCGCTGCCGCTCGGGCTGGCGTGGAACTCATTCAAGGCGTGGAAGGGGAGGCGCTGCGCGGACAGCTTTGGCAGCGGGTGAACGAGTTAAGACGCGGGGTCGAGTCGCTTGGCTGGAAAACGCCAGCTGAGCCAAGCGCCATCCTTCCACTGATTCTCGGCGGGGAAGACAAGGCCTTTGCGGCAATGGAGCGTTTGCGCGAGGCAGGATTTTTCATTCCGGCGATTCGCTACCCGACTGTCCCCCGCAACAAGGCCCGTCTGCGCGTCACCCTGACTGCCAATCATACGGCAGAGAATATTCAGCAGTTAGTGAACGCGCTTGGCCAAGCGGTCACTTGTTGAAATAAATCTTCAGGTTGTGTGAGGCGCGGCCAGCAGCGACGATGTCGATTTTGCCGTCGGCATTCAGATCGGCAATGCGGATATCCTCGGTGGCCATCTCGTTGTCATCGACAAGCATGCTTTTCCATTCCGATCGCTGTTCGTTGGTGGGGTAGTATAATTTCACACCCACTTTTCCGGTGCGTCGAGTGCCGCGCCATCCAACTACAATTTGGTCACTGCCAGAACCCATGAAGTCGCCGGTGGCCAGGGCGTGGCCCTGGTCGAGTGACTCATCAATGACATTGCGGTTCCAAAGTTTTGTGCCCTTAGCCGGGGTATAAATGGAAAGCTGGTTGCCGTGCATCGGCTCGATGGCGGTCACGAATTTTTTGCCTCCTGTACCGGCTCCTTGGCGGACTTCGCCGGTTGGGTTGTTGGAAATCTGGCGGCGATTCCAGGTGCCATCCTTGCTGGGGTTCAACAGGAACACACCCTCGAGGCCGCTGAGCAGCATCTCGTTGGCCTGGTCACCATCCCACTCGGCAACGTCGAAGTTGTGGCTCATGTGCATGTTGCCATCCAACAGGGTGGTGCTCCAGTTGCCTTTGGGATCGCTTGGCATGTGGTAGGCGAGGGTGAGGACACCGTCGCCTTTGCCACCCTTGTTGCCGCGGCCGTGCAGCGGCAACACGACGAGGTCGTGCCCGCCGGTAGGTGTTTTAAACCAGCGCATGCGGTGGGTTGTCGGCTCGTGCTTGAGTTGTACCGGTGTCCATTTTTGCGTTCGATTGGCGGGTGGGATAAGGTAAAAAACAGCGCCGGACTTGGCGGTGTCGCTGGTTTCGCCAGGGTTCCATTGCGCACCGGCGGCAATCTCGGCTTTGCCGTCGCCATCGATATCGCGCACGGCGATGCAGACGTGGTCGCGCTGGGTGAGGTTCTCAACGATGATATGCTTCTTCCACGACGGGTTCTCGTACCAAGCGATGTTGCGGGCGTCGCAAAGGACGATGTCTGGTTTTTTGTCGCCATTCATGTCGGCGATGGCGGTGCCGTAGCCGATCTTCACCTGGGTGTCGATGGTGACATGGCGAAACTTGGGTAAGTCGGCGGCTTGGCTGCCGGCGATCGTGGCCAGGCCAGTGATGGCGGAGGCGAGTATTGCTGATGCTTTCATAGTACCGGCGATTTATGAGGGCAAGTAGCGGCGGAGGCAAGGGCGATCGCTTGGTGATTCCCACGCCATAGGGCAGGGACGGCTGAGGAGAGTCATCCCAACCTCCTGCTTGGGCAAGCGACATAAAAAAAGGACGGGCACTTGGCCCGTCCCCGAAAATCAGAAAGGTGCTTGGCTTAAAATCGGTAGTTGAGCGTGGCCATTACGTGCGTTCGGTCGGAAAAGCCGACCTCGATGCCGTAGTTCCAGCTTTCACTCGCCTTGAGGTTTGCTCCGACGAGGTAATTCCACTCTTCCTTGGCCGCAGAAATGACATCGTACCCAACTGGTACTGACGTTCCCATGATCGGGAACTTGACCGTGCCGTTTTGTTGCTCATCGACATCCTGATACATGGCACCGACGTATAGGGCGCCGTTCAAGCCACCAAGATCGCCGGTTATACCAACGCGCGGAGAGATGACGAATGCCTCGATGGTCGAGTCGCCAATGTCGAGGTCGGACTCGGTATAATTGGCGTCCAGAGAGGCGAAGAATTGATTGTAACCTGCCGCTAGTGTGCCGCCGACACCGTAAGTGGAACCGCTGTATGCGATGGCGAATGAGTTGGGCAAAAGGCTAGCGAGCTCCGGTGGTAAACCGCCGACTGAGAAGCCGCTCGCGGTGGTTTCACCATCCACATATCCCGCGACGCCGTACACGTTCAGGAACGGCAGTAACCAGGCGTCAATCTTGGCTGTGGTAGTGGTGACGCGGCTCTCGAGTTTGGCCGACTCGGCCGGGAGACCGGGTGGTAATTGAAGGGGCCCGGTGGGCAGCGGCAGTGGAGGGATGTCGACCGCAATTGACTGGGCCTCCATGTCCTGCTCCATGAAAAACACATTGGCACTGATTCCTAGTGGCAGGGGGAGTTCGTGACCGGCCGCCAGGCTTTTGCCAAGTGGCAGTGAATCGGACAGGCTTCCAGCCTGCGCGCTGGTGGTTGATACCACAGCAATGGCTGCAGCCATGAGGATGTATTTAATTTTGCTCATAAGTGCTTGGTTGTAAGGTTGCTTCGTTTTGGCCCTAGCTTGGCTGGTAACGGGGTCAACCTACTCATCGGCATGCCCCGGTACAACTCCTATTTTTGTGTCTGACTAGGTGTGTGGGCACAAAAAACCGCAGCCTTTGCGAGCTGCGGTTTGTCGTAAATAGACTAAAATCAAGCAATCTCGGCGCTGTGAAACTCCAGCCAGTCGTCGAGGTTGTTCAGGTTGACGGCGTCCTGTGGATCGCCGTCCGGCAGGCCGTTGGCGCTCAGAATACCTTGGCGTGTGGCATCGTCGTGGTTGTAGCCTTCGATGGAGTCGTTCAGCGCGCTGATGGAATCGGCGTCCAGCGTGGCGCCATCCTGCTCCCGTATCCACGCTTCGAACTGCGGGTAAGTCGGCTTGTCATTGGTGATGCAAGCACGAACCGCGTCGGCGTTCAGGCCGAGTCCGTTGATTACCATTGTGTCGTAGCCGCCGCCAATTCCCGGGTAGCCGTCGGCAATTTTGCCTGCGGCCTCGAGGGAAACTTTCTGCCAAAGGCGGGGCAGGTGCAGCACACCCAGCGGGCCCTTGGTTCCGGAACTGATTAGGGGGACAATTTTATCACTCATATTTCTAGTTTGTTTTTGGTTTAATCCACAAGTGGAAAGCGGAGGAATGCTAGTCAGGTTACCTGGCTGTGGTCAATCCCAAAATGGGTGGTTGCCAAATAAACTCCGCTTGGCTAAGCGTCGGTCTGCATCCATACTGTGCACCTGCCCGGATGCCGATCATGAAACCGCTGTTGTTCATCGCCGCACTATCCATCGCGTCATTGTTGCCGGCCGAGGCGCGGGCAGAGCTTAGGGCCGGCGCGGCCAAGGTTGACGTCACGCCGCGGACACTGCCGGTGATTCGCAACGGCGGTTTTCTGGAGGCGAGTGACAACAAGGTGGTCGATCCGTTGCACGCGCGATGCCTTGTGCTGGACGATCGCGTGACACGCCTGGCCATCGTGGTGGTGGACAGTTGCATGTTGCCGCGCGAATTGTGCGACGAGGCAAAAAGACTGGCTTCCGGCAAAACCGGCATCCCGTTCGATCGCATTCTGATTTCCGCCACGCATTGCCACAGCGCCCCCAGCTCGATGAGCTACTGTCTCGGTAGCCGGGTTGATCCTCGCTACCGCGCTTTCCTGCCGGGCAAAATCGTAGAGGCGATCGTCATTGCAAATGATAGGTTGCAACCAGCCAGGGCAACGTGGGGCAGGGTGGACGCCGCCGAGTTTACCGCTTGCCGACGTTGGTCGTTTTTGCAGGGGAACGAATTGGTCGATCCGTTTGGCAAAAAGACCGTGCGTGCCAACATGCATCCCGGCTACGGCAACAAGAATGCTATCGGTCCAACCGGCCCGGCCGATCCGTGGCTGAGTTTTCTGAGCGTGCAAACTGCCGACGGCAAACCGCTGTCGGTGCTGGCCAATTTCTCGATGCATTACTTCAGCGGCCATTCGGGGGTGTCGGCCGATTACGCCGGGCTGTTCTCGGAGAGCTTGGCCAAGCGGCTCGCGCCGGGCGACGAAGCGTTCGTTGGCATCATGTCGCAGGGCACCAGTGGTGACTCGTGGTGGGGCGATTACAGCCGCGACAAGCGCCGTGCCTGGTCGATGCAGGAATACACCAGCCAACTGGTGGATCTAGTGGCTAAGCGCTTGGCCAAGCTGAAATACACGGCGGATGTGCCACTTGGCATGGCTGAGGCGCGCCCGGAATTTTTCCGGCGTACCCCAGATGACGATCGCCTCAAATGGGCTCGCAGCATGCTCGCAAAAATGAATGGCCAGCGGCCTCGAAACCGCCCCGAGGTTTACGCCGAGCAGGCAGTCTGGATACATGAAAACCCGGTAGAAGAAGTGCCGCTGCAGGCAGTGCGCATTGGCGATCTGGGCATCACGGCTATCCCGTGCGAAGTTTACGCGCTGACCGGCCTTAAGCTCAAGTCGGCCAGCCCGTTGCCGCTAACGTTTAACATCAGCCTGGCCAACGGGGCGAGCGGCTACATCCCGCCGCCGGAACAATACGTGATTGGAGGCTACACTACTTGGCCTGCGCGCACTGCCGGGCTTGAGGTGAATGCCGAGCCGCGCATTGTTGAGGAGACCACCCGATTACTCGAGAAAGCCTCCGGCTGGGAACGCAAAAAATACGTCGAGCCGGTATCGTCATATGCTAAGGCGGTGATCGATTCCAAGCCGACTGCGTTTTGGCGTTTGGGCGAACAGGCCGGTCCAATCGCTGCAGATGCCACCGGAAACGGCCACCACGCCCAATATGAACCTGGTGTTACGTTTCATCTACCCGGCCATCGGCATCCATTTGCCGAAACCAATCACACCTCCCATGCGGCGCACTTTGTTGGAGGCCGAGTTGTCGCCAAAGCACCATTGTCAGAGGAGTTTTCGGTCGAGTTTTGGCTATGGAACGGTGTGATCAAAACGCCACTGATTCATGGCATCAACGTCGCTGAGTTTGGACAATTACGGTTACGAATTTTGGACGATCCACTTTTGGGCGGCCCCAATTTGACGATCATGCCGGGACAAGCGGGAGGGGCTTCGTTGCCTCCGAGAGAGTGGCATCTCGTTACGGTGGTTTGCCGGAAGAACAACTATCAGCTTTGGCTCGATGGGATTCTTCAACTCGATGAGAAACGGGCACCGTCGCGCGACAATAAACAACAGCCTAACTTAAAATTAATTTTCGGTGGGTGGGATGATACTTCTATAGGTTTTAGCGGCAAGTTGGACGAGATCGCCTTTTTCAACCGGGCATTAGCGAAGACGGAAATTCAAAAACATTTTGGAGCTGCCAATCCCTCCAACCAAAAGCAGGCCAGTGGCAGCGTCGAGGTGGAGCCGTTATCGCCGGCGGAGTCGATGGCGATAACGCATGTGGCTGAGGGTTTCGAATTGCAGTTGGTCGTAGGCGAGCCACTGGTGCGCGATCCGGTGGCGTTCGATTGGGGGCCGAACGGCGAACTCTGGGTGGCAGAGATGGCCGACTACCCGATTGGAATGGACAATAAAGGCAAATATGGCGGTCGCGTGCGGTTGGTGACCGACAGTGACGGTGACGGCCGTTATGACAAATCGACTGTGTTCCTCGATGGACTGTCATTTCCTGCCGGGGTGATGCCGTGGCGCAAGGGAGTGCTCGTGGCCGCTGCGCCGCTGTTGCTCTATGCCGAGGACACGAACAGCGACGGCAGGGCAGACATTCGCCAGACGCTGTTTGAAGGATTTCACGAAGGCAATCAGCAGCTACGCATCAACGGGCTATACTGGGGATTGGACAACACGGTGCACTGTGCCGCGGGTGCCGCGTGGGGTGGCTACGGTGGAGCCAACAGCATCAAGTCGATGGTTAGTGGTAAATCCGTGGCGATCCATAGTGGTGATTTTAGATTCGATCCCGACACTGGGTGGATAGAGGCTACCTCGGGACCGTCGCAGTTTGGTCGTGTTCGGGATGACTGGGGTAATTGGTTCGGCGTGCAAAACAGTCATCCGCTTTGGCACTACGTTTTGCCGGTGCGCTATCTTCGTCGGAACAGTGATGTGATCTATCCCGACTCGAGGCGTCAGGTTCGCACGCCGCGCAATCCCAAAGTGTATCCCAACAAACCGCCGCAAAAGCGCTTCCACAGCTACGAGCAAAGTGGACGTTACACTTCCGCCTGCGGTTCATCGATTTACCGAGATACATTGATGTTCGGAGATGGCGACATGACTCATGCCTTCACTTGCGAACCGTTTCACAACGTTGTTCAGCATTCCGTGCTTCGCGATAGCATTACCTCCTTCGAGGGTGAACGCGCCAACGACGGTGAGAAGGATTTCTTTGCCTCGGCGGATAGGTGGAGTCGGCCGGTGTTCACCCGCACCGGTCCGGATGGTGCGCTGTGGATTGCCGACATGTACCGCTATATGATCGAGCATCCGGAGTGGTTGCCGAAGAACGGTCAGGATGAGCTGCGTCCGCACTTCCGCAGTGGAGAAGCGTTTGGAAGAATTTACCGTATCGTACCCAAGGCCAAGCGGCTTCGAATATTGCCCAAGTTGAGTGGGCGAAAATCAGCGGAGTTAGTCGGGTTTCTTTCATCGCCTAATGGGACTGTTCGCGACATGGCGCATCGATTGATTGTAGAATCAAGTGATGGTTCGGTTGCCGACCAACTCAATCAGGTACTAGGGCAAGCGGAGTTGCCGCAGGCCCGATTGCACGCCTTGGCTGCATTGGACGGCTTGGGGGAATTGGACGTCGATACAATTGGGCAAGCGTTGTCTGACAAGCATTCTTACGTGCGACGGTTGGCGTATCGCTTGGCCGAGAAATTTCCCGACGAAGGGGAATATTTTGCTCCATTCTTTGATTTTGGATCGGTCAGTCAATTGAACGAACGAGAACACAAAGTGGTGCTACAGCAACTGTTTACAGCGGGATATTTTTCTAATCAAAATATTGGCGAGTCACTTGCAAGATTTATTTCCGAAGGGTTGTTGGATATTCGTTTTCCATATTTTGAGGCGGCACTTTTGAGTTCGGCTGATACACATTACGAGCAGGTGCTCCGGGTGTCGTCTTCGGGTGGAACACTTTTTGAACAATTGATGCGGATGGGTATAAAAAAAAAACAAGCTGTTTTAAGCAAAAAGCTTGATTCTATATGGCATAAGGCCAAGTCGGAGGATGTGTTTCGTGTGGCCAAGCTTTGGATGGGTATGCTTGGCCAAGGTGGCGTCGGCTTAGCCAGCCTGGATGAGGGGGGATTTCCGGAACAAACGGCTAAGCTCAAAAATATTTTAAAAGAAGCCGAGCGAGTGTCACTTGATTCGGGTGCAAGTCTCCGGCTTCGAACTACGGCAATCGCAGCGCTGAGTCGCGGGAGCGCGTTGCACGATGGTGTGTTGACCACCTTGTCCAAGCTGATTCAACCAACTGAAAATCCTGCCATACGTTCTGATGCCATCAAGGCAGTAGGAAACATGTCGCAGATTGATTCAGCCAGGATGTTACTTGGCGCTTGGCCAAGTTTGCATGCAAATGAGCGAGGAAAGGCGTTGGATGTGTTGCTGAGTCGTTCGGCTTGGCAGGGGGAGCTGCTTGGAGCGCTCGATACCAGGCGCATTTCCGCAAATGGATTTTCAGCAGTGCATCGGGATCGCTTGTTGAAGAGTCGCAACAAGTCAACGGCGGAACGGGCCAAGCGCATTTTCGACACCGTTGTTTCTTCAGATCGTGCTGAGGCCTTGGCCAAGTTTTTACCAGCGCTCAAGTTGAAGGGCGACGCTGAGGAGGGTCGTTTAGGTTATACAAGGCTTGGTGCCGAGTGCCACGCGCCGGACAAGCAGCTTGGCCCGGATCTGCGATCAATCACCGATCGCTCGGGGGAGGGCTTGCTTGCCTCGATCATTGACCCGTCGCGGCAGGTTGATCCGAAGTACATCGCCTACACAGCAGTATTCAACGACGGCCGGGCGATGGTGGGCATTATCGGCTCTGAATCGGGAGAAAGCCTGCAAATAACA